>DDTA01000332.1 GCA_002344285.1 Myxococcales bacterium UBA2376
GCCGCGTCGAGCCCGTCGGGCAGCGGCGCATGCACCGCCGTCAGCCATAGCTCCATGAACACGTGCGACATGCGATAGCCGGCGGCGAGCGACCAGTACGGATCCTTCATCTCGAGCGCCTGCCGCCACCGATCGTACGCCCGCGCGGCGAGCTGCTCCTTCTGCACGAGGTCGGCCTTGAGCATGGTGTCCGCCGATCGCAGGAGCACCTTGCCGAACTCGCGGTGGGCGAGCTCGCCCAGGTAGTAGTGCGCCATCGCGATGTAGTAGCGGTCGTCCACCCGCGTCGCCTTGCGCCACGACGCGATCGCGGCCTCCAGCGCGCCGCGCGCGTCGGCCGCGCGCTCCTGCATGAGCAGCACGTAGCCGAGTCGGGCCTGCACCTCGATGCGATCGAGGTGACTCACGTCCTTGCGCAGGTCGATCTCGCGCAGCGTGCGCTCGGCGTCCTTCCACGCCTTCTTCTCCGCCTCGAGCGCCGCCGCGCGCAGGTGCGCGTCGAGCGACTCGCGGCCGGCCGGAAAGGTCGTGACGACGTCGCGGTACGCGATCACCGCGGACGGGATGTCACCGAGGTTCTCCAGCACGATGCCGACGTTGAAGAGCGCGGCGGGCGCGAGCTTCGAGGTCGGGAAGTCGGCCGCGAGCTTCCGGTAGAGCGCGATGGCTTCCTGCGGGCGACCGGCATCGAGCGCCGCCTTGGCCTGATCGAGCAGCTGCGAGGGGGCGGTGGCGGTGATGTCGCCGGTGGCGGAAGCGGACAGGCGGATCTCTTCGAGGTCGTAATGAGTGACGCCATCTCCCGTGCCTGGCCGCGACGCCACCCCCGTGCCCGTGCCCGTGCCCGTGCCCGTGCCCGATCCGGGGCCGGCCTTGCCGAGATCGCTCGCGGGATCGAGCGACGTCGTGGCATCGGTGGGCGCCGGCGCCACAGGGCGAGCCTTGGGGCCGCAGGCGGTGGCGCCGAAGGAGAGCGCGAGGGAGAGGGAGAGGGAGAGGGGAGAGAGGAGAGCGGCGAGGCGCATACCTCCATATTGACGCACGAGACGGCCGGACGACGCATGCGTGCGAGTGCCCGGAAAGGCAGGCGGATCGGGCACGGGCACGGGCACGGGCACGGGGGCTGACGTCACGCCCGCCTGCGGCGGTCGTGCGTCAGCCCGCGATCACCTTCACCATCACCCGCCGGCTGCGCGGGCCGTCGAACTCGCAGAAGTAGAGCGCCTGCCAGGTGCCGAGCACCGGCTTGCCCGCGTCGATGATGAGCGTCAGCGACGCGCCGATGATCGAGCTCTTGATGTGCGCGTCCGAGTTCGCCTCCGCCGACACGTACCCGCCATCGTGCGGCACGACCTTGCCGAGGTGACCGACCAGGTCGGCCTTCACCTTCGGGTCGCTGTTCTCCTGGATGGTGAGCCCGGCGGTGGTGTGCGGGCAGAAGATGCACGCGAGGCCGCTGTCGACGCCGCTCTTCCGGATCGCCGACCGCACCAGCGAGGTGATGTCGATCGTCTCGATGCGCGTCGTGGTGCGAACGTCGAAGATCTCGGTGACCGACATGCCGCATTGGTAGCACGAGATCCGAGACGATCTTGCTTGACGAATGCGCTGTCACACCGCTTTGCTAGAACATGAGCATCGGCATCGCATGAAGATCGCGTTCACACACAATCTTCGACTCACTGACGTCCGGCACTCCGAGAAGGAAGCCGAGTTCGACAGCGTCGACACCGTCAACGCGATCGCTGCCGCCCTCGAGGCGGCGGGCCACGAGGTGGAGAAGGTCGAGGTCTCCGGACCTGCGTCCACGCTCCTCGAGCGGCTCGAGGTCATCGACCCCGACGTCATCTTCAACACGGCGGAGGGCCAGCAGGGCAAGCTGCGCGAGGCGCTCTACCCTGCCCTCTTCGAGGAGCTCGGGATCCCGTACACGGGATCGGACGCGTACGCCAACGCGCTGACCCTCGACAAGTGGCTCACCAAGCTGATGGTGGCCAAGGCCGGGGTCGACACCCCGCGCGCCTGCCTGGTCAACCCGCGCAACTTCGAGCGTGTGCTCGAGAGTGGCGTGGGCCTCGCCTTCCCCGTCATCGTCAAGCCGAACCACGAGGGCTCGAGCAAGGGCATCTACGTCGGAAATGGCGGCGGCAACGGCAACGGCAGCGGCAACGGCGGCTCGGGTCGAGACGGCTCGGTCGTGCGCGAGGCGCGCGATCTGCCGGCCGTGCTCAAGAGCGCCCTGCGGGCCTACCCGGACGGCGTCCTGGTGGAGGAGTACGTCGAGGGCATCGACGTCATGGTCGGCTACATCGACGGCGTCGGCCACGACGACGGCCTGCTCGCACCGGTCGAGCTGCTGGTGGAGACGTCGGCCGACCGGCCATTCAACGTCTGGGACTACCGGCTCAAGAACGTGGACCCCGGCAAGGTGCAGCTGCGCTGCCCGGCCAGCATCCCGCGCGACATCGCCGCGCGCCTGCGCCAGATCACCCTGGACGTCATCGCCGCGCTGGGGCTGCGGGACGTCGCCCGGGTCGACTTCCGGATCGCGCCGGACGGCCGCATCTACTTCCTCGAGGCCAACGCGATCCCCTCGCTCGCACCCAGCGCGCCGCTGTTCGTGGCGACGTCGCAGCTCGGCCTCGGGTACGCGGCGACCATCGCCACCATCCTGAACGCAGCCGCCCTCCGGTCGGGCCTCGCCACCGCCAGCCAGCTCGGCGTCGGTCGCCGCGTCGGCCGCGCGCAGCCCATCCGCGTCGGCTTCACCTACAACGTGAAGCGCGACCACGACGGCGATGACGAGGCCGAGTGGGATCCGCCGGAGACCATCATCGCCATCGCCAACGCGCTGGCGCGGCAGGGGCACATCGTCGTGCACCTGGAGGCCACGCCGGACCTGCCCCGCGTGCTCGCGGAGGCCGACGTCGACCTCATCTTCAACATCGCCGAGGGCGTCGAGGGCCGCAACCGCGAGGCTCAGGTGCCCGCCCTGTGCGAGCTGCTCGGCGTCCCCTACACCGGCTCCGACAGCGCCACGCTTGCGATCGCCCTGGACAAGGCGCTCTGCAAGAAGGTGTTGATGCAGCACGACATCCTCACGCCCAAGTTCCAGGTCATGGAGTCGGCGAGGGAGCGGATCTCCCCGGACCTCGACTTCCCGCTCATCGTGAAGCCCAACGCCGAGGGGTCGAGCAAGGGCATCGAGGGCTCCACCAGCGTGTGCGACACGGAGGAGGAGCTGCGGGCAGCGGTCAAGGCGTGTGTCGAACGCTACCGGCAGCCGGCCCTGGTCGAGGAGTACATCGCCGGCCGCGAGTTCACGGTCGGCCTGCTCGGCGACAAGCGCCCGCGCGTGCTCGCGCCCATGGAGATCTGCTTCAAGGACGAAGACAACGAGCGCCCGGTCTACGACTACGCGGTCAAGCAAGAGTGGGAGAAGCACGTCTTCTACCAGTGCCCTGCCAAGCTGACCGAGTCGGAGCAGAAGGCGATCGAGAAGATCGCCCGGGCGACGTTCTGGGCGCTCGACTGTCGCGACGTGGCGCGCGTCGACCTGCGCATGGCGGAGGACGGCCGCATCTACGTCCTCGAGGTGAACCCCCTGCCCGGGCTGACGCCGGGGTACTCGGATCTCGTGCTCATCGCCCAGGCGGTCGGCATCGAGTACGACTCGCTCATCGCCGAGATCATGAGCGGCGGGCTCCGGCGCATGCGTGAGAAGCGGCGCGAGGAGCGCGAGGCGGCCGCAGCGTCGATCGACAAGAAGGAGTCGGCGGCGAAGGCGGTGGCCAGCGACGCAGCGTCCAAGCTCGAGAAGGCCGCGGAGAAGGCCGAGAAGGCCGCGGAGAAGGCCGAGAAGGCCGCCAAGCGGATGGCCAAGCTCGCGCCGACCCTGGGCCCGCCGACAGCGACCGAGGGCAACGGTAACGGCAACGGCAACGGGCGCTTGCGCGCACGTACCGATGGAACCGTCGAGGGATCGACCGACGGCGACAGCGAGCGCACCGAGTCGCTCGCCCACTGACGGCGCAGTGGCTGACCGGCCCGCGGTCTGCCCTGATGTATGTTCCCCCGCACCTCAACATGTGCGGCATCTTCGGCATCCTCTGCGCCCCCGACGCGCGCCTCGAAGGTACGGCCGGCCGCGCGCTCGTCATCGCGCTTCTTCGTGCATCGGAGACCCGCGGGCGCGAGGCGGTCGGACTCGCGGTTCATGACGGGATCCGTATCGTCGTGCTCAAGCAGGGGGGCTCGGTCGCCGACTTCCTGAAGAGCCCCCGGCTGCAGGGCCTGCTCGGTGACGCCTTCGCGCGCCGCGACGCTGCCATGACCGGACATCGTCGGCCGCTGGCGATCACCGGTCACTCGCGGCTCGTGACGAACGGGTTCCAGTCGAACCAGGACAACAACCAGCCGGTGGTCACGCACGGCGCGGTCGCGTTGCACAACGGCATCATCGTCAACGACCGAGCGCTGGTGGCCCGCCACCCGTCGCTGGCGGTGCGCGGCGAGGTCGACAGCGAGGTCCTGGCCGCGCTCTTGCGCAGCGAGCTCGACCGCAGCGGCGACCTCGTCGCGGCCACACGCGCGACCTTCGCCGAGATCGAGGGGTCGGCGTCGATCGCCATGCTCTTCGACGATCGCGACCAGATGCTGCTCGCCACCAACACCGGCTCGCTCTTCCAGCTCGCCGACCCCGTGACCGGCGTGGTGGTGTTCGCATCCGAGCGCTTCATCTTGCAGAAGCTGCTCGACGAGCGCTCGGTCTCCGGCGGCGCGATCGAGCAGCTCACCGCGGGAACGGGCATGATCGTCGGCCTCGCCGATCTGTCGCGCCAGGCGTTCCCGCTCGTCGGACCGCTGACGGCGAGCGCGCCCCGGCCGTCGTCGCCACCCGCGCCGCGCGGACGGATCGAGATCGTCGATCACAGCTCGGACGCGCGGGCGCTGCGCCGATGCGTGCGCTGCATCCTGCCCGAGACCTACCCGTTCGTCGGCCTCGACCGCGAAGGCGTCTGCCACTTCTGCCGCACGTGGAAGCGGATCGAGCCCCGGGGCGCCGAGGCGCTCCTGCGCGCGGTGGAACCGTATCGCTCCAGGGACGGATCGCCCGACGTGATCGTCGCGCTCTCCGGCGGGCGCGATTCGTCGTACGGGCTGCACTACGTCAAGAAGGTGCTGGGCATGAACCCGGTCGCCTTCACGTACGACTGGGGCATGGTCACCGATCTGGCGCGCCGCAACCAGGCGCGGGTCTGCGGCAAGCTCGGGGTCGAGCACATCGTCCGGTCGGCGGACATCACCGCCAAGCGCCGCTACATCCGCAAGAACGTGCAGGCGTGGCTGCGCAAGCCCGAACTCGGCATGGTCACGCTCTTCATGGCCGGCGACAAGGAATTCTACGCGCACGCACGCGCGCTCCGCCAGGAGACCGGCATCAAGCTCGTGGTGTTCTGCACCGGCAACCTGATCGAGGACGCGCCGTACAAGACCGGGTTCATGGGCGTCGACCAGGACGACCACGGCAACACGCTCACCGGCATGTCGTTGCGCAACAAGATCGGGATGCTGCGCTACTTCGGACGCAGCTACCTCGCCAACCCGGCCTACATCAACGAGTCGCTGAAGGACACCTGGAACGCGTTCTGGCAGACCTTCGTGGTGAAGGACGACTTCCTCTACCTCTTCCACTACCTTCCGTGGCGCGAGGACGAGATCGTCTCGACCATCCGACGCGAGTACGACTGGGAGGCCGAGACCGACACCACGACCACCTGGCGCATCGGCGACGGCACCGCGGCGTTCTACAACTACATCTACCAGACCGTCGCCGGGTTCACCGAGGACGACTGCATGCTGTCGAACATGGTGCGCGAGGGCCACATCGACCGCGCCGAGGCGCTGCGCCGATCCGCCGAATACGCGCAGCCGCGCTGGCGCTCGATCCGGGAGTACGCCCAGCTCATCGGGTTCTCCGCCGAGGAAGCGCTGCAGACCATCAACGCGATGCCCAAGCTGTACTGATCGAGGTCACGCTCAGCGGCGCTCGGCGATGATGCGCATCGCGTCGAACAGGTTCAGGGGGACCCGCCCCGGCGGAACGAAGCGCCGCACCAGACCCTGCCCGCCCAGGTAGCGCGTCGCCTGGTAGGCGACGAGCGCGAGCGGCACCTGCTTCCACGGGTGCTCGGTGGTGTGGACGCGGAAGCCGTGCCGGGCGAGGAGCGCGCTCACCGTGCGCGGCGAGAAGAACCACAGGTGCTGCGGCGGCGTCATGAGGCGCCACCTGCGGCCCATCACGCGCGAGAGCACCGCCCCGTGGTCACCGGTCGTGATCATCAGCTGGGCGCCTGGCTTCATGGCGCGGTGCAGATCATCGAGCACGGCCGCGGGGTCCGGCATGTGCTCCAGCACGTCGAGCATCACGGCGGCGTCGAACGGCCCGTGTTCCGCGAGGAACGCCGGCGTCGCCGCAGGCGCCACCTGGTGACCACGCGCCGCGCACACCTGACGCGCGTGGTCGCTGATGTCGACGCCGCACACGTCGAACGCCACGCTCGCCTCGTCGAGGAAGTAGCCGTATGCGCACCCCAGCTCGATCAGCTGTCCGCCGCTGACGTGACGGCGTAGCGCCGCCACGATCCGCCGGAACTCGTGGCGCAACGCCTCGCCGCTGCCGGCGTAGTCGGCGTACCCGTCGGGGTGTCCGCCCTGGAAATAGGCGTCGGTGTAGATCGACGCGGGATCGAAGCCATCGGGCAGGACCGTGCGCACCAGCCCACAGGGACACCGCACGATCTCGAACCCGTTCACCTCGTAGAGCGGGGTCGTGGCGGTGCGCTTGCAGACCACGCAGGTCATGTGCGTTGCCGGAGCAGGATCTGGGGATCGCCGACGGCGGGCAGGCGGTAGTGCTTGTAGAAGCTGATCGGGCGGTCGTCGAGAACGAAGCTGCCGGTCTGCTCGATCACGCTGTCGATGGTCCGGCGCAGGAACCGGCCCTGGTTGAACGACGGCGTGACGCTGGAGATGCGCAGGCCGCTCTCATATCACGGGTTCGGTGAGCCTTCGTGATAGCCTGCGCGCGCCTTGACGCAGGACGCGAGAGACGCTCCCCTACCCCCGTCGACGATGCGGCCCGGCGGCTGGCAATGGCGGGCCGCGGAGGTGGCCGTCGCGCTCGGCGCCGCGGCGCTGTTCCCGCTGCTGTGCCTGAACATCCGGGTCGACCCGATGAAACGCATCGGGCAGGTGAGCGGCATGGCCAGCATGGGGCTGCGCTACACGCTGTGCGCGCTGGTGTTGATCGCGATCACGGTCGTGGCAGCGCGCGCGCGGCGCGGGGCGGGGTTCGAGGCGACCTCGCGCCTGGTCTTCGCCGCGATCGCAGGGCTCGCGACCGGCGTGATCGCGGGCGGCATCCTGGTCTCGCTCCACGGTACCCCGTTCGGACTGAACGGCCTCAACGGCGACGCCGGCGACCTCGTCAAATGGACGGACGCGGTGCGCGCCGGCAAGGAGCCTCCGCCGACCTACCCGCCGCTGGCCATGTACCTGCTCGCCGGGTACGCCGATGTCCTCGACATCTCGTCCGCGCACGCGATGAAGCACATGCAGGTCATCGGCACCGCGCTCCTCGGCCCGGCGACGTACCTGAGCTGGCGACTGGTCCTGCGCCCGGGGTGGGCGCTCGGCGTCGGCGTGATCGCGGCGCTCCCGCTCATCCAGCCCTCGCCGTACAAGCCCTACGCGAACGTCGTGCTGATGATGCTCGTGCCGATCGTCATCGCGTTCCTGCGCGTCCTCCGCCGCGCCGGCGACGAGACGCCGATCGCGATGGCGCGCCTGGGTGTGGTCTATGGCGCGGGGTTCGGCATCCTCTGCCTGATCTACTCCGGGTGGTTCCAGTGGTCTGCCCCGGGGGTGCTGGTCGCGGCGCTGATCCTGTTTCCATGGCGGGGCGCGGCTCGGAACCGCGCGCTGGTGCTCTGCGCCGCCGCCGCGGTGATGTTCGCGCTCGTCGCCGGGCGCTACACGTACGCGGTCCTCACCGACCCGGTCATGATCGCGGACGACAACTACATCTACTTCGATGTCGGCGTCGAACCAGCGTACGTCGCGATGTGGCGCGGCGACCTGCCGGGCAACACCGGGCCGTGGCCGCCGCACGGCGAGCTCGGCGGCGTGGGCCTCTTCACGATCGTCATGGTCGCCGGCACCGGCCTGGCGATCGCGCTCGGCCGGGGGCGCACGGCGGTGATCGCGGTCGCGAGCATGCTCGCCGGCTGCTGGCTCCTGCGCTTCTGGTACGCCCACTTCCTGTGGGAGACGAGGCTGGTCCAGTACTACCCGCGGACCACCGCCCAGATCTCGTACTGCCTCCTGGTCCTGTGCGGGCTGGCGGTCTTCTACGCCGTCGAGCGGCTCAGCCGGGAGCATCCCGTGCGTACGCAGTCCGGGGTGATCGGCTCGGTCTGCGCGCTCCTGCTCCTGTTCGGCTTCACCGGCTCGTCGATCACCGATCACCACATGCCCAACGGCTCGAAGCCCATCTCGATGGGGTGGCTCGCGTACATGTCCCATCAGTTCGGGCAAGGACAAGCGGCGCGCCACGCGACGCCGCCCCGGGACTGGCCGCTCGAGAAGCGCGCCGCCGGGTGGTCCGCCCCGCCGCGAACGGTTCCTTGATGGCGGCCGGGCGCCGCCGATCGTGGCGGGCGCCGCTCATGACGCCTCGTTCGTGACACCCGCCCGCCGCGCACGCGGTACGCACGGCAGGCCGACCAGGATCACCGCGAGCAGCCCGTAGACGAAGTAGACGATCGAGAAGGCGAGCACGTCGGCCGCACGCTCGTCGGCGGTCGCGCCGGCGGCGTACTGGCTGAAGAAGTACACGGTCGCGGCCTGGGTCGTGCCGAACCCGGCCGGCGTGATGGGCAGGGCCGCCGCGATCAGGATCGCCGGAACGATGGTCAACGCGGCAGCAGCGGGCACGTCGATCCCCCAGACCCGCATGGCGAGCCACTGCGAGAGCACGATGAAGACGACATGCGGGATCCGTGCCGCGATCGCGAGCGCGTGACCGCGCACCCCTGCGTCGAACAGCGGCGCGAGCCACGCGACGCGCGCGAGCACGTTCGGCGTGAGCGCGATGACGGCGAGATAGAAGACGAAGCCCGCGTTCCCGATGGCGAGCGCCCACCACAGCCACTCCGGTACCGGGATGCCCTCGACCGCCCAACCCGCTGACGTGAGCAGGAGCAACGCCGCAACGTTCGTGCCCACGAGGAAGAGCGTCACGCCGACGGCCCGCCGTGCGCTCGTGCCGGTCTTGTGGAGGTAGTAGCCGAAGCCGCCCTGGGCCAGCGCGTAGTTGACGAGGAAGAGCATGTACGTCGCGCCCCGCACGGCGAGGACGTCGACGAACGAACGACGCACCCCGGTCGCGACGAGCCCCACCCACGTCGCCGCCGACTCCGTACCGAGCACGACGATCGTGACGACCACGGAGATCAGGGCGAGCCAGTGGTGCGGACCGTGCGCGATCGCGTCGCTGAACGCCGCGAAGGGTACGCGCGCGATGATGACCGCGAGGATGGCGCTGCCGACCAGCCACGGCCACGAGCGCCGGACGAATCCCGGAGGTTCGTTCGCGATGGGAGCCCCTTCGGGGCTCGCTCGTCCCAGGCTCACGGTCACGGAAGCTAGCATCTCGAGCGCGAACGGACCTGCCGCTCGGGTGGCATCCGGAAGCGCCGACGACGCGAGCGCGCGGGCCGAACGACCGCGAGCGCGACGAGGAGCGCCAGGACGGCGCTGGCGCCGGGGCGAGACGCCGACGAGCAGCAGCCACCGGCGTCGTCGAGATCGACGAGGCCGCCGTCCGGGCCGGGGTCGTCCGGCGGCGGGCAGGTGAGCTCGATCGCGGCCGTGGTGGTCGCGAGCGCGACGGTCGTGCCCGGTAGCGTCGCGCGCAGCTGCACCTGGTGGGTGCCCGGCGAAGCCTGGTTTGCCGGGCTGCTGAACGGGTCGTCGGTGCTGCACATCGTGTAGATGCGGTCGAACCCACGCCCCACCCAGCTGGCGCCCGGCGCGATCGGCGTCAGGATGTCGCGGCGCCCGAGCCAGCGCTGGCCGTCGACCAGGGTCTCGAAGTGGAGGACGTCGCGCCACGGCGCCGCATCGCTGGCCTGCGTGTAGTCGACAGCGACGGCGGCGCTGGCCACGACCGCCTCCATCGAGCACGATCCGCCGCCCGAGGCGATCGTGTCGGTGCGCAGGGGCAGCTGGGTGACGGCGAGGGCACCGAGCGTGGTCGGCAACGGCGCGGAGGGGCCGACGGTGAAGGTCGCCGACGCGCTGGGAACGCCCGTGCCGAAGTCGCACGCCGAAGCGTCCGCGAGGTGGTAGGTCGTGCCCGCGACGAGCGGCGCGTCGGGCACGAGCAGGTACTGGTACTCGGCGAGCGCCATCGCCGTGAAGCCCAGCGGGGTCTCCGGATCGGTGGTCGCGGTGAGGGTCACGTTCGACGGCGGCGGCCCCCCCGGACCGGCGTCGTAGCGCGCGCGCCAGAAGATACCCGGCAGGTTGGCGGGCACGGTCGCGCCGTCGCCCGGCACGAAGAACCCTGGGTCGTTGCACGAGGTCGAGCACGCATCCGCGGCGCGCGGCGCGGCGAGGAGCGCCGCGGCGGCGGAGAGCAGTACGGCGGCAACGGCGGGGGTAACGCGCGGGGGCGGCGGCACGGTCCGATCCTAGCTTCCGGGCTAGTATTCGAGTGTGCGGATCGGCACGCGCATCACGTTTGCCACCGCGCTGTCGGTCACGCTGACCCTCGTCGTGTACGCCACGTTCGAGGTGCGCGGGCGCGACCGGGCGCGGCGCGAGGCCCTGGCCGCCGAGGCGCGCGCCACCGCCATGGCGATGCGCACGGCGCTGGAGGAGCTGGGGGGCAAGACGCCGGACCTCGACGTGGCCGCGCTGTCGCGCAACCTCGCGCGGGAGCTGGCCCGCACCACGCCCTGGCAGGTCGTGATCGTGCCCGCGGACCCGCCCGGCACCGCGCCGCCGCTGGGGCTGACGCCGCAGCAGACCCGCCGCCTGCGCTACCTCGCGGAGTCACCGCAGCTCGCGCTCCTCGAGCACGAGGGCGGCGCGCTCTACTACGCGGTGCCGCTGCGCGCCGGCAGCGCGCGCGGCCTGGTCGTCACCGGGATGCTCGAGCTGTCGCGGCCGACCGGCATGCTCGACGACGCCAAGGATGGCGACGTCTGGCGCGCGGCCCTGCTGGTCTTCCTGATCGGCGGGGTCGCGACCACCGCGGTGTGGTTCCTGACGCGGAGCCTGATGTCGCAGCCGATGGCCAAGCTCCTGCGCGGCATCGACGACGTGGCCAAGGGCGACCTCTCGCACGTGCTCCTGTCGGAGCGTGACGACGAGATCGGCGCCGTCGCCAGCCGGTTCAACGACATGACGTTCTCGCTGCGCGAGTCACGAGCGGAGACCCAGCGCCACAACGACGCGAAGTCGAGCCTCGAGCAGCGGCTCGCCCACACCGAGAAGCTGGCGACGATCGGGCAGATCGCCGCCGAGATCGCGCACGAGGTCGGCACGCCGCTCAACGTGATCGCCGGGCGCGCGCGCGCGACGCAGAAGAAGGCGGGCGACCTCGAGGCGGTCCACAAGAACGCCGAGATCATCGCCGAGCAGACCGCGCGCATCACCCGCATCATCCAGCGGCTCCTCGACTTCGCGCGACGCAAGGTCGGCCCCACCGCGCCGCAGAAGGTGAACCTGAACGCGCTGACGCTCACGACGATGGAGCTCCTCGCCGGCCAGTTCTCGGCGGCGAAGGTGAAGACGCGGCTCGTCCGCGCAGAAGGGCTGCCCCTGGTCTCGGGTGATGGCGACCGGCTCCAGCAGGTGCTCCTCAACCTGCTGCTCAACGCGATCCAGGCGATGCCCGACGGCGGCGCGATCGAGCTCGAGACGTCGGCGGCGATCCGCCAGCGCCCCGGCCTCGAGCTGGCCAAGGAGCAGCTCTACGTCTGCATCGAGGTCTCCGACACGGGCCCGGGGATCCCCGAGGACCGGCGCGACAAGATCTTCGAGCCGTTCTACACGAGCAAGGACGGCCAGGGCGGCACCGGGCTCGGGCTGGCGGTGTGTGCCGGTATCGTCAAGGAGCACGACGGGTGGATCGAGGTGGGCGACGCGCCCGGCGGCGGCGCGCGTTTCCGTGTGTTCGTGCCGTGTTAGGTCCCAGCGGGCGCGTGTTACGTTCGACGTCGTGGTCGAGTCCCCCGCCACGGTCCTGGTCGTCGAGGATGACGACGCCATGCGCGAGCTCCTGGTGGAGGAGCTCGGCGACGCCGGCTACCGCGTGCGCGCGGCGCCCGGCGGCGCGCAGGGCCTCGAGGTGGCGCGCAGCGAGCGGGTCGACCTCATCATCACCGACCTGCGGATGCCGGAGATCGACGGGTTCGATCTGATCCGCGACGTCGGCGCGCTGCCCGATCCGCCGCACATCGTCATGATCACGGCGTTCGGGTCGATCGAGACCGCGATCAAGGCGGTCAAGCTCGGCGCCTACGACTACATCACCAAGCCGTTCGAGCTCGACGAGCTGCTCCTGCGCGTCGGCAAGACGCTGAGCGAGCGCACGCTGCGGCGGCAGGTGGCGCGGCTGCAGCGCGAGGTCGAGCGCCAGTACGGCTTCGAGAACGTGATCGCGCGCTCGGAGGCGATGAAGGAGGTGCTCGGGCTGGTGGCGCGCATCGCCGGGTCCACGGCGAGCGTGCTCATCACCGGCGAGAGCGGCACCGGCAAGGAGCTCATCGCGCGCTCGATCCATTACAACTCGCCGCGCGCGCGGCAGCCGTTCGTCGCCGTCAACCTGGCGGCGGTGCCCGAGACCCTCATCGAGAGCGAGCTGTTCGGCCACAAGCGCGGCGCGTTCACCGACGCGCGCACCGACCGCATCGGGCTCTTCGCCGAGGCCGACGGCGGCTCGATCTTCCTCGACGAGATCGGCGAGCTCGCGCTGCCGCTGCAAGCCAAGCTGCTGCGCGTGCTGCAGGAGCACGAGCTGCGGCCGCTGGGCGCGACCAAGACCCAGCGCGTCGACGTGCGCGTGATCGCGGCGACCAACCGCAACCTCGAGACCATGCTGGCCGACGGCAGCTTCCGCGAGGACCTCTACTACCGGCTCAACGTGATCGGCGTCGACCTGCCGCCCCTGCGCGGTCGCCCCGAGGACATCATCCCGCTCGCCGAGCACTTCCTCGCCGGCGTCGGCGGCAAGCAGGCTCCGCCCCGGCGCTTCACGATCGCGCCCGACGCGCAGCAGATCCTCCTCGGGTACGGCTGGCCGGGCAACGTGCGGGAGCTGCACAACGTGCTCGAGCGCGGTGTCGCGCTGGCGCGCGGCGAGGAGATCCGCGCCGACGACCTGCCGGGGCACGTGCGCGAGCGCAAGCCCGGCGACTTCCTCGCCGCCGCGGTGGCGCGCCGCATGACGATGGCGGACCTCGAGCGCGAGTACATCGAGCGCGTGCTCGAGGACGAGGGCGGCAACAAGACGCGGGCGGCCCAGCGCCTCGGGCTCGACCGCAAGACGCTCTACCGCAAGCTCGAGGAGTACGCGCGTCAGGGCTCGCCGGTCGCGACCGACGACGACGGCGGGCCGTCGGGCGGATCGAGAGGCTGAGATGGCACCTCCCGTGCGCTGGACGTTCACCACCGAGCCCGCTGCGGCGCGCGCGCCGCACGTGATGCTCGCGGCGTTCAGCGCCGGGCCGCTCAGCGAGAACGTGCCGCTGTCCCTCTCGAAGTTCGGCGTCCCCAGCGCCGATCTCGTCGGCGGGCTCGACGTGCGCACGATCGCCCGCACCGCCAACCCCGGATGGTTCGACGGCTGGCGCAGCGGCTCCCTGCGCGCGATCGCGTCCGACGACCTCGGCCCGGTCGCGCTGGCCGCGCTCGACGCCGCCGATCACGTACACGTCGTGCAGGCGGCGCCCGAGGCCGCCGCCGATCTTGGCTACCTGCAGGCCGCGTGGGGCGTCGCCCGTCACTTCGTCGCGCGCGGCGCGGCGGTGGTCCTCGACGTGCACGCGATGACCTTCCACCGCGGTGAGACCCTGGCGCCCGCCGGCTCGGCGCTCGACGTGACCCGCGAGCTGCGCATCGTGTTCGAGACCGACTCGACGCGCGACGACGGCGCCCACGCGTTGCACACGCGCGGGCTCAAGAAGTTCGGCGCGCCGGACCTCGTCGCCCTGTGCACGCCGGCCGACGCGCGCCTGGTCTCGGACGTCGTCGCGCAGCTGGCCGATGCCGTCGCGCGCGGCGGCGACCTCGCCCTGCCCCGCCACGGCATCGATCTCGACGCCGGCGCGACCTGGTACGCCGTCGACGACGAGCACGGGCTCGCCGACATCCTCGGCCTCAACAACGCGGCGAGGGTCCTCGTCGACGAGCGCGGCCAGCACCTCGTCGGCGTCCTGGCGCGGCTCCGCGCCGACCGCGACCGCCCGAAGGCCTGAGCGGGGTCAGCGCGCGCCGAGGCGATCGCGGAGGCGGCGCAGGCCGAGCTCGGTCTTCGTGTCCTCGAGCTCGCCGCGCAGGCAGGCGGCGATCGCCTCGTCGAGGTCGAGCCAGCGCGTGACCGCCCCCTCCTCCATCGGCGACCCGTCGCCGCCGAGCGGCTGCTGCGCCGCCGGGTCGACCTCGACCGCGGTGTAGTGGAACTTCTCGGGCATCGAGCCCGCGCTCGGGAAGCTGCCGGCGCCGAGCACCTCGACCGCCGCGGCGTCGACGGCGAAGCCGGCCTCCTCGAGCACCTCGGCGGCCGCGCGCGCGCGGACACCCTCGAGCCCGCGGTCGCCCTCCTCGATGATGCCGGCGACCAGCTCGGTCAGCATCATGCGCGGCGCGGCCTCGGCGATGGGCAGCGTCGTCGGATCGCGCCCGAAGAAGAGCGCGGGACGCAGGCCGTCGCGCACCAGCACCGAGACGCCGCCGTCGGCGCGGCGGTGCCAGACCACGACGACGACCGCGTCGAGACCGTAGGGCCGCACGACGAAGTCGCAGACGTAGCGCGCGGAGAGCGAGCCGTCGTCGCGGCGGTTGCGCATGCGCAGGCGGCGCAGGGTGAGGAAGCCGCCCGTGCCCACGATCTCGTCGGACTCGATCTCGAACCGCATGGATCGAAGGTATAACTCGCGGCATGGGAGAGCTGTCCGGCCAGCGCGCGCTCGTGACCGGTGCCTCGGGCGGCATCGGCGCGGAGATCGCGCGCGCGCTGGCCCGGCGCGGCGCCTCGCTCCTCCTGAGCGCGCGGCGCGGCCCCGAGCTCGAGAGGCTCGCGGCCGAGCTCCGCGACGCGCACGGCGTCGCGGCCGAGGTCGTCGTCGCCGATCTGTCGGCGCCGGGAGCCGCGCTGGCGCTCTGGGAGCGAGCGACCGCGGGCGGCCCCGTCGACATCCTGATCAACAACGCCGGCTTCGGGCACTTCCGCCCGTTCGGCGACATCGCGCTCGAGCGCGAGACCGAGATGCTGCGCCTCAACATCCTCGCGCTCGTCGAGCTGTCGCACGCGTTCGTCCTCGCCCACCGGGACCGCCCGACCGATCGGCCGGCGTACCTCATGAACGTCGCCTCGATGGCCGCGTGGCAGCCGGTGCCGAACTTCGCGACGTACGCGGCGAGCAAGGTCTTCGTCCGCAACTTCTCCGAGGCGCTCCACTACGAGCAGCAGGGCAAGGCGGTGCGCGTGCACTGCCTGTGCCCCGGCGGCACCCACACCGAGTTCCACGCGACGGCGGGCGCCGGCAACTACGGCAAGCTCGCCAACGCGTCGATGCTGTCGGCGGCGGTCGTCGCCGAGAAGGGCGTGCGCGCGATGCTGCGGGGAAAGAAGACGCTGGTGACCGGTCTCCTCAACAAGCTCTCCTGCTTCTTCACCGGCCTGTCGCCGCGCGCCGTGACGTCACGCGCGTCGATGTTCGTGATGGGCAAGCCGCGCCGCGACGCGCTGCCGGCCTCGAACTCGCCAAAGAGTCTTCCATGACGACCGAAGCCGACAACCTCCGCCGCTGGGACGGTCAGCGACGCGGCCACTACGAGGTCTGGTACCTGACGCTCAACGATCCGGCGAGCCGCGACGGCTACTGGATCCGCTACACGCTCGAGGCGCCGCTCGACGGTCAGGGCGAGCCGTACGCGCAGCTCTGGTTCGCGAGGTTCGACGCCGCGGGCGTCGCCGACGGTGCGCGCACGTTCGGCATCAACCGCAAGTTCCCGATCGCGGCGTTCGTGTCGCCGATGCCGGGCGCGGGCGAGCCGTTCTCGGTGACGATCGGCGGCAACCGCCTGGGCCACGACAGCGCGAAGGGCGCGATCTCCGGCGACGGCCACGCCGCCGAGTGGGACCTGCGCTGGACGCCGGCGGGCAAGACGCTCCACCAGCTGCCCTCGTTCTTCTATCGCGGCGGTGGGCTGGCGCAGACGACCGTGCTCTCGCCCAACGTCGACGTCGTCATCGACGGCACGATCACCGTCGACGGCAAGCGCTTCGACGTGCGCGGCGCGCGCGGCGGGCAGACGCACCTGTGGGGCAAGAAGCACGCCTACGCGTGGGCCTGGGGCCACTGCAACGCGTTCGACGACGCACCACGCGCCGCGTTCGAGGTGCTCTCGGTGCGCCTCGTGCGCCGCGGCCTCAAGCTGCCGCCGATGACCGTCGCGACGCTGTGGCTCGACGGCGAGGAGATCGTGCTCAACCGCCTGGAGCAGGCGCTGCTCGCGCCCGCGTACGAGACCAGCACCGGCCGCTATCGCTTCGTCGCGCGCAGCTTCGGCGAGCGGCTCGAGGGCGAGTTCAGCTGCCGCCCCGAGGACCTCGTGCGCGCGAGCTACCACGACCCCGACGGCGAGGCATCCTACTGCCACAACTCGTGCATCGGCGACCTGCGGCTCACGCTGTCGCGGCGCGTGCGCGGGCGATGGCGCGAGACGGCGCGGCTGGTCGCGCCGCGGCGCGGTCACTTCGAGGTCGCGGGCCGCACCAAGGATCCGGCGGTCACGGCCGAGCACGTCACGGTGGAGCCGTGAGGCTGACGCCTCACGGCGGCCTCGGGCCTCGGGCGTCAGGCGTCGGGAAGAAGGCCACAGGCCTCGGAGCGCAGCCACGTGGTGTAGGAGACGGCGACGGCGCGGGCGACGGAAGGCGACGGCAGGCCGAGTGGCGCGGCGGCGGACGCGTAGCGCGTCGCCTCCGCGGCCGCGAGCGCCGGTAGCGCGGCGAGGGCGGCGTCGACGGCGCGGGCGACGGCGGCGCGGGCGGCGGGCGAGAGCTGGGTGTCGAGCCAGGTCGCGATCGCGAAGGCGAGGCCGGCGTGGGTTTGCTCGTCGCGCGCGATCGAGGTCATGGCCCGCGCGACGGCGGGATCGGAGGCGGTGCGGGCCTGGTGCTCGCAGAGGAGCGCGGCGAAGCCCTCGTTGACGCAGCCCTCGACGGCGTTCTCGATCGCGATCTGCTCCAGGGAGCGCGGCGAACGTGCGGCGACGACGACCTCGGTCGGCGAGGCGCCCACGCGGGCCCCCATCCGGGTCATCTGCGCCGCGTGACGGACCTCGTCGCGGGCGGCGGCGCGCGCGGCCCGGACCAGCCGCGCTGGCGCGCCCAGCGCCGCGAGCTCGGCGGCGAGCCGCTCGAACGCCGGCACGCTCGCCGCCTCCATGTGCATCGCCTCGGCGTACCAGCGCGCGACGTCGTCGGCGTGCGCGTCCGGCCGCGAGGCGAGCCCCTCGGGACGACGCCCACGCGGACGGCACTCGTCGGGGAAGCCGGTGTCGGTGCGATCGACCAGCGCCGCGCCGTTGTCATCGACGACGACCGACGCGGTGCCGCCCGGCGCGCAGCCGCCGCCGGCCCCGAAGGTCACCAGCTTGCCGCGCGCGAGCGGCCGCACCACCACCCACTGGTAGCCGACCCGCTCGCCCCGCTCCTCCAGCGCCGCGGCCGCGCGCGCGATCGCGGGGTCCTCCGTCGATCCGTCGACCGGCTCTCCGTACGGGGGGTATTGCATGCCGCCGTGATCGACCGGCAGGCGCAGCTCGGGCGGGAAACCGTCGGCGATGCGGAACGCGCCGTCGGCGGTGAGCTCGACCCACGCGTCGGTGCGCGCGAGCTTGCCGCCGTCGCGCAGCATGCGCAGCACCGCGATCTCCGGGTCGTCGCTCGCCGCGGCGCCGCGCTCGGTGACGAGCCGCTCGACGACCGGCGCGAGCGCCGACCACGGCACGACCTGCACGCGCCCCTCGGCGGTGAGGTAGAGCAGCCGATCGGCGTAGGGATCCTTCGCCATCGGCACGGCGCACGGCGTCTCCGTGCAGGCGCCGTAGAGCTCGGGGCCGCGCACGATCTCGATGCAGTTGGTGCAGTGCGGCGTGCGCACGTAGACGCCGCGCGCGTCGGCCGGCACCGGCGCGTGGCGATCGAGCAACGCGAGGATCGACACGTGGGTCCAGCCCTCGGGCCGCGGCACCACCGGCGGCGTCACCACGGTGTCGGTCGCGTCGGTCTGACGCGCACCGCAAGCCCCTGCCCCTGCGCCCGCGCCCGTGGCGAGCGCCGCCGCCACGAGCATCTTGCTGACGTTTCGAAAACGCATGACGGAAGAACGCTCCCCCGCGGCGAATCTAACAGGGGATCGAGTAGGATGCGCCCGTGCCCGGCCAACGGACCCCGCTCTACGACGCCCACAAGGCCCTCGGCGCCCGCATGATCGACTTCGGCGGGTGGGACATGCCGGTCTCTTACCCCGCCGGCACGATCAAGGAACACAAGGCGGTGCGCGAGAGCGCCGGCCTGTTCGACGTCTCCCACATGGGCGAGGCGTGGTTGCGCGGGCCGCGCGCGACCGAGGCGGTCCAGCTTCTCACCACCAACGACGTGGGCGGCGCCGCGGCCGGCAAGGCGGTCTACACGCTCCTGTGCCGCCCCGACGGCGGCATCGTCGACGACTGCATCTTCTACAAGCGCTCGGCCACCGAGTACTTCGTCATCCTGAACGCGTCGAACACCGCCAAGGACCTGGCGTGGATGCGCGAGCAGATCGGCGCGATGGTCGACATCGAGGACGCGTCGGCGGACACCGCGCTCATCGCCGTCCAGGGCCCGCGCGCGGTCGCGCTCGTCGACAACCTCGCCGGCGGTCGCGGCGACCTCTCGCAGATGGGCAGCTTCACCTTCGCCGACACGACCATCGCCGGCGTCGCGTGTATGGCGGCGCGCACCGGCTACACCGGCGAGGACGGCTTCGAGCTGGCCTGCGCCAACGACGACGCGCCTCGGCTCTGGTCCGCGATCCTCGAGGCCGGCGCGCCCAGCGGCGTGCTCGCCTGCGGGCTCGGCGCGCGCGATTCGCTCCGCCTCGAGGCCCGCCTGCCGCTCTACGGCAACGATCTCGACGACACGACCTCGCCGCTCGAGGCCGGCCTCGGCTGGGCGGTGAAGCTCGAGAAGGGCGACTTCCTCGGCCGCGACGTGCTCGTCCGTCAGAAGGCGGACGGCCTGCGGCGCACGCTGGTCGGCTTCCGCATCGACGAGCGCGCGATCGCGCGCCACGGCTACCACGTCGTCGACCGGTCGCGACCCGAGGGCGAGCAGGTGATCGGCACGGTCACCAGCGGCGGTCCCGGCATCTCGGTGCCCGGATCGATCGGCCTCGCCTACGTTCCCCCGACGGCGGCGACGCCGGGCGCCACGCTCACGATCGACTGTCGCGGCAAGGACGTCGCCGCGACCGTCGTGAAGGGCAAGTTCTACGCGCGGAACAAGCACTAGCAGGAACGAAACGTCATGAGCTACCCCACCGACCTTCGCTACACCAACGACCATGAGTGGCTGCGCACCGGTGCGACGTGCGTCGTCGGCATCACCCAGTTCGCCGTCGACCAGCTCGGCGACATCACGCTCGTCGACCTCGCGCGCGAGGGCGATCTCGTCACCAAGGGCCAGCGCTTCGGCACGATCGAGAGCGTGAAGTCGGTGTCGGATCTCTACGCGCCGGTCTCGGGCAAGGTGATCAAGGTGAACAGCGCGCTCAAGGACGCCCCGGAGCTGGTCAACTCGGACTGCTACGGCGCAGCGTGGATGCTCGAGATCGAGCCGTCGGATACCGGCGAGCTCGAGGAGCTGCTCTCGCCCGAGGCGTACACGGCGCTCACCGCCGAGCACTGATCCCGGATCACCGATCTCGGTCAGAGCGTCCGGAAGATCTTCCAGGTCGCCTTGTTCCCGTCGCCGATCTGGAGCCGGAAGCCGAACTCGAACGTGATCGCACCGGTGGCGTCGACGAGCCCACCCGGGGGGTTGGGGAACGGTTGCGCCGCCCGGAACGCGCGCACGGCCTCCTCGTCGAGGAGGTCGACGCCCGACGTTCGCGTGACGACGATGCGGGTCAACTCGCCCGCGGGGTCCAGCGTCACGCGCACGCGCGTGACCCGCGTCTTGAAGCCGTAGACCTGCCCGGTCGGATCGTGGCGGAGCCAGATCGGCCCCGGGTTCCAGTTCTGGTGGACGCGGCGCTTCATGCGGTTGAAGAAGCTCGCGAACACCCACTGCTTGCTGTTGAGCGCCGTCTCCTCGCCTTCCTCGACGTCGTCGAGGGCGTCGACGTTGCCGCCGCCCGCGGCGCGCTCGAGCACGTCCTCCGATGGGCGCAGGTTGGGCACGAGCGGCGCGCCGCCGCCGCCGCCGCCCTCGCCGCGAGGCTGGTCGCTCACCCGACGTTCTTCACTCGAGATGAGGCCGTCGCCCCGGCGCGCGCGCGTGCCGTCACCGAGCGGACCGACGAGGCCGCCGAGCATCCCCTTCTGGTGCGCCTCCTGCGGGGCCTGAGCCGGGTGCTCCTCGCCGGGCGCGCGCATGCGCATGAGCCCCGGCGCGCGCGGCGCGTCGGCGTTGGTCCCCGGCAGGTCCGGCTCACGCGGGGTGGCGGTCGCCTCGCGCGGATTGTCCTTCACCTCGAGCTCGGCGGGGCGGGACTTCGCGACGATCTCCTCGTGGCTCGTGCCGCGCGCCACCTGCTGCTTGTCGACCTTGTTGTCGTACTCGGACAGGAAGCGCGCGTCGTCGGGCGCCACCTCGACGTTCGGCTTCGCGATCTCGACGACCTGGGCCTCCCGGGGGACCGCGAGCTTGCGCTTCTCTGCCTCGGCGGCGAGGGCGAGCTGCTGCGCTTCCTGCTTCTGCTCGAACGCCTGCTGCCGCTCCTCGCTCAGCATCTCGAGCAACGGCTCGGGATCGATCGCCTCGAGCTCGCGCGTGTCGACGGGCGTGAGGGTGAACGCGACCGACGGGAGCTCGTCGACGTGGCAGCGCAGACGATCGCTCTCGAGCCGCAAGCTCACGTCGCGCACACACGCGTCGGCGTCGGTCGCGAACGGCGTGACGCACGTGGCCAGGCGCGCGGCGGCGGCGAGGAGCGCGTCACCGTCGCAGCTCGGATCGAGCTTCCGCTTCGTGAGCGCCTCCCGCGGCTTGGTCGACGACGCACCCATGCCGCTCCAGCCGGCGAGCATGCCGGTGGCGTCGGCGCCTCCGATGGCGGCCGCGTGGACGACGGCCGCGACCAGGACCGAGGCGGCGAGTGCCGCGCGCTCGTGGCGCTTTCCGCGACGCCTGGTGCCGACCTGCGTCATGGCCGTCCGTGAGTATACGTCGCGAGGCGCAGGGCGCGAGCCCCGTTCTTCTGCCCCCCCGTCAGTGGATCATGGGGCTGCGGAACGTGTAGGGGATCATCACCCTCAGCTCGGTTCGACCGTCGAGCAGGGCGCGCGGCACGGGCGGGAGCCGACCCACACGCCGCAGGGCGCCGGTCAGCTGATCGTCGAACGCGGCGTGGCCGCTGCCGGCGTGGACCGCGATGCCCGCCAGGGTCCCGTCGGCGCGCAGCGTGATGATGGCGACGACGCGCCCCGACACCATCTGGATCGCCAGATCGCGCGGGTACGCGATCGTGCGATCGAGGCGGCGGAAGAGCTCCACGAAGTACGGGTCCTGACGCGTCGCGAAGGTCGACGCGTCACCGGAGCCGTCGGGCGCGTCGGTGCGCGAGGCGGCGGTGCCGGGCCGGCGCCAGCCGTCGGCGAGCATGCCGGGCGCGGCGCGGCCGGCGACCCCTTCCCCGTCGTGCGCTCCACCCGAGCGCGGCGGCGTCAGGTCGAACGGATCGACGCGCCGCTGATCCGACGCCGCGGCGACGGCGCGGTCGTCGCTGGTCGCGCCCTTGCGCGTGACGTCGACCGCGGGCGCGCCGCGATCGACGAAGGCGCCCTCGCGCGTCGGCTGCGGGGCTCCGGGCTCGCGGGCGGGCATGATCGCACCGGGAGCGCCCGTCGTGGCGTCGGGCGTGGTGACGGCCGGGATCACCGGGATGCCGGGCGCGCCTTGCCCGCTCGCGCCGCCGCTCGAGGCGATGACCGCACCGTCGCGCGCCTGACGCGCGGGCGCGCGGTCCCCGTACGCGCGCGCGTCGCGGTTGATCGCCTCCGGGGACGCGGCGCGGCCACGCCCCGACGATCGCGGCGTGCGATACGCGTCGGGCGAGCTCCAGATGCGTGATCGCAGCGCCGCGTCGTCGGCGCGATCGCGGCGCTCGGTCCAGCTCGCGGTTCCCCCCTCGCCGCCGCCGCCCCGATCGGCCGCGCGGTCACCGGGGAGATCCACCGATCGCGGGCGCGCGCTCGCCGTCCCGTCGAACGACGCCAGGTCGCCGACGCCCAGGATGGCGTCGAGTGACAGCGCGGGTGGCGACACCTCGACCAGGCCGACCATCGACGGGGCGTGAGCGTCGGCATCCGGCGCGGGGACCGGGCCGAGGTCAGCGGCCGCGGCCAGCAACGATCGCGTCCGCCGCGGCGCATCGTCGTCGAGGTAGACGCGATCGAGCACCAGCACGAGGCCCGCGTTCGCCAGCGCCGCCACCGCCAGCGCTTCCCAGCCGCGGTGTCCGCGAGGTCGAGCTGGGGCCGCCGCGGTCATGTCCACAGTATGCCCCACCGCCTCCGGGAGGCCCGGACCCGGTGAGCCCGGGATGTACGCCAACCGCGCACCCGAACGCGTCCACGGTGCAAGCTGCGATAGCATGGGCGCCGGATGCTCTGGATCACCATCGCGGCGGTCGTCGTCGCCGTCGTCGCGGTCGCGTGGTCGATGCGGCGCGCCGACAACGCGGTGCGCCTCGCGGTGGCCAGCGCGCCGATGCGCCCGGCGGAGAAGGACGAGGAAGCCGAGCGCGGGCTCGCCCACGTCATCGAGCAGGCCGAGCGCCTCTCGCGTGGCGAGCCGGTGGTGCACGGCAACGTGGCCGCGCGCGCCGCCGTCGAGAGCCTCGAGCGCGTCGCCGCCAAGGTGCAGCAGGTGACCGACGCGCGCGCCCACATCGTCGCGACCCAGCGCGACCTGGATCGCGCGCGCGCGATGTACCGATCGATCCTGCCGCTGTCGAGCGTGGCCAGCCAGGGTCGACTGCACGTCGCCGGCTCGTGCACGCCGGCCGCCGAGACCGGCGGCGACTGGTGGACCTACCGCAAGCTGAGCGGCGGGCGCATGCTCGTCGTCGTGGGTGACGCGACCGGGCACGGCGTCTACTCCGCGATGATCGGGTGCGCGGCGCACGGCGCGGTCGAGGCGCTGTCGCAGGTCGGCGAGGAGCGGCTGAGCCCGACGTCGGTGCTGCGCGCGATCAACGCGGCGATCCGCATCCCCGGCGCCGACCAGGCGGCGATGACGTGCTTCGCGGCGCTGTTCGATCCTCGCGGGAAGCTCGACTTCGCCAACGCGTCGCACATGCTGCCGCTCCTGGCGAACACCGACGCGACCGGCGCGGTGACGGCCGTCAACGCGCTGACCACGGCCGCGGCGGTCGATCGCCTCGACGACAGCGAGGTGATCGTCGCCGAGATCCGCGAGGGCAGCCAGGCCCTGGCCCCGGGCGACGTCGTCGTCCTCTTCACCGACGGCCTCACCGATCGCCGCGACAAGGCCGGGCGCGCCTTCGGCCATCGCCGCTTGCAGCTCGCCGTGCAGAAGGCCGCGAGCCCCGGCGGCGCCGCCGGCATCGCGGGGGTGCGCGAGACCGTGCTCGCGGAGGTGACCGCGTTCGCCGACGGCACGCCCCCGGACGACGACGTGACCCTCGTGGTGTGCTCGCTCGACCGCACCCGCGCGGGTTGACCGGCGACGGTCGAGAACTTTTTCGATTGACGATCGTAGAGGGATGCCGTAGTTCTTCCCTCCTCGCTGGGCGCACTCCTGCTCCCGGGCTTCAGTGTCGATAGGGCCGGGCGGCGTCGGTGCGCGTGATCGGTCGGCTCGTCGGAGCCGTCACTCGGTCATGTTCGAGAACCCGACGTTCCGCCGGGGCAGCCCGCGGCTGGCGAGACCGGATTTTTGAAGGTTCGAATCCTTCCTGGCCCACCTCTTTCTCTTGGGGGCCGGTGGCGGAACGGTAAACGCACTGGGCTTGCTCATCCCAACAAATCCAGCCGTCTCGTAAACGGTAAAAAACCTGAGCCGGTCGTCGCCCGTGGAATGCCCGGAAGGGCACCCACCCGACCACGTCTCCTCGAGCCCGGAACGATCCACGTCACGACCCAGCGCGCGCCAGCCCCATGCGGGCCCGCGCGCGTCCGCTCGTGACGCCGCCGTTCCCACCTCGACGCGACGGCGCCCCCGCGCAACCGCGCTTCGCTCACGAGCGAGTCGCCACGGCGCGCTGGCTTCCACGGTCGGCGACCACCTTTCTACGCTCGCCCCGAGCGAGCGAAACGAGTCGAAGGCCCGAGTCACGGGCCATCTCTGGAGTCACGTGTCATGCACCATCTCAAGCTCACTCTCGACGAACGTGCGGTCCTCATCCGCGACGGCAAGCCCGTCCGCGCGATCGGCCCGGGCCGCTACACCTTCTGGAAGCACCACGACGTCGTGCGCTGGAACACCGACGAGCTCGCCTTCACCGGCGCGGCTTCGGTGATCGCGGCCTTGCCGCTCGACTGGTACGAGACCGTGCGGCTCGCGCCGGGTCAGTACGGCATCGTCATGCGCGACGAGCGTCCGGCCGCGTTCCTGCGTCCGGGCGTGCACCGCATCTGGAAGGTCGAGAGCAACGTCCTCGTGCGCGCGTACGCCGAGACCGATCCGCTGCCGCCGCTCACCGACGAGCTGCGCAAGGTCATCCCGGCGGCGGAGCTGCTCGAGGCGCAGATCGAGCTCAACCAGCGCGGCGTCCTCGTCCGCGACGGCGTCCCCGACCGCGTGCTCGCGCCGGGTCACCACGCCTTCTGGGGCAAGCACAACAAGCTGCTGGTCTGGAACCTGGACGACATGGTCCTCCAGGCGCAGCCCGACGTGCTCGCGCTCCTGCCGCAGGCCTGGTACCAGACCGTCATGCTGGGCGTGAACCAGCGCGCCGTGCTCTACCGCGACGACCGTCCGGTGAAGTTCCTGCGCCCGGGCCTCACCCGGGTGTGGACCCTGAACCCGAACGTTCGCATCGACGTCCACGACGTGACCGGCGACGCGCCGGAGCTCACCGACGAGCTGCGCGCGATCATCCCGGCCGGCGAGATCGTCGAGGCGCAGGTGCGCCAGTTCGAGCGCGGCATCCAGTACGTGCAGGGTCGCTTCGCGGCCATGCTCGAGCCGGGTCGCCACACCTTCTGGAACCACCCGGGCGCGCGCGTCGCGGTCACCGTGATCGACACCCGCGTGCAGCAGCTGAAGATCGAGGGCCAGGAGCTGATGACCAAGGACAAGGTCACCCTCCGCCTGACCCTCACCGCCGAGTACGCGCCGACCGACGCGGCGACCACCGTCCACGCGGTGGCCGACGTGAAGGACGCGCTCTACCTGGCGGTGCAGCTCGCGGCCCGCGAGTTCGTCGCGGGCGTGACCCTCGACGAGCTGCTCGAGCAGCGCGACACCCTCACCCGGTACCTCGAGGCGCAGGTCCTGCCGCGCGCCGAGGTCTTCGGCGTGCGCGTGCACCGCGTCGGCGTGAAGGACGTGATCCTGCCCGGCGAGATGAAGACCCTGCTCAACAAGGTGATCGAGGCCGAGAAGGCGGCGGCCGCGAACGTGATCCTCCGCCGTGAGGACGCGGCCGCGACCCGCAACATGGCCAACACCGCCAAGGTGATCGCGGAGCACCCGGTGCTCATGCGCCTGAAGGAGCTCGAGACCATGAAGGACATCGCCGAGAAGATCGACGAGATCAAGCTGGTCGTGGGCGCCGAGGGCCTGAAGCACCTGCTCCCCGAGCCGGGCGCGTGAGGCGAAGGCCCCGTTCATCCTGAGCGGGACCCAGATCCACGTCGTGATCGACGGGCAGTCCCTCGGAAAACTGAGGGACTGCCCGTTCGTGTTTCTGCGATCATGGACGCTTGCCCGTGGCACGTGCGTTGCTGTGGGATGGAGCGATGGACCGTCGCTTCGCCTTCGGGCTCGGGCTGGCCCTGGCGGCCTGCGGCGACAACCTCCTCGTGCCGCCGCCGGCGCCGCGCGGTCAGGGCAGCGAGGCGACGTCCGATCTCGTCATCAACGAGATCGCGCCGCGCGGCGAGGGGCCCGACTGGGTCGAGCTCTACAACCGCAGCGTCACGCCGATCGACCTGTGCGGCGTGTTCTTCACCGACGCGGTCGATCGCCTCGATCACTACCTGCCGCTCGGCGGTGTCATGCCGCCCGCCGCCTGTTCCCCGCGCCTGCTCGCGCCCGGCGACCGAGTCATCATCCACGCCGACGACACCCCCATCGTCGAGGGCGCACCGATCGATCCGCTGCGGGCGCCGTTCGCGCTCTCCGTCGCCGACGAGGTCCACCTGGTCTCGACCGACGGCGCCGTGATCGACGGGCTCCTCTACCTGTATCCGCCCGGGCCGGAGGCGCCCGCCGACGTCACGCTCGCGCGCGACCCCGACGGCAGCGGCATGTTCTTCCCGCGACCGCCCTCCCCGGCCGCCGCCAACCCGACGGAGCTCGCGCCGTGACCCGCCTCCTCGTCCTCGCGCTCGTCGCCGCGCTGGCGCCCCTCACCGCGTGCAGCGCCGCGCACTGCGAGCTCGATCCCGCCGCCGACCCCGTCGCCGTGCGCCGGCTGGGCTGCGCCGCCGATCGCGAGGTCATGTCGACGTCGCGCGACGACTCGGTCTTCGCGCGCACCCGCACGATCCTCTGGATCGTGGATCGCGAGGACGGCGACGCCGTCTACTTCATCGATCCCGACAAGTACACGCTCCACTACTACTTCGCGCGCGACTTCCTGAGCCGCGCCGACAAGACGCCCGTCGGAACGCTCGCCGAGTTCAACATCCTCAACTACCGCCGGCCCAACCGCCGCTTCCTCCTGGGCAAGCTCGTCGAGTACGTCGATCAGGACGTGCACACGATCGAGCTCGCCGCCGGCGACACCGCCGACGCCGACATGATCGTCGCCGGCTTCCGCACGGTCGCCGCGCGCACCGACCTCGAGGACGTCCTCCGCTATCGCCCGGTGTCGGCCGATCAGGAGGAGCTCCTCCCCGAGATCGGCCGGCGCATCCGGACCATCGCCACCGACGAGGTCTTCCGGAACCAGCTCTACCAGCCGCTCAACCCCGGGGTGGGCTACGGCACCCTCCGCTTCCGCCGCACCTCCACGCTCGGCGGCCAGCCGCTCGCGCCGACCGACCTCGTCGTCCTCGACCGCGTGCCCAACGAGCTGTCGATGGTCGCCGGCATCATCACCGCCGAGTTCCAGACCCCACTCGCCCACGTCGGCGTCCTGGCCAAGACCCGCGGCACACCGAACATGGCGCTGCGCGACGCGTGGGACGATGACCGCCTGCGCCCGTTCGACGGCCAGCTCGTGCGCCTCGAGGTCACGCCGCAGGACTTCACCGTCGAGCTCGCCGATCCCGCCGACGCCCAGGCCTACTGGGAGTCGCTGCGGCCCGCGCAGGTCCAGGTGCCGCAGCACGACTCGGTCACGACCCCGATGTTCGACGTCACGCGCTCGACCCTCGTCGAGGTGACCCGCATCGGCGCCAAGGCCGCCAACCTCGGCGAGCTCTACCGCATCCAGACCGCCGACTTCCGGCCGCTGCCCTTGCCCGAGCGCCCGTTCGCCGTCCCGTTCGCGCACTACGCGCAGCACCTGACCGCCGCCGGCGTGTTCCCCGAGATCGACGCGCTCGTCGCCGACTACCAGGCCGGCCGGGTCGCGCCGCTCGAGCTCGAACGTCGCCTCTTCGCGATCCGCTGGGCGATCTACCGCGCGCCGATCGCGCCCGCCGTCGTCGACGGCGTGATCGCCCTCGCCGCCGCGCGCTGGCCTGCCGACACCAGGCTGCGCGTGCGCAGCTCGACCAACGTCGAGGATCTCGCCGAGTTCACCGGCGCCGGCCTCTACACCTCGGCCGGGATGCGCGTCTCCGACGGGCGCGAGGCGATCGCCCGCGCGCTCAAGACGGTGTGGGCGTCGGCCTGGAACCGGCAGGCGTTCGTCGAGCGCGACTTCTACCGCGTCGATCAGCGCGAGGTCCGCATGGGCCTCCTGGTCCACCCCGCGCAGGAGGACGAGCTCGCCAACGGCGTCGCCCTCACGATCAACCAGTTCAGCGACGTCCGGCCCGCGCACTACATCAACGCCCAGGTCGGCGAGGTCTCGGTCACCAACCCGACCGGTGACGCCGTGCCCGAGCAGATCCTCTTCTACACCTGGTACGAGGAGCCCGAGTACGAGGTCATCAGCCGCTCGTCGCTCATGAGCTGGACCACCGACTGGCCCTCGGCCACCGCCGTCCTCACCGACGCCGAGCTGGAGGAGCTCGCCGGGTACCTGGAGGCGATCCACCTGCGCTACCGGACGCTCTACCCCGGCCACGCCGTCGACGCCGAGTGGAAGCTGATGCCCGGCCGCCAGCTGCTGGTGAAGCAGGCGCGCCCGTTCCTGCGCCGCGACGTCCCGGAGTGAGCCGGGCGATGCCAGCCGGCGTAGCCCGGGTCACGACCAAGCGTGACAGTCGGGTGAAGGGCTTCGCCAGGGCGGACGATCGGCGCGACAATGGACGTGCGGAGGAAGCCATGCGTCGACCCGTCCCAGCGCTCGTGCTGTTCGTCCTCGGTTCCTGCTCGCTGTACGTCGATCCCGAGCCACCGCCGGTCGGCCTGCCGATCAGCGGCGGCACGCTGCTCACCACCCGCGACGGCCGCTTCGCCGTCGCCTCGGATCCCGCGCGCGATCGCGTGATGGTCGTCGACCTCGCCAGCCGCGAGCTCGTGCGCACGATCGACCTCGAGCCGGGCGACGAGCCCGGCCGCCTCGTCGAGGACGCCACGGGCCGCGTCCACGTGGCCCTCCGCCGCGGCGGCGCGCTGGTGACGCTCACCGAGCCGCTCACCGGCGAGGTGATGCGGCGCCCGATCTGCGCCGCGCCCCGCGGCGTGGCGTGGGACGGCGTCGGCGATCTCGTCCACGTCGCCTGCGCCACCGGCGAGCTCGTGACCTTGCCCGCCGCGGGTGGCGACCCGCTCCGCACGCTCCTGGTCGAGCGCGACCTGCGTGACGTCCTCGTGATCGGCGGCGCGCTCCTCGTGACCCGCTTCCGCTCCGCCGAGGGCCTCTGGGTCGCGAACGACGGGACCGTCACCCGGCGCGACGTCCCGCCCACCGTCGCCCGCGACGACATGTTCGGCGAGTTTCCGTCGGGCGTCCCCGCCGTCCCCTCGGTCGCGTGGCGCACGGTCGGCCTCGGCGGCAGCCGGGCGCTCATGGTCCACCAGCGCTCCTCGCGCGGGCCGCTGTCGACGCAGCCCGGCGGTTACGGCGGCGGTGGGCCGTGCAACGGCGTCATCGAGGCGACCGCCACCATCCTCGACCCGGTCGCGTCGCCACCCGGCGAAGGCCGCGTGTTCCCGTTCGCCAGCCTGCCGGTCGACGTCGCCGTCTCCCCCACCGCCGAGACGATCGCGGTCCTGACCGCGGGCGACGCCAGCGTGCGCGTCGCCTCGATCGCATCGCTGGCGGCCCGACAGGAAGATCCGTGCGGCTTCTCGTCGGGCGAGACCATCGAGTCCGCCGACATCGGCCTCGGCAGCGCGATCGCCGTCGCCTTCACCCGCGACGGTCACCTCGTCGTGCAGTACGACAACGGCGTCTCCCTCCGCGACGGCTCCGGCTGGACCCACGTCGTCGAGTACTCGACGGCGCCGCAGGATCCCGGCCGCGCGCGCTTCCACCGCGCCACGTTCAGCGGCCTCGCCTGCGCGTCGTGCCACCCGGAGGGCCGCGAGGACGGGCTCACCTGGGAGTTCGACACGCTCGGCGTGCGCCGCACGCAGGACATCGCCGGGAACCTGCGCGGGCGCGGTCCGTACCACTGGGACGCCGACATGAGCGACCTCTCGCAGCTCATCAACGAGGTGCTCGTCGGCCGCATGGGCGCCGAGCCGCTCACGCCCAGCGAGGAGGGCGCGATGCAGGAGTTCCTCTTCGCGTTGCCGCCGCACCCGGCGCCGACCAGCCTCGATCGCAACGCCGCCCTCCGCGGCCGCCAGCTGTTCGAGTCGGCGGAGCTCGGCTGCACCACGTGTCACAACGGCGCGCTCCTCACCAACAACGCCCGCGCCGACGTCGGCACGGGCGGTCGCTTCAAGGTGCCGAGCCTGGTCGGCGTCGGCTGGCGCGCTCCGTACATGCACACCGGCTGCGCGCCGACGCTCCGCGATCGCTTCGGCGCCTGTGGCGGCGGCCCGGCGCACGGCGCGACCGACACCCTCGACGAGGCGCAGCTCGCCGATCTCGTGAGCTATCTCGAGTCGCTCTGATCCCGCTGCGCGCAGGTTTCGTACACGTACCTCCCGCACGTCGCGAGCCTGGCCGGGAAGTTGCTTTCCCAGTCGACTCGAATGCGGAGCTTCTTTGGAATCGCAGCGTTCGTGACGCTCCTCCTGGGGACCGCCTCCTCACCGGCGGTCGCCGAAGGGACGCTCACCGTCACCTACACCACCCAGTCCCACGGCGGTCCGTACGCGCCGGCCCACGTCGTGGCGGTGTGGATCGAGAACGACGCCGGGGCGTTCGTGAAGACGATCGATCGCTGGGCCGGCGTCCGCCGCCAGCACCTCGTGGCGTGGACGCAGAAGGCCGGCGCGGCCGACATCGACGCGGTCAGCGGCGCGACGCGCAACAGCCACACCCAGCCAGTCACCGCGACGTGGGATCTACGGGATCGCCAGGGCCAGGAGATCCCGGACGGGACGTACACGATCCGCATGGAGCTCGCCGATTCGAACGCGACCCAGGCGCTGCAGAACGCACAGGGCACGTTCACGTTCACCAAGGCACCAGGCGGCTCGACGCAGAGCGGGCTCGCGAACGGCGGCTTCACCAGCGTCACGATCACACACGCACCGGGCGCAGCCCCACCCGTCGATCCCCCCGCGGCGGGCTCGGACGCCGGCGTCGACGAGATCGACGACGTACGCGCGGACATGATCACCGGCGGCTGTTCGGCCGGCGGCACCGCCCCGTCTTCGCTCGGTCTGGCGGCGTGTGCGCTCGCGCTCGCCCTCAACCGGAGGCGACGACGCCCGTAACCAGGCGTCACGGCGCGCGTCCAAGCGGAGCCATGCGTGCGCTCGTAGCTGCCCTCGTGCCCTCCCTCCTCGTCCTCGCGCCCTCCCTCGCCGCGAGCGCGCCGCGCGTGATCCTGGGCTACGAGACCGGCCCGACGTACATCGCGCAGAACGACGGCCGATACGGCGAGACCGGCACGCCCTACGAGGCCGGCGACGTCGGCCAGCAGGAGACGCTCGCGGTCACCCGACGGGCAACGGTCGAGCTCGCACACGGTCGCCACGCCGTCGTCGGGTTGTACGCGCCGCTCGAGCTCGCGACGCGCGTCCGCCTCGATCAGGACCTCCAGTTCCGCGACGAGCGCTTCACGGGCGGCACGGCCGTGGATCACCGCTACGTCTTCGACGGCTTTCGCCTGTCGTACCTGTACGCCGTGCTGCCGGGCGCCCCCTGGCGCCTCGAGGCCGGCGGCTCGCTGCAGGTCCGCAGCGCGCTGGTCGCGTTCTCGTCCGTGGACGGCGAGCAGTACGCGGCGCAGAGCGACATCGGGCTCGTCGGCGCGTTCAAGGTTCGCCTCACGTATCGCCCCGACGCGTCGTGGTGGGGTCAGCTCGAGGCCGACGCCCTCTCCACCTTCGGCCTGCTCGGAGACACGAGCGGCGCGATCTACGACGTCGCGTTGCACGCGGGACGTGCGGTGCGCCCCGGCGTCGACGCCCACGTCACGCTGCGCCTCCTCGGAGGCGGCGCCGAGGTGCCCTCCCAGGCGATCGACAACTGGGGCAACTACGTCTCGGCGTCCGCCGGCCTCCGCGTCGAGCTCGGCGCGCTCTGACCGACGTCAGCGCACGAGGCGGTCGAGCGCCGCGACGTCACGCCGCTCCATCGCCGCCTCGACGTCGAGCGCGAGCTGATCGCGGCCGACGGTCATGACGGCGCGCACGACGCCGCGATCTCGATACACGACGTGGGCGTCCCGCGCGTCGAGGCTGCCCTTCACCTCGGCGGCGTCGAAGCGCTCGGCGTGGCCGACGTAGCCGAGCGTCACGTCGTGATGCTGGCTCCAGAAGAACGGCACGTCGCGGCGGGGACCGCGGCCGAGCATCGAGGCCGCGACCGCCTGGCCCTGGCGCACGGCCACCTGCCAGTGCTCGATGCGCACGAGCTCCTCGTCGTACGGGAAGCGCGCGAGGTCGCCGGCCGCCCAGATGCCGGGCGCCGCGCGCAGCTCGCGATCGACGACGACGCCGCGATCGATCCGCAGCCCGGCGGCGGCCGCCAGCTCGGTGCGCGGCTGCACCCCCACGCCCATGACCACGACGTGCGCCGGCAGCCAGCTCCCGTCGTCGAGCACCACGTTGTCGAGCCCGATCGTCCGCGGCTTGCGGCCGAGGCGGAAGGTCACGCCCTGCCCCTCGTGCACGCGGCGCACGAACGCGCCGACCTCGTCACCGAGGACGCGGGCGAGCGGCACCGGTTCGGGTCCGATCACCGTCACCGCGGCGCCGCGCGCGCGCATGGACGCCGCGACCTCGAGCCCGATGAAGCTGGCCCCGATGACCGCGACCTGCGTCCGGTCGCTGGCCGCGGCCGCGATCGCGCGGCTCTCGGCGAGCGTCCTGAGCGTGAACACGTGGGGCTGGTCGGCGCCGTCGATCGGCAGCCGCACCGGCGCCGCGCCGGTGGCGAGGAGGAGCGCGTCCCAGGACAGCTCGCGCCCGCTCGCCAGCCGCACCGACCGCTGCTGCGGGTCGATGCTGGTCGCGGCCTCGTCGACCAGCTCGACCTCGAGCGCGCGCAGCGCCTCGCCGGTGCGCAAGAACACCCACTCCTCGGGCGCCGTGCCGGCCAGGTAGTCCTTGGACAGGTTCGGCCGATCGACCGGATCGGAGCCCTCGCCGTTCACGATCGTCACCGGGCCGCGATAACCCTCGGCGCGTAGCGCCTCGGCGCAGGCGACGCCGGCGGCGCCGCCGCCGATGATCACCACCGAGCCAGGGCCGGGCATGTCCGGCGTCGAGGTCTCCCGACGCGCTCCGACCCGGATGGTTCCGCCCTCGAGCGCGACGTCCCAGCACGCGACGGGCGCGAGCGCCGGGCCGCGTGCGCGTCCGCTCGTCAGGTCGAAGCACGCGTGGTGCCACGGACAGTGGAGCGCCCCGCCGAAGACCCGCCCCTCGGCGAGCGGCCCGCCGTAGTGCGTGCAGGTCGCGCCGAGCGCGTGGACCGCGCCGTCGGCGCGCACGAGCACGATCGCCTCGCCGCCGGCGTGGCCGAGCAACGGAACGCCCTCCCGCAGATCAGCCGCCGGGATGCCACGCTCGAGATCGGGTCCACTCAGCTCTGCTTTCTGTCCCATGGCGCCTCCACGAGCGGAGTGTATCCACTCACTTCCTGAGGCATGCGAGAGTGACGCCAATGTCGACGTCCTGTGCGCCGCTCCTCTTCGTGCTCGCGCTCCCCCTGGCCGGCTGCGGCGGCGGAGGCAGCGTGTCCTCACCACCGGCCGAGCCGCGCCACGGCGAGCACGTGCACGGGCACCACGGTCACCCGGGCGGACACGGCCACCACCGCTTCGAGGACGCCGAGCGCTGGGCCGAGGTGTTCGACGATCCGGCGCGCGACGCGTGGCAGAAGCCCGACGAGGTCGTCGCCGCGCTCGCGCTTGCCCGCGACGCGCGCGTCGCCGACATCGGCGCCGGCACCGGGTACTTCGCCGTGCGTCTCGCGCGCGCGGTGCCCGACGGCAAGGTCTACGGCGTCGACATCGAGCCCGACATGGTGCGCTACCTGACCGAGCGCGCCCAGCGCGAGGAGCTGAGCAACCTGACGGCGGTGCTGGGCGCCGCCGACGACGCGCGCGTGCCGGAGCCGGTCGACGTCGTCCTCGTCGTCGACACCTACCATCACATCGCCGACCGGGTCCCCTACTTCACCCGCCTCGCCGCCTCGCTGCGGCCCGGCGGCCGCCTCGTCATCGTCGACTTCACGCCCGAGTCGCCGATGGGACCGCCCGCCGAGATGCGCATCCCGCTCGAGCGCGTCCTCGCCGAGCTCGCCGAGGCCGGCTACCACGAGGTGGCGCGCCACGACTTCCTGCCCAACCAGTTCTTCGTCGAGGTCGCGCGCCGCTGACGGCGCGGCTCACCACGTATCGATGAAGCGCCGGCGACCCGGCCGCGCCGGCGCCGTGGTCGAGGCGAGACCGTGGAGCAGCCAGGCGCGCGTGTCGGCCGGATCGATCACCGCGTCGAGCTCCCACAAGGACGCCATGTTGATCGCGGTGCCGCGCCGGTGGGCCTCGGCGATGAGCGTCTGCGCCATGCGCTCGCGCGCGTCGGGGTCGGCGATCGCGTCGAGCTGCTTCTTCATCCCGATCCGGACCGCGCCCTCGAGGTTCATGCCCCCGAACTCGCCGGTCGGCCACGACACGGTGAAGAAGGGCGCGTGGAAGTGGCCGCCGGTGAGCGCCTGCGCGCCGAGCCCGTAGCCGCGGCGCAGGACCACGGCGAAGAACGGCACCGTCAGGCTCGCCGCCGCGACGAACAGTCGCGACGTGCGCCGGACCAGCGCGGTCGTCTCCGCCTCGGGGCCGACCATGAAGCCGGGCGTGTCGACCAGCGACACGACCGGGAGCCCGAACGCGTCGCAGAGCTGGAGGAAGCGCGCGCCCTTGTCGGCGGCGTCGCCGTCGATCGCGCCGGCCAGGTGCATCGTGTCGCTGGCGACCAGACCGAGCGCGCGGCCGCCGATGCGCACGAGGCACGTGACCAGGCTCCGACCGAAGTCGCGGCGCAGCTCGAGCACCGAGCCCTCGTCGCACAGGGTCTCGATCACCGGACGGATCGCGTAGGTGCGCCGCCGGTTCTCGGGGATGGCGTCGCGCAGCGCGGCCTGCGGCGCGTGCTCGCCGGGCGGCAGCGTCCCCTGGAAGTACGCCAGGTACTGGCGGGCGGCCGCGACGGCGGCGGCCTCGTCCGGAACCCGGACGTCGATGACGCCGTTCCTGGCCTGCACGTCGGCGGGCCCGATCGCCTCCGGCGGGAAGCTGCCCAGCCCGCCGCCCTCGATCATCGCGGGCCCGCCCATGCCGATGTTGCTGTCGTCGGTGGCGATGATGACGTCACAGCTGCCGAGCAGCGCGGCGTTGCCGGCGAAGCAGCGCCCGGCGGCGACGCCGACCCGCGGTACGTGCCCCGAGAGCGCGGCGAACGCGTGGAAGCTCGACGTGTCGAGCCCGGACACGGTGTGCGTGTCGGTGTCGTTGGGCCGGCCGCCGCCGCCCTCGGCGAAGAGCACGACCGGCAGCCGCCACTCGTGCGCGAGCGCGAGCATGCGGTCGAGCTTCTTGTGCCCGACGAGCCCCTGGGTGCCGGCGAAGACCGTGTAGTCGTAGGCGAGCACCATCGTGCGCGCGGGCTCGGCGGCGAAGCGGTCACCGTTCACCGCGCCGACGCCGCAGATGATGCCGTCGGCGGGGCTGGCGCGAGCGAGATCGTCGAGCGCGCGCGTCGAGCGCTGCGCGGCGAGCGCCAGCGCGCCGTACTCGACGAACGTACCCTCGTCGACGAGGTCCGCGATGTTCTCGCGCGCGGTGCGCTGCCCGGTCTTGCGCCGGCGCGCGACCGCCTCCGGGCGGGCCTCGTCGCGCGTGAGCGCGAGCCGGCGCTCCAGCTCGTCGAGCTCGGGCCGAGATGGTGGGTCGGTCGCCATCGGGACCCACGCTACCGCGATCGGCCGTCGACCGTCCCGATCGGCGCCGATCACCGTGAGCGCTGGTCAGCCCGCAGACTCAACCCCGATGAAATCTCCGCGAAACCGTCGCTCGCGATGATGACGTGATGAGCGCGAACGCTGAGCCGAAGAAGACCGAGACCCCCTCACCACCCGCCACCGTGCCGCCACCCGCGGACGCACCGCCGATCGACGTCGCCGCCAGGCCGCCGCTCCTCCTCCGCGCCCGGGTCGCGACCGGCAAGGCGGTCGTCACGCTCTTCGCGCGCGCGCGCGCCGCGCAGGAGACGGCCGTGAAGAAGTCGATCGACTGGATCGCCGCCGCCGACACGAGCCTCGCGAAGTCGCTCGTCGCCGGCGAGAAGCTCCTGCTGGCGAAGCTGCGTCTCACGCCGGAGTGAACCGCGCCCCGGTTTGGCGTACCATCGGAGCATGCACGCGCTGATCGACGCGCTCACCGCTCTGATCGAGAACCCCGAGGCGTTCAAGGGCCAGCGCCCGGCGACCCCACGAACGATCCAGGTCGACCTCGCCGACGCTCCGCCGTGCGTCCAGCGCCTCGCGCGCGCGCTCGCCGAGCGCTACTACAACGTCGACCTGGGTGAGCTCTCGATGTTCGACAACGACGATACGTCGATGGTGCAGAGCCTCGCCGGCACCCTGGCGATGGCCGCCGAGAACGGCGAGCTCGATCTGCCATCGGTGCTCCCCGACGGTTTCGCCCCCGAGCGCACGCTCCAGCTCGGCGCCGACGGCGGCGGCATGAGCTACTTCGGCGTCAGCTGGAAGGACGGCGCCACGAGCTTCGTCGTCGTCGAGCTCGAGGACCCCACCGAGGACAACCTCCTGCGGTCGTTCGACACCCCGGCGGCCTGGCTCGAGTTCCTCACCGATCGCCTCGACGGCGACGCCCCCGCCGACCTCGACGCCCTGCGCGCCGCGACGAGCTGACGCGCCCGCTTGCCGTCCCTCCCCCGCCCGTGCCACCGTCTCCGCGGAAGCGCGTCTCGGACTGGTGCCGGGCTCGGCCTTCAAAGCCGATGGTGCTCCGCGCGAGCGGCGGCACGGCGGGTTCGATTCCCGTGCGCTTCCGCCAATTCCCTCCAGCATCCCGCGCGCTTGCGGTCACATTCCCGTGCGGTACCGCGATGCCGGATCACATTCCTCGACGAGGACGACTCGCCGTCGCCGGAATACCCGTGCGCTCCTGGGGAATCGAGCCGAAAACTTGACATGCAGATCCCGGGGATCACGATGGGAGCATGAACGCCGCGCACGCGCACGAGCCCACGATCTCCGAGCCACTCACGTGGGACGAGATCCGCGCGCGCTATCCCGAGCAGTGGGTCTGTCTCGTCGAGATGGATCGCGTCGACGAAGACAACTTCGAGTTTCGCTCTGCGCGCGTGGTCGGCCACGGCACGACGCGCCGTGAGCCTCTCGATCAGGCGCGACCCTTCCGTGATCGCTACGACACGATCGGCCACTACTTCACGGGAAGGTCCGCGGGCCCCGTGTTGCGCAGCTTCATGTGAAGGTCGCGCGCTTCGATCCGTCGCGCGAGCTCATCGTCGTCGACGCGCAGGTCTGGGGGCCCGGCGGTCGCGAGAAGCGGACGCTCGCTCTCGCCCTCGATACGGCCTCGTCCGAGACGGTGATCATGCCCGAGATCGTTGACGAGCTCGGCTACAGCCCGCGCGACGGCGAACAGATCACGTCGGTGCGCGCGGCGATCGGCAAGGAGCAAGGCTACACGCTGCGCGTCGCGCGATTCGCATCGCTCGGGTTCGCCGTTCCCGACTTCCGCATCCATGTCTTCGATCTCGCCACCGGCTGGGGCATCGATGGCCTGGTCGGCTTGAGCTACTTGCGGCAGTTCAACTATCAGATTCGATCGGCCGAGGGCCGCATCCTTGTCGAGCGGACGACTGCCTGAGAATCCGTTTGATCACCGGGGTCGACCGCCGCTGAGCTACCGAGCTGGAACGTCGGAGAGCTCTATCAACGCATCGAGGATCGAGAAGTCGTACAGCCAAAGGGACACCGTGCGGTCTCGCAGTACGTTGGAGGGTGGCCCCCCTTCACTCCATCGCAAAGGGTTGTGACAGGTGGGAGACCACCTGATGGCGGCCTCGTCGCCGTCGGGCCCGAGCGACTGCTCGAGTGTGGCGAACACGCCCGACATGTACGGCCCTAGGTTGCGGGTAAGAAGGTCAGCGCCATCGTCTAGCGCCGCCTTTCCGACGCACGAGTCGAGTGAACGGTCCTGCAGGGTGATCGCCGGGAACGTCTGTCCGCGTGGGATGTGCACGAACCCGTCGCGGCCCTCTTTCAAGAGTCCACAGAACAGCTCGTGTCGGTCGTCCAGATCGCTCCAAGAGAAGACATCGAACGCGAGCGCGCCCAGGCGCGAGCCGACCGACGGACAGCCGTGACGACAGCTGACAAGTGCGTCCTCCGCCGCAACAGCTTCGAGCAACAACCAGTTGCCGATGTCGAGGTTGCCGCGGCTAAGTCGACCACCTTCGTTCAGGCCGACGCCCCAGGCGGCAAGCGCTTCTTTCCACGCTGTGATGCTCGTCGAGGACGACGGACCCTCATCCTCGAAGAGGCGGATGCGGGCGACGAACGGTAGCTTCGCACTCACGGCCACCGCATGATCTCACAGTCCGCGACGCGGGTGCTGGCGAGCGAGACGGGCGGCGGTTCGAGCTTGGATCAGTCACGATCACCGCGAGCCACCTTGTCCCGGATCGCGCGGAGCAGCGCATGCACGTAGCGCAGCTTCTCCTCGCTCAGGTCGTCACCAATGTGAACCTTGCGCCGGTGCTCGAAGAAGAGGCATGCCCGGAGTGCGGTCAGCGTGTCCGGAACCGCGCCGGACGCCTTGTACATGCGAACCGCGCCGTTTGCGAGATACGAAAGCGCGGGCGCCCCGTGCCAGTGGTCGTATGCATGGAAGCTCAACGCAAAAGGACTGATCTCTTGCCAGGGCGCGTTCTCGGCGGGGAGGGCGTCGATCCGGAGCAACTCGTTGGGGACGTGCTCGCGCATGGGTTCCTCGAATACGATGACGCCTAGGCCAGCGCCGGTTCAACCCGAGCGCTACGTACCAGCGTCGATGCCGAGCTCGCGCCCCTTCCCCTTGCCGCGCCGCCGAAATCCGAGACGGTGTCGCGGAATTCTCCGACGATCGCGATCCGTGGCAAATTCTTGCCACGCTCCGGCCGATCACCGCCGACCACGCCGGATCAGGACGGATGACGCGCGGACTGTTGGCGGCCTCGTTGGACCGCAGGTTTCCGGACCGGCCGCAGCGAGGCGGTCCCCGAGATCCGCGGAAATGCGGACCGGGTAGCAGCGTGATCAGGCAGCCTTCT
>DDTA01000188.1:0-876 GCA_002344285.1 Myxococcales bacterium UBA2376
TGCCCGACCGGGATCGACATCCGCCGCGGCCTGCAGATGGAGTGTATCGGCTGCGCGCAGTGTATCGACGCCTGCGACGCGATCATGACCAGGCTCGACCGTCCGCCCGGGCTCATCCGGTACACCTCGAAGGCGGAGCTCGCCGGCAAGGCGCGGCGACTCCTGCGCCCGCGCATGCTCGTGTACCCGGTGCTGATCGCGATCGTCGGCGTGCTCTTCCTCGTCCAGGTCGGCGAGCGCACCAAGGCCGACGTCTGGATCCTGCGCCAGGAGGGCGCGCCGTTCTCCCTGCTCGAGGACGGCACGGTCTCGACGCCGGTGCGCGTGAAGATCGAGAATCGCTCGGCGGCGCCGCGCGTCTACACGGTCGCGCTCGAGGACGCCGCCGGCACGCGCGTGATCGGGGCGCGGCCTGAGTATCCGCTCGAGCCGGGCAAGTCGACCATCGTGCCGATGTTCGTCATCTCGCCGCGCGACGCCTTCGACGGCGGCGAGCGCGACGCCCGCGTCCTCATCTCCGACGACGCCGGCTGGCGCACGTCGCTCGCCGTCACCATCCTCGGACCGGAGACCTCACCATGAGTGCGCGCGCTCGCTGGATCACGATCATCATCGGCCTGCTCGTCGGCAACGCGATCGCGATCGCGATCCTCGTCGCGGCCTCGGGCGGCGGGGGCAAGAGCCGCGTCCTGCCCGAGTACAGCGTGGAGTCCTGGAAGAAGTGAGCGCGCTCCTCGCCACGGTGCTCGCGTCGAGTCTGGTGGGGAGCCTGCACTGCGCCGCCATGTGCGGGCCGCTGCAGGGCCTCTACCTCGACGCGTCGCTCACCGGCGGCGGGGGAGGCGGGGGCGTCGATCGCTGGCGCCGGCCGCTGGC
>DDTA01000188.1:901-4428 GCA_002344285.1 Myxococcales bacterium UBA2376
GATGATCGTCGCCGGCGTCGCGCTCGTCGCGTGGGGCGCGCTGGCGCTGGCGTCCGCGCTGGGGGCGCCGGTGCCGTCCTTGCGGCCCCGGGTGTTCAACCGCGCGGTCGTGAGGATCCGCAAGAAGCGCCCGACGGTACGGGCGGCCCTGGTCGGGCTCCTGAGCGGGGCCTTGCCGTGTGGCTGGCTGTGGGCCTTCGTCGTGGTCGCTGCCGGGACCGGCTCGGTGCTGGGTGGCGTGGCCGTGATGAGCACGTTCTGGCTCGGCACGGTGCCGATGATGGTCGGCCTCGGCGCGTTCGCCGCGCCGNNCGAGTGGAGCGGGGAGCGCGAGCGGCGTGGCGAGCGCGAGCGGGACCACGGTGACGGAGATCGAGCCGGGAGCGGGAGCGGCGTCCGGTTCCGAGACCGGATCCGGATCCGAGACTGGATCCGGATCCGAGACCGGGTCCGGATCCGAGACCGGGTCCGGATCCGAGACCGGGTCCGGATCCGAGACCGGGTCCGGATCCGAGACCGGATCGGGATCGGGTTCGGACCCGGGCACGGGCACGGGCACGGGCACGGGCACGGGTTCAGACACGGGCACGGGCACGGGCAGCGCCACGGGTGGGTGCTTGCACTGCGGGTTGCCGGCGGCGGGGAAGGACTTCTGCTGCGCCGGCTGCGAGGTCGTGCATGCGGCGCTCGCCGAGCACGGGCTCGACGCCTACTACAAGGTCGCCGATCGCGTCTCGATGGGCGAGCGCGGTCCGGCCCGCACCACCGGCAAGAGCTACGCCGAGCTCGACGATCCGGCGTTCCGCCAGCTCCACGTCCAGGCGCGCGCCGACGGCCTCGCCGAGGTCGCGTTCTTCCTCGAGGACGTGCGCTGTGCGGCGTGCGTGTGGCTCGTCGAGCGCGTGCCCGCGCTGTGCGACGGCGTCGCCGAGGTCCGCCTCGATCTCGGCCGGAGCCGCGCCGACGTCGTCTTCGATCCGGCGCGCGCGTCGCTGGCCGACACGGCGCGGATGCTCGATCGCCTCGGTCATCCGGTCCACCCGTACCGCGGCGTGGATCGCGATCGCCTGCGCCAGCAGGACGACCGCGCGCTGCTCCTCAAGATCGGCGTCGCCGGCGCGGCCGCGGGCAACGTCATGCTGCTCGCGTTCGCGCTCTACGCCGGGATGTTCGGCGGCATGGCGGCCGGGCAGACGAGCTTCTTCCGCTGGACGTCGATGCTGGTTGCGGTCCCGGCGCTCGGGTTCGCGGCGATGCCGTTCTTCCGCGGCGCGCTCGGCGCGCTGACCACGCGCCGCTTGCACCTCGACCTGCCGATCGCGCTCGGCATCCTCGTCGGGCTGGTGTGGGGGACGCTGAACGTCGTGCGCGGCACCGGCGAGATCTACTTCGACTCGCTGGCGATGCTCGTGTTCCTGCTCCTGGTCTCGCGCTGGGTGCAGAGCAAGCAGCACCGGAAGGCGGCCAGCGCCGCCGAGCTCCTGCACGCGCTCACGCCGCGCACCGCGCGCCGACTCCGCGAGGGCGGCGTGGAGGAGGTGCCGCTCGAGGCGATCGTCGCAGGCGATCGCGTCGAGGTGCGCGCCGGCGACACCGTGCCCGTCGATGGGGTCGTGCTCTCGGGCGCCTCGGCGCTCGACGCCGGCCTCCTCACCGGCGAGTCGCGGCCGGCGGAGGTCGTGGCCGGCGACGCCGTGCATGCCGGGACCGTGAACCTCGTGGGTCCGCTGGTCGTCTCCGCCACGGCGGCGGGCGAGGCGACCCGCATCGGGCAGCTCGCCCGCCGGATCGAGGACGAGGGTCGCCGGCGGGCGGCGATCCAGCGCTTCGTCGATCGCGTCGCCGGCCGCTTCGTCGCGGTCGTGCTCGCGGTCGCCGCGCTCACCGCGATCGGCTGGTCGCTCACCGCGGGCCCGCGCGTCGGGCTCGAGCACGCGATGGCGCTCCTCATCGTGACGTGTCCCTGCGCGCTCGCCCTGGCGACCCCGCTCGCCGTCAGCATCGCGCTGGGGCGGGCGGCGCGGCGCGGCCTGCTGGTGAAGGGCGGCGACGCGCTCGAGCGCCTGGCGACGCCCGGCCTCGTGTTCCTCGACAAGACCGGCACGCTCACCGAGGGCCGCATCCGCCTGACCGACTGGATCGGCGACAGCGACGCGCGCGTCCTCGCCGCGGCCGTCGAGCGCGGCAGCGCGCACCCGCTGGCCCGCGCCCTGGTCGCCGAGGTCGATGCCGACGACCTCGGCGCGACCGACGTGCACGAGGTGCTCGGCGGCGGCGTGGAAGGCACCGTGCGTGGCCGCCGCGTCACCGTCGGCGCGCCGCCGTGGGTGACCGCGCGCGCGAGCGTGCCCGCGGGCCTGCGGAGCGCGGCCGAGGTCCTCGCGACCGCCGGCAAGACGCCGGTGCTCGTCGCCGTCGATGGCCGGGTCGTGGCGGCGGCGGGCTTCGCCGACGCCGTGCGTCCCGACGCCGCACCCGCGATCGAGCGCCTGCGCGCCGACGGCTGGCGCGTCCGCATCCTCTCCGGCGACGATCCGCGCATCGTGCGCGCGGTCGGCCTGTCGCTGGGCCTGCCGCTCGACGCGTGCCGCGGCGGCGTGACGCCCGAAGGCAAGCTGGCCGCGGTGCGCGAGGCGAAGGCCGCCGGTCCCGTCGTCATGGTAGGCGACGGCGTCAACGACGCGGCGGCGATGGCCGCGGCCACCTGCGGCGTCGCCGTCCACGGCTCCGCCGAGGCGTCGATCGACGCCGCCGACGTGCTCGTCCGCCGCCCCGGCCTGGCCGCGCTCGTCGAGCTCTTCGACGGCGCCGCCGCGACGCTCGCGGTGATCCGCCGCAACCTGCGCGTCTCGCTCGCCTACAACCTCGTCGGCGGCACCCTCGCCGTGACCGGCCTCATCCACCCGCTCATCGCGGCGGTGCTGATGCCGCTCTCCTCGCTCTCGGTCCTGTTCAGCTCGTCGCGAAGCCGCGGCTTCCGGGCCCCGCGGCAGGAGAAGGAGTCCCCTCGATGATCACCCTCTACCTCGTCCTGCCCCTGGCGCTCCTCGTCGCCTCCGGCGCCGTCGCCGCCTTCGCGTGGTCGATCCGCTCCGGGCAGATGGACGACCTGGAGACGCCGCCACGGCGCATCCTGCTCGACGATTGAGCCGAGCCGGAGACGGAGACGAACACGGAGACGGAGACGAACACGGAGACGGAGACGGAGACGAAGAGCCGCCGTTCATCCTGAGCGAGCCGGAGCGCCAGCGACGGCGAATCGAAGGATGGGGCGAGGCCCGCAACGCGCGTGCGGCGACAACCGCGTTCCCCGGGGGCGGCCGGCGCGGGGCCGGATCGCTCCGCGCGCGCACGGAACGCGCGTGCTCGCGCTGGTCGCACGCGAAGGCGCCGCCGGTCGATTCTCGTGTTCAGAGGCCTTCTCGTCGCGCTGGGCGCGTTCTGAGAGCTCGCCAATCACCGTGATAGAGAAGCAATATGCGCGCGTTCACGCTCGACCACCTCCCCGATGACACGCTGCTCGCCGA
>DDTA01000168.1 GCA_002344285.1 Myxococcales bacterium UBA2376
GACGACATGCGGCAGGTCATCGACGCCTGGTGGCCGGAGGTCGAGAGCGGCCGCGTCGAGGCCTTCGTGATGACCGCGTCGGGTTGCGGCGAGCATGTGCGGGCCTACGGCGAGCTGCTGCAGCACGACCCGGCCTATGCGGCGAAAGCGGCACGTATCGCGCAGATGACGCGTGACGCCTCGGAAATTCTGGCCGGCGAGCGCGAGCGCCTGGTCGAGCTCGCCCGCCACCGCCAGGGTCGTCGCGTGCACCCCGACGGCGTCGGCCTCGCCGGGATACGCGTCGTGATAGCGGCGCCCGACCTCGACCGCGGTCGCGGGCTCGTCGGCCCAGAGCAGCACGGCCGAGTAGTGATCGAAGATGCGCCCGCGGAACCGCTTCGCGCTGGCCTGGTAGAGGTCGCGGTACGCCGGCAGCGCGAGCTCGTAGGCCCCGGCGCGGAACGCCAGCTCCGCCGCCCAGAACGCGAGCTCGTGGTCGGCGCCGCCCTCGAGGAGCACCTCCCGCGCCGCCGCCGGCCCGTTCGCGTCGAGCTCGATCACCGCGCGCAGGAGCTTCCGGTCCTTGCCCGCCGGCAGCTTGTCGACGAGCGCGCGCGCACGCGCCACCGCGTCGACGCGATCGGCGTCGGTGCCGCCGAAGAGCACCAGGTACGCGAGCGCGCGCGGGTGCGACGGATCGACGCGCAGCCCCGCGCGCAACGACGAGAGCGCCTTGTCGCCGTAGAACACGTCGTACTCGTCGAGCGCGCGGGCGACGTACGCGTCACCGCGTCGCGCGGGCGGCGGCTGGCGCCACCACCAGACCCCGGCCGCGACGAACAGCGAGAGCACCAGCGCCGCCGCCGCGTAGAGCGGCCACCGGCTCACGCGCTTGCCGAAGAGCTCGTCGCGCGTCGCCACCAGCGCGCCATGCAACGCGGCCATCGACGGCGTGCGCGCGGCGCGGTCGTGCGCGAGCGCGCGGGCGACCAGCGCCGACACCTGTGGCGGCACCGGCTCCTCGAGCTTCGGCGGATCACCGCGCGAGATCTCGGCGAACAGATCGTCGACGGTGCGCGCCTTGAACGGCGGCTTGCCCGCGACGATCTCGTGGGCGAGCACGCCGACCGAGAACACCTCGGTGCGCTCGTCGGGCGCCTCGCCGGCGATCTGCTCGGGGGCCATGTACATGGGGGTACCGAGCAACGTCCCGGCCCGCGTCACGTACTCGCCGCCGCTGCCCGTGCCCGTGCCCGTGCCCGTGCCCGTGCCCGATCCGGGGCGCGTCATCGCCCCGGGCTCGCTCTCGATGGTCTCGTCGAGCGCGAGCTCGGTCCTGGCGTCGACACTGTCGGCGGTCGTGACCGTCTCCGCCAGCGACGCATCCGTCGACACCCGCGGCGCCCACGCCGACCGCTCCCCCGTCGGCGCCTCCCCGAGCCGCGCCAGCCCGAAGTCGAGCACCTTCACCTGCCCCTCGCGCGTCACCATGACGTTGGCCGCCTTGATGTCGCGGTGGAGGATGCCGCGCGCATGCGCGGTCTTCAGCGCGTCGGCGACGGCGACGAGCCAGCCGAGCCCTCGCTCGAGCGATGGCGGCCCGTCGCGCCGCAGGAGCTCCGCCACGGTGTGCCCCTCGACCAGCTCCATGACCAGCACGTCGCGCCCCTCGGACTGCACGATGTCGAAGAGCGTGACCACGTTGCCGTGCGGCACCGCCGCCGCCGCCTTCGCCTCGCGCAACATGCGCGCGCGCCGCTCCGGGTCACCGGCGACGTCGGGCGGCAGGAGCTTCACCGCGACGAGCCGGTCGAGCCGCTCGTCCCGCGCGCGCCACACCTCGCCCATCGCGCCTCGGCCGATCGGCTCGAGCAGCCGGTACGGCCCGATGACATCGCCGGCCGTGCTCATCTCCACGCCCATGGTTGCACGGAGCGCCGAGTCGTGGCGCAATCTCGCCATGCGAATCCTGCTCGCCTCCGTGCTCTCCGTCGGTCTCTTCGCCTGCAGCGGCCCCGCCAAGAAGGCGCCCGCGGGCCCCGGCCCCGACGACGTCCCTCAGGAGGTCACGTGCTGCATCACGCCGGGCGCGACGGAGACGGAGCCGGAGCGCCGCGAGGTCGTCGCGATGGATCGGTGCCCCGACGAGCAGCGTCACCCGGTCGACGCGTGCAACGTCGGCCCGGGCGAGAACGAACCGTCGATGTGACGGTCACTCCGGGACGAGCTGGAGCGCGATCTCGAACGACGCCTCGGTCGGCTCGCCGTCGGAGTCCTTGGGCACGTCGAAGCGCCAGTTCGACATGAGGCCCTCGATGCAGCTGTCGAGGCCGGGGTTGAAGCCGCTCGCCTTGGGGCTGACGGTGCGGCCGCTCTCGTTGACGGTGAAGTTGAGCCGCACCTTGCCGCGCGCCGTCGGATCGGTCTTGAGCAGGTCCTTGTGGCAGCGCTTGAGGCCGCTCATGTACGCGCTCAGGATCTTGCGCAGCACCGCGTCGGGCGTGAGCGAGCTGTCGTCGAAGGTCTTCTTGTCGACCGGCGAGATGCGGCCCTGCGGGACCTTCTCCTGGTTCTTGCCGTCCTGCGCGCTCGTCGTGCCGCCGGGCGCGTCGACCACGGGACCGGTGCCCGTGCCGGTGCGCGGACCGCCGCCGCGCGGACCGCGACCCGCGGCGCCGCCGCCGATCGCCGTCTGCTGCCCGGACGCCGCCACCTCGTCGAGCTGCTTGCCGAGATCGGCGCCCGGCTTGCGCTTCTCCATGTCGCCCGAGAAGCCGGCGCCCGCCGAGTCCTCGGAGAAGAGCATGTCGGCGTAGGCCTTCGACTGATCCTGCAGCGTCACCGCGTCGGACTCGCTGCGGCCGCCGCCGGCTTCGACCTTGGGCTTGGTGTCGCCGCCCTTGGGCTTGTCCTCGACCTTGGGCTTGTCGACCTTGGGCTCCTCGGCCTTGGTCTCGCCGGTGGTCTTGTCCTCGGTCGGCTCCTGAGGGAGCACGAACTGCTCCTCGCGCACCTCGTACGACTCCTCCTGGAACGTCGCGCGCGCGGCGCGCTCGGCGAGACCGCCGCCGACGGCCGGGTCGTTGATGAACAGCGCCCAGAACATGAAGCCGAAGTGGAACGTGATCGAGATGGCGAGGATCACCATCAGCTGCGGATCGAGCCGATCCGCGAGCGTGCCGCGCACCGAGTGCGGCAGCATCGGCCGCGGCTGCACCGGCGGCTCGGTGACGAACTGGAAGAGCAGCGTCAGCTCACCGACCGACACCTTGCCGCGCGCGTGCTCGGACAGCGGCATCGCCCAGTGCTCGCCCACCATGCGCGCGCCGCCCTGGTTGCGGGCGACGTCGAGGGTCATGACCCGGTCGCCGTCGGAGACGCGCCCGTCCATGTTCTTCGTGAAGTTGAGGGTGTAGCGACCCTCGTGCACGCCGAAGATCACGAACTGCCGCGGCAGCCCCTCGAGCGGGATCGAGAACGTGTTCTTGGCCGACTGACCGAGCGAGACGTCGACGCGATCGCGGATCAACCGCTCCTCGACGATCTTGCCGCCGAGGAGCACGCCGATGCGCAGGATGCGTCGGCGCTGGCCAGATTGCGAATGCTGCCGTGCGGTCGCCATCAGAAGGGTGCCTTGGTGACAGTGGCGATGATGAGCGGGAGGAAGTCCTGCTTCAAGGTCTCCCACTCGTAGTTGATGTTCTTGGCCTGGAGCACGTAGACGACGCTCGGGCGTGGGACCTTGCCGCACACGGCGATCACGGTGTCGATCACGTGGACCTTCTGCCCGTTGCGGTACTCGACGTGGAAGTTCTTCCCACCCTTGCCGGTCTCGCCTTCCTGCTGCTGGTCGCAGCCTTCGGCGTGGGCGAGGGTCGGCGCCGCGGCGACGACCGCGAGCGAGAGGGCGGCGGCGGCGGTGGCGAGGGCGAATGGCTTGCGCATGATCGACTCTCCCTACTTCTTCTTCGCGCGCTTCTTCTCCTCGCGCTTGATGAGCTTGGTCACGTCCTTCATCCGCTCGTCGTACAGTGTCATGTCGACACCAGGCATGTTCTTGTACTCGTCGAAATAGGTCTTCGCACGGTTCAAACGTGCCAGCGTGTCCATCGGTCCATTTGCGGTGGGGAACGGGTCGGCGTCGAGGTACAGGAGTCCGAGATTGTAGTACGCCGGCCCATAGTTACGGTCGGCGGTCTGCGCGCGCTTGAACGCCGCCTCCGCCTTGGCGAGCCACTCGTCGCGGCCCGGGCTCGTGGGCTCGAAGTCACCCGAGATGCCGCGGTAGGCCGCGCCCAGCGAGTTCCACGTCGGCGCGTCGTTCTTGCCGAGCTGGCCCGTCAGCCGCTCGTAGGTGGCGACCGCGTCGCGGTACTGCTTGTTGGTGAGCTGGTGGACGCCCAGGTTGACGAGCGCGCTGGCGAACGAGGGCGCCAGTGAAACCGCCTTCTTGTAGGCGGTGAACGCCTTCTGCGGCTCGTTCAGCTTGTCGTAGACGAGCCCGTACACGTAGTAGAGGTACTCGTTGTCGCGCGACGACGGCCGCTTCTCGAGCAGGCCGTCGAGGAGCACCTCGGCCGTGTCGTACAGCCGCTTGTGGTAGTTGGCGTGCGCGATCACGACGATCGCGTCGATGCTGGTGCCGTCGACGGCGAGCGCGGCGCGCGCCTCGCGCATCGCCCCGTCGGGATCCGGGGTCGCCGCGCCGAGCATCCCGCGCGCGACGCGCAGGTGCTGCTCGACCTGGGTGCGCGCCTTCTCGGGCGAGATGTCGAGGTTGGGCGGCACGATCGGCGGCGGCGCCGGCTCGTCGCCCGGCCCCGCGCCGTCCCCCGTGCCCGTGCCGTCTCCGCCCGTGCCCGATCCGTCTCCCCCCGTGCCCGTGCCCGTGCCCGTGCCCGTTCCGCCCCCTCCGAGCGGATCCCCATCGTTCATCCCGACCGCGTCGCCACCACCCGCGCCCGTTCCACCACCCGCACCCCCCGCCGGCGTCGTCGACTTGCCCTTGTCCTTGCCGCCACACGCGCCCACGCCGAGCGCGAGCACGGCGAGCGCTACCGACGCGAACCGACCGATCCTGCTCATGGCGCCTCCGTCCCGGTGAACAGCTCCTGGTGTAGCACCGGGAACTGGTCCGGGAACTCTCGGTTCAGGTTCTCGAGGGCGAGCTGGCTCCACTTGTTCGACACGCCGCTCCGCTTCGCCAGATCGACAACCTCGATCCACTGCGCCTTGGCCTGATCCACGTACTGGGCGAGATTCTTGGTCAATCCGTCCTCGTACGCGGCCACCGCCCCGGCGTCCGGATTCTTCTTGTCGAGGTCGAGGATGAACTTGGGCGTCGGCGCCTGGAACAACTTCTCCGCGAACCGCGCCAGCGTCTCGCCGAACCGGACCTTGGCCGCCATCGAGTACTCGGCGACGCCGTATTCGTCGAGCGCCAGGTACTTGTCCTGGGTCTCGGTCGTCACCTTCTCGAGGTTGGTCTTGAGCTGCTTCATGCGATCGACGGTCTTGGCGCTCTCCGTGATCTTGTAGGTCTCGAACTTGGTCGCGAAGTGCTTCTCGGCGAAGTAGAGCTGCCACTCGCCGGCGAGCCTGGCACCGCGCGTGTTCTTGGCCGCGCCGACCGCGCGCCACGCGTCGATGCCCTGTTGCCCCGCGGCCTCGGCGTTCCGGGTGTTGCCCTTGCGCCGCCACAAGGCCGCCGTGTCGTAATACGACTGCACGTAGTCGTCGGCGTTGCCGTTGTCCTTGCCGTAGAGCTTCCGCCAGCGGTCGTACGCCGACACCATGTTCCCGACGTCGCCCGCCGACCGGTAGATCCGCGCGATCGAGAACAGCGCGCGGTCCTTGTTGCGCCGGTCGGTCTCCTCGCGGTCGTACTTGTTGAACAGGTCGACCGCTTGCTTGAAGTCGCGGTCGAGCTCGGCGAGCGCGGCGGCGTTGAACAGCGCCTCGAGCGCGATCTCGTCGGTGGTGCGCGGGCGCTCGCCGCCCAGCGGCGGCGGCGGCTTGATGCCGCGCTTCTTGGCGTCCTTGGCCACCGCGTAGAGGTCCAGGTTGGTCGCGATGGCAGCGTCGTAGTCGAACACGCTCGCCTGGCTCATCGCCGTGAGCCGCATCGCCTCGAGGAAGTAGGGGCTCTCGCGGAACGCCTTCTCCTTGCTCTGCGTGAACTCCTTGTAGAGCGAGATCGCCGTCTTCGGCCGATCGCCCAGGCTGTAGTTGGCGGCGGCGTTGTAGAGCGCCACCGGCAGGTCGGCGTCTCCGGGGGGCGCGATCTTGTAGTAGCGGTAGAACGTCTCCGCCGCCTCGATGTACTTGCCGTCGGCCGACAGCTGCTCGGCGCGCTTGAACTCGACCGACCGGTTCTGCGACTTGGCGAGCTCGATCGACTTGGCGTCGCCGCACTTGCTGGAGATGAACTTCTCGTTGACCTCGGTGAACTTGTCGAGGCGACCGGTCGCCTCGTAGACCGACAGCAGCGCGTCCTTGGCCTTCACCGACTCGGGCACGCCGCAGAACTTCTGCATCACCTTCTCCATGCGCACGATCGCGTCGTCGACGTGGAGGTAGGCGAGCGAGACCAGCGCGGCGTTGAGGCCCTGGATCGGCGCGGTCTTGGGGTCGTTCACGACGTTCTGGTACTCGTCCCACTCCTTCTGCATCGTCAGGTAGAGGGCCGGGATGGGCTTGGGCGCGAGCGGCTGCGGCATCGCCTTCAGCTCGTCCGACGTCGGCACCACCAGCGGCTGAAGGTTGCCGGCCGCGACCTGGCGCGCGACCTCCATCTCGTAGGACGTCAGGATGTCCTTGGCGGCCTGGAGGAAGAAGACCTCCGAGAGGTCGCGGTGATCGCGCACCCAGCGGTACTGCTCGACCGCCTCGAGGTAGCGCTCGCTGAAGAAGAGCGCCTCACCCTGGTAGTAGGTGAACTCGTAGACGTAGTCGCTCTCGGGGTACTGCTGGATGAACGTCTTGTAGAGGTCGACGGCGGCCTGGTAGAGCTTGAGATACTCCTCGCGCACGACGGCCTCGGTCTTGCCGCCGGCCTCCCACTCCTTGCGCAGGTTGGTCGCGGCGAGGTGCGTGTTGCGCGCGGCGGCGTAGAGCGCGCGCTCCGCGATCCGGCGCTGGTTCTCCATCGCCTCGCGGTCCTTCTCGTTGGCGATGTACCAGGGCGTGCCCGGCGCGTAGCGCGTGGCCAGCTCGCCCGCGGCCTGGTCGGCGGCGAACTTGTCGCCCTTGGCCTCGAACGCGTTGACGATCTCCTGGTGCACCACCGGGTTGCGCGGGTGCAGCTCCCACGGCGCCCCGATCGCGATGCGGTAGCTGTCGACGGCCTGGTCGTACGCCTGCAGCTCCATGAAGGCGGCGCCCATGGCCTCCCAGACGTCGCGCACGTGCGGCTCGTTCTCGCGGCCCTTGTAGAACTCGCGGGCGCGATCGAAGGCCTTGGCCGGATCGGTGTCCGACTCGCCCTCCCACGGATCGGTGAACGCGACCGCGATGTACTGCAGCGACTCCTCGCGCAGCTCGAGCGCGGGGATCGCGCCCTTGGCGACGAGCGCGTCGTAGAGCCGCACCGACTCGTCGAAGCGCTTGATCGAGTCGAGCAGGAAGTCGCGCTTGTAGAACGACCAGGCGAGCTTGTAGAGCGCCTCGGCGTAGAGCGGCGAGTCCTTGGCGCCCTCGACGACCTTGTTGTACGCGGAGATCGCCTCGTCGAGCTCGCCGGGCACCGTGAAGTGGTAGTCGGCGATGCCGCGCACCCAGGCGTGGCGGACGAGCTCGGGGTCGGCGCCGTCCCACGCCTTGCAGTCGGCGTAGGGCGTGAGCAGCGTCTTGTTGTCGGTGCGCGCGAGCGCCTGGTCCTTGGTGGGGACCGGCGGTGGCGGGTCGGTCCACTTGACCTTGTTGGCGCACGAGAGCGCGAGGAAGAGCATGAGCGAGCGCCGCTCGTCCGTGGTCTTGCCGTAGTGGCCGACCAGGTAGAGGACGCTCGGCATCTGCCGGTAGTCGGGGAACTGGGTGAGGATCCGCTCCCAGTACTCGAGCGACTTCGAGTAGTCGGCGATGACCTCGGCCGACATGTCCGCCGAGTCGATGGCGGCGTCGGCGACGTCGAGGTACAGGTCGCCGAGGCGGAAGAGCGCGTCGGGCGTGAACTGCTTGTGGTCGGGGTGATCCTTGATGAACTGCTCGAGCAGCGCGATCGTGTCGGCGTGCTTGTTGGTGCGCCGGGCCTCGGCCTCGGCGATCCGCTTGGCGTAGCGGCGCTCGAGCTCCTTGGTCTTGTCGTCGAACGAGCGCAAGAGGAGGTCGCGCATGCGCCGGTGGTGCTCGTCGGCCTGGCCGGTGTAGCGCTTCCACTCGGCCTCGATGTCGCGCAGCGCCTCACGCTCCGCCTCGGTGAGCGGCGCGCCGCTACCGAGGAGCGGCGTGGTCGGCGCCTGCGGCGCCTGCGGCCCGAGGCCGGGACCGCTGGGCGGATCCTGCACCGGCACCGCGCCGGGCTGGGCGAACGCGACGGACGGCGCGGCGATCGCCGCGGCGACGGTGAGCGCGAGCGCGCGACGGAAGCTCATGGCAGGTCTCCCGCGGGAGGCGGCGTCGGCGTGGGCGCGGGCGGCTGCTGCTTCTTCTTGGCCCGCTCCTCCTCGGCGCGCTGGTCGTCCTTGGCCTCGTTGATGAGGTCCGCGAACTCGTCCTTCAGCTGCTTGATCTCGCGCGACTTGTCGAGGTTGACGCGCTGGAGGTTGTCGTCGGACTCCTCCTTCTGCGACCAGTTCACGTCGACGACGCCGACGTCGCTGCGCACCAGCACCTCGTAGAACTTGGACTTCACGTCGCGGAACGCGTTGCCGAGCACGGTGCCGCCCAGCGCGCGCGACTCCGCCTCGTAGAGCAAGAACTCGCGCCGGTACGATGCCAGCTCCGCCTTCTCGTGCGCGACCGAGTCGCGGACCTCGGTGAGCGCGACCTCGACGATCTCGTCGATGGTCGAGTTGGTCGCGTCGAGGCCGTTGATGACCGCATCGGCGCGGCGCATCAGGTCGTCGATGCGCCGCTCGTTGACCAGCGGGCCCACCGCCCGGTGCTCGGCGGCGAGCGCCCCGCGCAGCTCGGCGCGCAGCTGCTTGGCCAGGATCGTGACGTCGTCGCCGGTGCCGGCCTGGTCGCGGCCCAGCGTGAGCTCGCGGCGCACGCTCGCGAGCTCGGCGTGCATCGCGTCGATCTCGAGGTTGAGCTCGGTCAGCACCTTGGTCGCCTCGAGCTTCTGGCTCTGCCACGCGGCCTTCTGCGTCGCGTCGACCGGCTCGGGTGATTCCTTCAGGAACTTGTCGATCGCGACCACGGTCGCCTGCGTGGAGTCGATCGCGAGCTGGACCTCGGCGGTCGAGCGCTCGAGCTCGTCGTACGCGGTGCGCGCCTTCTCGACGCGCTTGCCGTACGCCACGTCGGCGTCGGGCAGCTCGGCCAGCTTCTGCGTGAGCGCCTTGCGCGCGTTCACGGCGCGGTCGGTCGCCGCCAGCTGGGCGCCCGAGCTCTTGCGCCGCGCCTGGGCGAGCTCCTCGTCGGCGAGGCGCACGCGGATCGCGATCACGTCCTCGAGGATCTCCTGCGAGCGGCTGCGCTTGGTCGCGAGGCTCGGGAACACGTTCACGCGGTTGGGCGCGGACAGCGCGGCGTCGAGGCGCTCGATCGTGCGCTCGGCCTCGAGGATCTCCTCCTGGATCGTGCCCAGGTCGATCTCGATCGTCATCACGCGGTTGACGTTGGGCTCGTCGCGGATCCACGCCGCCGCGATCTCCGGCATCGTCGCGTTGGTCTGGAACGTCTTCGACGAGCGGCCGGTGATCTGGGCGAGGAAGACCTGGGGATCCTCGTTGGCCTCGATGATCTTGCCGAGCTCGTCGTGCGGCGCCTTGTAGGTCTCGTGGGTCTCGTCGAAGATCTCGGTCGCCTTCAGGTACTCCTCGGCGCCGCTGGCGGCCCCGGTGTCGAGGCCCTGGACGAGCTTCTCGTGGATGTCCTGCGCCTTGCGGATGCGCAGGTTGCCCTCGAGGATCTTCACCGTCGGCAGCTTCTGCGACGTGGGGTCCGCGAGCGCGAGCAGCTCGAGCGCGCGCAGCGCCTTGTCGAACTGCTTGGCCTTCACGTAGACCCACGCGACCTCGTAGAGCGCGTCGGGGAAGAGGTCGCTCTTGCGGTCGATGAGCAGGTACGTGTCGATCGCCTTGGTCGGCTGGTCGCGCTCGTAGTAGAGGCGGCCGAGCGCGAGCTGGGCGAGCTCCTGCACGCGGCGATCGTCCGCCGTCTTCGTCTCGCGCTCGAGGAGCGCGGTGAACGCCTGGGTCGCCTTGCCGAGGTCCTTCTTCGCGACGTGCGCGGTGCCGACGTAGAACTGCGCCTGGAAGCCGTACTCGGAGCTCGCCGGCACCTGCTGGAACCAGGCGATCGCGTCGTCGAAGCTGTTCTGGGCGAAGGCGTACTTGCCGCGCACGTACGGCACCGACGGGCGGCGCTTGTCGCCGGGCACGCGATCGAGATCGGCCAGCCACTCCTGCACGCCCTCGTCCTCGCCCATGATGAGCGAGAGCTCGATCAGGCGCTCGAGCGACTGCTGGTAGTACTTGCTCGACGGGCCGACTTCCTTCACCAGGCGCGCGAAGCTGGCGCGCGCGCCCACGCGGTCGGTCTTCTGGAAGAGCGACTCGCCTAGGTAGTAGAGCGCGGTGTCGAAGTCGCGGCCCTTCTGGTCCTGCGCGACGTAGTCGTAGAGGAGCAAGGCGGCATTGTCGAAGTTGCCGACGCCGAACGCGACCTGCGCGTCGATGAGCCGGCGCGCCATGACGTCGGCCTTCTTGGGTTGCTTGGACGGCTTCTTGATGCCCGAGCCCAGCTCGCGCGCCTCGGCCTCGTAGGCGACCAGCTTCTTGCCGGTGTCATCGAGGACGTCGGCGACGGCGGACCCCGGCGCCGGGGTCGCCAGCGCGGCCACGGCGGCCGCCAGCAGGACGCGACGGAGGTGCACGTCAGTTGTCCTTGGCGCCCGTGCCGGCGGTCACCTTGAAGTCGATCGCCGGGCGCTTGTCGAGCGGCGTCGTCGGGCCGCCCTTCTCGAAGCCGACCGCCTCGATGCGCGTCGACTTGCCCTCGGCGGCGGTGAACGTGTGGCTCGAGCGGACGGTGAACGTGTACTTGGTCAGGTACTTGAAGACGCCGTAGCCGTGGCCCTTGTAGATCGCGAGCACGCTGATCGTGTGGCTGCCCGGCGAGATCGGGCCGGTGAGCACGTCGAACGACTTGGTCTTGTAGAGGTTCTGGTTGGTCTCCGACGAGCGCGCGAAGATCTGCGTGCCGTCGAGCGCGTAGACCAGGCGGTGGAGGCGGAAGGAGCTGCCCATGCGGTTGACGTGCACGAGCGTCGCCTGCGCGCCGACGCCGCCGCCGAGGACGGCCTCCTTGAGCTGCGTCGTGCGGGCCTTGGCGCGCCACGCGCGCTCCTTGAGCGCCTGCACCCGCTGCTCGAGGCGGCGGAGGCGCAGGTTGACGGGCATCGACTCGGGGTCGACGGGCGTGCCGTCGGCGGTGGTGGCGAGCGTCGGATCGGCCTGGGGCGCGGGTGCGTCACCGGGCAGCGGCGTCGGCGTCGGCGTCGGCGCGGGCGTCGGCGCGGGCGTCGGCGTCGGCGCCGGCGTCAACGGCTTCGGAGCGCCGCCCGCCGGCGGCGGCGTGGCGCCGGGCTGCGCGAAGCTGCTCGAAGCTGCGAACAGCGCGCAGACGAGGACCGCATGAGAGACGCGCGCACGCGCGCGTGAGGGGATCGATGGAGTGGGCATGACCTGGGCTCCCGGCCGCTCGACTCGAAGTGGGATTCTCCGAATCGTATGGGGCAGTTGTAACACTGCGGCCGGGGGCGATCAAACCAGCCGGGGCGTGCGGTTGGCCCCGGGTGGCGGCCATCACGCAGGTCGTGAACGCGGCTTCACGGAAATCACCCGCCAGAGCGCCTCCAGGACCTCCTGCACCCCTTCGCCGGTCGCCGCCGACATGGTCAGGAGCTCGATCCCGCGCTCGGCGAACTGGGCCTTCAGCTCCTCGACGGTGCCGTGCTGGGTGCCGGCGTCGAGCTTGTTGAGCACGACCACCTGCGGCGTGTCCGCCAGCTCCGGTGCGTAGCGCGTGAGCTCGCCGTTGATCACGTCGAGATCGGCGAGCGGCGCGCGCTCGGGCCCGGCCGTGAAGGTGTCCTCGACGATGTGGAGGAGCGCCCGGCAGCGCTCGACGTGGCGCAGGAACTGGTGGCCGAGGCCGGCGCCCTCGGCGGCGCCCTCGATGAGCCCGGGGATGTCGGCGATGACGAAGGAGCGTTCGTCCGAAAGCCGGACAACGCCGAGGTTGGGGACGAGCGTGGTGAAGGGGTAGTCGGCGATCTTGGGCCGCGCGCGCGAGACGCTGGCGATGAACGTCGACTTGCCGACGTTGGGGAAGCCGAGCAGCCCGACGTCGGCGAGGAGCTTGAGCTCGAGGCGCAGCGCGCGCTGCTCGCCGGGCGTGCCGGGCTCGGCGGTGCGCGGCGCCTGGTTCCACGGCGTCTTGAAGTGGATGTTGCCCTTGCCGCCCTTGCCACCCTGCGCGACCACGGCGCGGACGCCGTCGGTGTCGAGGTCGGCGACGAGGTCGCCGGTCGCCTCGTCGGTCACGACGGTCCCGACCGGGACGCGCAGGACGAGGTCCTCGCCGGCGGCGCCGTACTGGTCCTTGTTGCGGCCGTTCTCGCCGCGCGGCGCCTTGTAGTGGCGCTTGTAGCGGAAGTCGAGCAGCGTGCCGAGCTGGATGTCGGCGACGAGGATGACGCTCCCGCCGTCGCCGCCGTCGCCGCCCGAGGGCCCGCCGCGCGGCACGTTGTCCTCGCGCCGCATGGCCGCCGAGCCATCGCCGCCGTCGCCGGCCTTCACGTGTATGGTTGCCTCGTCGATGAACTGCATGGCGGCGGCCCGTCCGGGAGCTGACAGTTATGGCTGACGTGGCCCCCGGGTCAAGAGCCGCGAGGGTGTGGCTGTCGACGGTCGGCCGCCCGGTCGCGCGACGGGCGGCGCCCACGTGGGCCGGGGTCGCGATCGTCGCCGGCGTGGTCATGGGCGGCAACGGCCTGGCGCCGGCGGACGCGGTCGAGATCGCGTCGTCGTCGGTGCGCGCGCTCGCGGTGCTCGGCGGGGCCTGGCTGCTCCTGGCGGTCGCCTCCGTCCGCGTCGCGTTCGACGCGCCGGGCGCGGCCTACCTGCGGGCCCTGCCCGGCGGGGTCGTCGCCGAGCGCGCGGCGATCGCCGTGGCCGCCGCCGGGGTTCACGCCCCGTGGGGCGCGCTCTGGCTCCTCGGCGGAGGTGTGGGACGCGGGCTGGCGGCGTGGGCGGCGATGACGCTCCTGTCGCTCGTCGTCGCCGGGATCGCGGGCAAGCTCGGGCGGGCGCCGCGCGTGCCGCGCTGGACGTCGCCCGTGGGCGCCATGGCCGGCGTTCACGTGCGGAGCCTGGTGCGCCGACGCGCGTCGGCGCTCGTGACCGGCGCGGGGCTCGCCGCCCTCGGCGGCGCCTTCGCGGCGCTGGTGATCGGCCACGAGGCCCGCGACGCGCGCGACGCGATCGTCGTCGCCGGCGCGGTCGCGTCGATCGCGCTGGCGGCCTCGCTCGTCGCCGCGGCCACCGCCGTCACGGAGAGCGACCGGTCGATCGGCTGGATGACGGCCGCGTCGGCGGTGGCGCCGTCCACGCGCCGCGCGAGCAGCGCGCTCGTGCTCGCCGTGCTCGGCGTCGGCGCGGGTCTGGTCGCGACCGGCGCCGCCGTCGCGGTCGCGCCGCTCTCGCCCGCGATGCTCGGCGCCGTCGTCGCCACGCACGCCGCGATCGGGCTCGGGCTGGGGCTGGCCGCCGTCGAGGTCGGCGCAAGGGCGCGCCGCATCGACGTGGCCAGCGGCGGCCGCGCGATCGACGGCGCGCGCGTCGTCGTCGGGTTGCTCCTCGTCGGGATCGTCGGCCTGGTCGCGATCGGCTTGTTCCGCGAGGGTGGCGTCGCGGCGTTCGTCGCGATCGGCGCCGGGGCAGCGGCCGGCGGCAGGAGCCGCGAATGAGCGCGTTACCCATGTGGGCAAGCGCGGAGGGGGGACACCCGGGTCTGGCGCTGAGTACCCATCTGGGTATGTCGGAGGCAGAGGGAGAGGGAGAGGGA
>DDTA01000119.1 GCA_002344285.1 Myxococcales bacterium UBA2376
TGCGGTTCGCACAGCGCTTACGATGCTCCACGAAGGGCCACCTGGGCAAGCACCCGGTGGCCCTTCTGTCGTTTCGGCCTCCCCGTGCACCCACCTGCAGCACGACGACAAGATCCCGGGGCGGTAACCCGCTATGGAGACGGTGCGGTCCGTAAAACCGCAGTCACCCGATGACTCGCCAGGTTCGAAACCTGGACGCCCCACGAGATAGGTAATCACGACTGACATACTGGGCTGGTCCAACTCGGCACGACGGACGGCTCTGAACCGTTCAGATCCTGGTTCGAATCCAGGGCCCAGTACTGCTGCGCCGCCGAAACGGCGCAGCCCCGCCGGAGGTCTGCCCGAAAGCAGCCACCGACGGGGCCGCTCCCTGAAAACCGAAGAGATGAACGACGTGGGTGCCCGCATGGCGCGGGCACCCGGATGACCCACCCTTGCGCAAGTGGTCTGCGCGCTTGGCTGAAACCCGAGAGGTCCTGGTTCGATTCCAGGGGGTGGGACGATTGGGTCGGTAGCAAATGTTGGTCTTGCACCGGTCTCTTAAACCGCGCGACGTGGGTTCGATTCCCACCCGGCCCACGATCCGATCACACACACGGGAAGCGTCTGCCGACCGCGCGTGGTGATCGTCAGGTGTGCGCTGCCCTCGAGCGTACACACCGCCGCAGGTGAAGTGTTGTGGCGACACGTCGGTCTGCCGTACCGGCATCGCGGGTTCGATTCCCGCCACCTGCTCCATGCGTCCTTTCGCGGCATTGATGTAACAGCAGCAGCCTGGGCCTCCAACCCAGTCGTGCGGGTGCAACTCCCGTGTGCCGCACCAGCGCGGGCCGATGCGCCAGGGTTATCGAATCACCACCGACCCCCCCTGACGCGTTCCCTCGTCCGCGTGTGTTTGCCGGTCGCCTCGCTGGCGCGAGGGGCTGCCCCGTAAGCAGCCTGACCCGGTTCGATTCCGGCGGTCGGCTCTCTGATGACGCGAAGTGCGTCGTCGCTCGTAGCGCCCACGCGATGGGCCGGAGGTCTCTCATGTTCAAGCTCACCCAGTACTTCTCGACCAAGGCGACCCCGCAGTCGCAGCCGATCTCGGGGTCCACGCAGATCCCGAACTCCGCCGGCGGCTACACCTGGTCGGTCGACGACTGGGTGCGGCTCGACCGCTTCCTGATCCTCGGTAGCGAGGGCGGCACCTACTACATCAGCGAGCAGAAGCTCTCGATCGACAACGCCGAGGCTCTCGTTCGCTGTCTGGCCGCCGACGGTCCGCGCGTGATCGCGCGCATCGTCGAGATCTCGGAGGCGGGCCGCGCGCCCAAGAACGACCCCTCGATCTTCGCCCTGGCGCTCGCCGCCAAGCTCGGCGACGACGCGACCCGCAAGGCCGCGTACGCCGCGCTGCCCAAGGTCTGCCGCATCGGGACGCACCTGATGCACTTCGCCGAGTACGCGCAGGCGTTCGGCGGATGGGGCCGCGGGATGCGCAAGGCCGTCGCCGGCTGGTTCAACGCTCGCCCGGCCAACGAGCTCGCGCTGCAGCTGGTGAAGTACCAGGCGCGCGACGGCTGGTCGACCCGCGACCTCTTGCGCCTCGCGCACCCGCGCGCGGCGTCGCCGTCGCACGACCGGCTGTTCGCGTGGGTCACGAAGGGCGCGCTCCCCGAGGGCGCGGCCGCGGACCCGGCGCTCTCGCTCCTGGTCGCCAAGGATGCGCTCGCGCGTCTCTCGCAGCCGCGTGAGGCCGCCAACGTGATCCGGACCCACCGCGTGCCGCGCGAGGCGGTGCCGACCGAGCTGCTCAACCACGCCGAGGTGTGGGACGCGCTGCTCGCCGACATGCCGATGACCGCGATGATCCGCAACCTCGCCACCATGACCCGCGTGGGCCTGCTCACGCCGGGGGCGAACGCGACCAAGAACGTGGTCGCGCGGCTGGGTGACAACACCCGGCTCGCCAAGGCGCGCGTCCACCCGGTCGCGGTCCTGGCCGCGCTCTTGACCTACAAGAGCGGACGTGGCGCGCGTGGATCGAGCACCTGGTCGCCGATCGCGCAGATCGTCGACGCCCTGGACGGCGCGTTCTACGCGACCTTCAAGAGCGTCGAGCCGTCGGGCAAGCGCATGCTGCTCGCGCTCGACGTCTCGGGCTCGATGAGCTGGGGCACGGTCGCGGGCGTCCCGGGGCTCACGCCGCGGGTCGGCTCGGCGGCGATGTCGCTGGTGACCGCGGCGACGGAGCGCGAGCACACGATCGTCGGCTTCAGCACGAACCTCGTGCCGCTGACGATCTCGCCGCGGCAGCGCCTGGACGACGTGGTCGCGGCGATCGACCGCGTCCCGATGGGCGGCACCGACTGCGCCCAGCCGATGATCTGGGCGCAGCAGCACAAGGTCGACGTGGACACGTTCGTCGTGTACACGGACAACGAGACGTGGGCCGGGAGCGTGCACCCGGCCCAGGCGCTGCGCGCCTACCGCCAGGCGCGCGGCATCCCGGCCAAGCTGGTCGTGGTCGGGATGACGTCGAACGGGTTCACGATCGCGGACCCGAACGACGCCGGCATGCTCGACGTGGTCGGTTTCGACACGGCGACGCCGCCGGTGATCAGCGACTTCGCGCGCGCGTAGGCCACGCGCGCTCGCCGGAGCGCAACAACACGCACGCACCACCTCGAGCCCCCGCGACGAGGTGGTGTGTCCTGGGTCGGTAGCTCATTGGTTGAGCGGCTGCCTGTTAAGCAGCGAGGAGTGGGTTCGATTCCCATCCGGCCCTCGAGCTCGTGCCCTTCCTAGACGCCTCGGGCGTATGGATCGCGCACGAAAAACTTCTGCCCCTGTCAGTCAATGGCGAGGCTGCTGGTTTCTCAATCCAGCAATGGAGGGTTCGACTCCCCCCAGGGGCACCAGCACGGGCCGTATTGCGTCGGTTACCGTAACTATAACGGACCTAAGGTAGCGAACCCGGGCGACCGGCTCAGCGAGCACGGACGATCTCTCGTAGATCCAGGTGTGTGTCAGCGGCGGTGACGGAAGCGATTCCGGCCGTGCGGACGTCTCCGACGCGAGCTCCTTGCCCGTCTGCCCCCGAGCCGAGGATGGCGCCCGACGCTACGAACGTCGTGGATGGAGGTTCGATTCCTTCCGGTGGCACTGATCGAACGCGCGCGACGCGCGTGTTTCCCACCCGTACGTCAACAGCAGACTGCTCGGCCGATTACCGGGCGATGGAGGTGCAAATCCTTCCGGGTGGACCGTGACCGAAGCCGAAGCCGTCGAGGCGCGAGGCCGTGAACCTCGTCCTAGTGGGTGCGAGTCCCATCGGTCACTCCAACGTTTCATGCCGCCGTAGACCAACTGGCAGGAGTCACTGTTCTCAGAAAGCAGGCAGTGTCGGTTCGAACCCGACCGGCGGTACCAGTCTCACAACATGCCCCCGACCCGAGGATGGGACGCGACGTGGCGAACGTCGACGGAGCTGGTTCGAGTCCTACCGGTGGCACGACACATCTGGGTGTAGCTCAGCAGTGAGAGCGCGCGGTCGGGGACCGCGAGGCCGCTGGTGCGATTCCAGTCACTCAGACCTTGCGTGGAGCTCTCCACGCTCCTTCTTGCAGCGACCTCTGGGAGGGCGCGCGGCTCATAACCGCGCCGACGAGGGTTCGATTCTCTCCGCTGCAACGACTCGACACGCTCGCCTTCGTAGACCAACGGAAGAGTCAGCGGTCTCAAACACCGTCGCGTGCGGGTTCGAATCCCGCCGAGGGCACGACACGACTTCTTGCGGTGCTCGCCTTCTGGTGAAGGCAACGGCCTCCAAACCCGTACCAGCAGGGTTCGATCCCCTGGCGCCGTGCCACTGGTTTCATCGCAGCGACCTCCGGGAGGACGCGGGGCCCATAACCCTGCCACGGAGGGTTCGACTCCCTCCGCTGCAACCAGGCCGCCGTAGACCAACAGGCAGGAGTCACTGTTCTGAGAAGGCAGGTAGTGCCGGTTCGAATCCGGCCGGCGGCACGCTCAACCCCATTTGCCCGCGCGACTTCGCGCGGGCCGGAGAAAGGAACGAAGTCACATGAGCAACGCGACGCGTACCCTGCTCCTGTCGCAGGGGTACGAACCCATCAAGGTGATCTCGTGGCAGCGCGCGATCACGCTCCTCAGCCTCGGCAAGGTCGAGGTCATCGAGGAGTACACCGACGAAGTCCGTACGATGTCGTTGGTGATCAAGGTGCCGGCGGTGGTCCGCCTGCTCCGCGCGTTCCGGCGCCACGCCAAGCCCGTGAAGTTCTCGCGGGTCAACATCTACGCCCGCGACGGCTACCGCTGCCAGTACTGCGGTGTCCGCTGCGGCATCAGCGAGCTGACCTACGACCACGTCATTCCGCGGGCCAAGGGCGGAAAGACCACGTGGGAGAACATCGTGACCTGCTGCTACCCGTGCAACGGCAAGAAGGGCAACCGGACGCCGAGCGAGGCCAAGATGGCGCTGCGCACGCAGCCCGCGCGGCCGCACTGGGTGCCGGCGGTGACGATCCGCGTGAGCACGCGTTCGGTGCCGGACGCGTGGCGTGACTACTTGTACTGGACCGGCGAGATCGAGAGCGACGAAGCGAGTGTGGCTTCGTGACTCGCCTGGACGACACAGAGGCGGCGGGAGCGCGGCGGGAGCGCCGTGCCGCGATCGGAGCGTGATGCACTCCGATCGCGGCCGGCCGCAGGGTTGGCGTTTCACGGCACCGCATCATCTCTGGAGAGGCAAGCCGACGTGGCGACGGCGCCGGTCTCGAAAACCGCGCGAGCACCGCAAGGTGCCTTGGGGGTTCAACTCCCTCCCTCTCTGCCAATGGAAGGAGCCCGGCTGGTCGAGGACCGCGAGTGCTAACCGCGTGCGCCCTGAAAAGCGTCGAGGGTTCGAGTCCCTCTCCTTCCTCCAACTCACCAAGGAGAACATCACCATGGAACGGAAGCTCGTCTCGATCCAGCGTGTCGATGCGCTCGAGCCCATCGTCGGCGCGGACAAGATCGTCAAGGCCCGGATCATGGGCTGGGACGTGGTGGTGAAGAAGCACGAATTCGCGCCTGGTGCGTCGTGTGTGTTCTTCGAGATCGACAGCGTCCTGCCCGAGGGGAAGCCGTGGGCCGAGTTCATGCGGCCGCGTGGCTTCCGGGTGAAGACGGCGCGGTTGCGCGGCGTCCTCTCGCAGGGGCTCGCGCTGCCGGTCGACATCCTCCCCGACGGTGTCGACGTGCCGGCGCACGGCACCGACGTGCGTGACCTGCTCGGGGTCGTGAAGTACGAGCCGGTCATCCCCGACACGCGGGAGATCGCCGGCGCGTTTCCGGGCCAGGTGCCCAAGACCGACGAGCTCCGCCTGCAGTCGGCGCTCGGGGTGCTCGACGAGATGCGCGGCCGTGACTTCTACGTCACGACCAAGCTCGACGGAACGAGCGCGACGTACTTCCGGCCTCTGGATGGAGAACTGGTGGCGTGTTCCCGTAACTGGGCGCTCGCGCGCGGACCCAATCCGGTGTGGCGGATGGCCGACAGGTTCGAGCTCGAGCGGGTGATCCCGCCCGGCTTCGCGATCCAGGGCGAGCTCTGCGGACCCGGGATCCAGAAGAACCGGCTCGGGCTCGCGGCGCACGACCTGTTCGTGTTCAGCGTGCACGACACGCGCGCGGGGAAGTTCCTCGACCACGCCGAGCTGATCGAGTTCTGTGCGGAGCGCGAGCTGCGCACGGTGCCGGTCGAGGAGGTCGTCGAGGGCGACGCCGCGGCGGCGTTCCCGCACTCGCTCGAGCTGTGGCTCGAGCGGGCCAAGGGGCGCTACGCGGGTACGAACAACCGGAAGGAAGGCATCGTGGTGCGCCCGCTCCGCGAGGCCTGGTCGGCGACGCTCGGCGGCCGGCTGAGCTGGAAGGTCATCAACAACGACTTCCTGCTCGCCGACGAGGACTGAACGTGGACGACTGAACGAAACGGACGAAACGCTCGGGCAACCGAGCACCCTGAGCGAGGCGCGCGAGCGCCGAGTCGAAGGGCGTCTTCATGGGGCGGCCTAACAGAATGGCGCGCGGCCCGGGCCCGCGAGATTGCAGGTGCAAGTCCTGTCCCCGTGACCAGGAAGAACGAGGAGCTGTAGTTCAACAGCAGAATGCTGGTCTGACGTACCAGCGACGAAGGTGCGACTCCTTCCAGCTCCACGACGACGACGTCTCCGGGGTGTATTTCAACAGAAGATTGCTCGCTTCGGGAGCGAGTGGCTGGGGGTGCAAGTCCCTCCACCCCGACTGGTCGTTCATGGGGCTGTAGTTCAGCGGGAGAATGCTGGCTCGGCATGTCGGCGACGAGGGTTCGAGTCCCTCCAGCTCCACGACTCTTCGATCGCGCGCGTGCGTCGATCGGATCATCCGCCTCGCAAGAGGCACGTCGTTTTTCTCTTGCCACGGCCTCGGGTACGTCTGGTGACGTTGGGTGACTGTCTATCACCTTCAGGCGGGTTCGATTCCCGTCGAGGCCGCGAACGTTTGGGCCTGTCTTCTAGCGGAAGGATGCTGTCCTCGCACGGCGGCGACACGGGTTCGAATCCCGTCTGGTCCACTCACTCTTCTCTGCGCTCGTGGCCGAACAGTTAGGCACCTGATTGCAACCCAGGTCCATCCCGGCGCGACTCCGGGCGAGCGCTCCATCACGTACATCGCGGCCAACGGTCTGGTGACCTGGCGGCTCCCACAAAGCTGCCGCGGAGAGTTCGATCCTCTCGACCGCGACCACGCGCCCATCTGGTGATCCAGGTTGGACATTCGCGCCCGGTAAGCGCGAGAGGAGGGTTCGAGTCCCTCGATGGGCTCGACGCATGCCTCCGTGCACGGATGCAACCCGGGTGTCCGAAGCCTGGTGAGGCGGTTCGATTCCGCCCGGCGGCACCGACCATTCGCCCGCGTCGTCCAGCGGTCAAGACACCGGCTTTTCACCCCGGGTAGGAGGGTTCGACTCCCTTCGCGGGCCCGATCCAACGCATCACCGAGGAGAGATCCGTCATGAGCGACGCACAGCAGAAGCGAGACCTCGTCCTGCCGCCCGGCGGCTACGCCTACATGCAGGACGTCACCAAGGGCGTCGTGAAGACGTACACCGGACCGACCGTCATCAACCCGACCGCGCAGGAGCGGCCGGTGGTGTACGACGCGGTCACGGGCACGTTCCGGAACGCGACCTCGCTCGAGGAAGCGATGCGCATCGCGCCCGTCGCGGCCGAGGGCTTCTACGTCATCCTGCGCAACCCGGCGCGCGCCAACAAGCATCCGGACGAGGGCAGCGCCCAGCCCGCCGCCGAGCTCGAGATCGGTCGCACGATCATCGTGCCCGGCCCGGCGACGTTCGCGCTGTGGCCCGGACAGTCGGCCGCCGTGATCGAAGGTCACCACCTGCGCTCGAACCAGTACCTGCTCGTCCGCATCTACAACGAGGACGAGGCGCGCAAGAACTGGAGCCAGGCGGTCGTGAAGCCCGCGGTCGCCGAGGGCGAAGCGCCGGCCAAGTTGCCGCCGGCGGCGCCGCCCGATCTCACGGTCGGCAAGCAGCTCATCATCCGCGGCACCGAGGTGTCCTTCTACATCCCGCCGACCGGCGTCGAGGTCGTCGCCGACGGCGACGGCAAGTACGCGCGCGAGGCGCTCACGCTCGAGCGGCTCGAGTACGCGATCCTGGTCGACGAGAACGGCAAGAAGCGCTACGAGGTCGGCCCGCAGGTCGTCTTCCCGCTGCCGACCGAGCGCTTCGTCGAGGCGCGCGACGACGGCGGCCGCCCGTCGAAGAAGTTCCGCGCGGTCGAGCTCAACGAGATCCAGGGCCTGCACATCAAGGTCATCGCCGACTACGTGGAGGGCGGTCGCACGCACAAGGCGGGCGACGAGCTCTTCATCACCGGCAAGGACACGGCCATCTACTTCCCGCGCGAGGAGCACTCGGCGATCAAGTACGACGGCAAGGCCAAGCACTTCGCGACCGCGATCCCGGCCGGCGAGGCGCGCTACGTCATGGACCGGCTGACCGGTGCGATCCGCACCGTCCGCGGGCCCGCGATGCTCTTGCCCGATCCGCGCACCGAGGTGATCGTGCGCCGCGTCTTGACCGACCGCGAGTGCGAGCTGTGGTACCCGGGGAACGGCGACGCCCTCGAGTACAACCAGGGCATCCGCGCGCTGCTCGGCAACGTGCCGACGACGCGGCAGGGCGTCCTCTCCGAGGGTGACGTCGAGCGCGGTGGCCGCGGCCGTCGCGGCGGCGGCGCGGGTCCCTCCGGCCAGTCGGTCGGCAAGACCACGGCGATCAACGCGCCGTTCGCGATGGAGTCGAGCCGCGTGAGCGGCGACCAGGCCCTGGTCTCCGACGAGTTCTCGCGGGCGTCGACCTACACCCAGCCGCGGACGATCACGCTCGAGACCAAGTTCCAGGGCGCGCCCCAGATCGCGCCGTGGATCGGGTACGCCGTGTGCGTCACGTCCAAGACGGGCAAGCGCCGGGTCGAGCGTGGCCCCACGACCGTGCTGCTCGACTACGACGAGACCCTCGAGGTCCTGTCGCTGTCGACCGGCACGCCCAAGTGGGATGCCAGCACGCACGAGACGCCGTACCTGCGCGTGGAGAACAACCGGGTGAGCGACGTGATCCAGGCCCAGACCCGGGATCACGTTCCGGTCGAGATCCGCGTCGCGTACCGCGTCGACTTCGAGGGCGACCCCATGCGCTGGTTCGCGGTGGCCGACTACGTGAAGCTGCTCTGCGACCACGTGCGGTCGCTGGTCAAGGGCCAGGTGTGGCGGCTCCAGGTCGAGGAGCTGTACGCGACCGCCACCGACAAGGTGCGGGACTTCGTGCTCGGCGTCGCCGTGGACGGCGCGCGGCCGGGGCTCGCGTTCGCCGAGAACGGCATGCGCGTCGTCGACGTCGAGGTGCTGGCGGTCGTCATCCGCGACGAGGCGATCCGCACGCTCCTCGATCAGGCGCAGCGCGACGTCGTCAAGTCGAGCATCGACCTGTCGAACCAGGCCCGCGGGCTCGAGGCGACGCGGCAGCGCGAGCGCATGAGCCGCGACGAGCTCGAGGTCAAGGCCGAGACCAAGAAGCGGCAGGACGAGCTGGTGCGCGAGCTGGCGGCGAGCGAGCTGGCGACGGCGCTGGCGCGGATCGGCAACGCGATGAAGGAGCAGGCCGACAAGCAGAAGCTGGTCGAGGCCGAGCAGGCCGTGGAGGAGCTGAAGTTCGGCACCCGGCTCGCGCGCGTCAAGCGCGAGCGGGAGCAGGAGCTGGTGATCCACGCCCGCGAGCAGGAGCAGCAGCTCGAGCTCCTGCGCGCGCAGGCCGAGGCCGCGGTGCAGCGCTTCGGCGCGGTGTCGGGCAACTTCAGCGAGGCGTTGCTCGCGCTGTCGCGCAACGAGACCCTGGTCAAGGTCGCCCAGGCGTGGGACGTGCAGCGGATCGTCGCCGGCGAGTCGCTCGGCGACACGCTCCAGCGCCTGTTCCACGACACGCCGCTCAAGGCGCTGGTCGAGCAGCTCGTGCCCAAGAACGGCGAGCGCAAGACCTCCGTGACCCCGCCGGGACCGATCTCGTAGTGGATGGAATCGTGACGCCGCGTACGTCGGGCCGAGGCCCGGCGGCGCGGCGTCGCCATTTTCGGCCAGGACGATCGCCTCAGACGTGGACCTGGTGGGCGAGCGGCGCGCCGCGCTCGAACGCGGTGACGCTGGCGAGCGTGGTCTCGGCGATCGCGGCCAGGGCCTCCCGGGTGAGGAAGGCCTGGTGCGACGTGATGATCACGTTGGGGAAGGTGAGAAGCCGGGCGAGGACGTCGTCCTGGAGGACCTGGCCGGATAGGTCCTCGAAGAAGATGCCCTCTTCTTCTTCGTAGACGTCGAGGGCGGCGCCACCGAGCCGGCCGCGCTTGAGCGCGCCGATCATCGCGCGCGTGTCGATGAGCGCGCCGCGGCCGGTGTTGATGAGGATGACGCCGGGCTTCATGCGCTCGATCGCGGCGGCGTCGATCAGGTGGTGGGTCGCCGGCGTGAGCGGCACGTGCAGCGAGATCAGATCGGCCCGCGCGTACAGCTCCTCGAGCGAGACGTACGAGAGCGCCGGGTTCGGCGTCGGGAACTTGTCGTATGCGAGCACCGTGCAGCCGAAGCCGGCGAAGATCGTCGCGGCGACGCGCCCGATCTTGCCGGTCCCGATCAGGCCGACGGTCTTGCCGTGCAGATCGAAGCCGACGAGGCCATCGAGCGAGAAGTTGCCCTCGCGCACGCGCGCGTGGGCGCGGTGGATCTTGCGGACCAGCGTGAGCACCAGCGCGACCGCGTGCTCGGCGACGGCGAAGGGCGAGTACTCGGGGACGCGCACCACCGGCAGACCCAGCCGGGCGGCGGCCGCCAGATCGACGTGGTTGAATCCCGCCGAGCGGAGCGCGACGAGCCGGATCCCGGCGCGCTGGACGCCCGTCAGGACCTCGGCGTCGAGGTGGTCGTTGACGAACGCGCACACGACCTCGTGACCCGCGCACAGGGGTGCGGTGGCCGCGGTGAGGCGGGCCTCGAGGAAGGCCAGGACGTGCGCGCGATCGCGATTCGCGGCGGTGAACGAGTCGCGGTCGTAGCGATGCGCGTCGAAGAGGACGATCTTCACGGCGCGGAACCTACCAGAACCTACCAGATCAGATCCCGTGGTGAACCGGGTCCGCGTGGCGTACCCGCACGCCGCGCGTGAGCGCCGCGGGGTCGCGGTAATCGTGCGCGATCGGGCCACCTCCGCGGACGATGGCGTCGAGGCTGTATCGTCCCGCGCCCGACGCGACGATCATGAGGAGGCCACCCATGATCGAGAGGTTCTTCGTGAACTGGACGGTCTGCGCCACCCGTTCGGCACCGGCCAGATTCCAGAAGTCGTGGAAGACCAGGCTCGTCACGACGAGGAACGCGGTGAGGCCGAGCGCGCCGATGCGCGTCAAGAACCCGAACAGGAGCGAGATGCCGCCGAGCAGCTCGGCCATGCCGGCGACGTAGACGAGCAGGCTGGCCGCCGGCACGCCCATGCTGTCCATGTAGGCCACGCTACTGGCCGGATCGCTCAGCTTCCCGTATCCCGCGACGAGGAAGATGGTCGAGAGCGCGATGCGCGCGACGAGCGCGGTCAGGTGCCGCATCCTGACCGCGCCATCGCTCACCACGGGCTGGCCGAAGAGGAAACGACTGACGGAGCTGGTCGTGGTCGTGATCGCCATGGGGTGCCTCACGTGGAAGGAGAGCAATGTCCGGGCCAGGTCTGGCGTACACTGGCTCGATGAACCGCGTCGAACGCGCGCTGGGAGTCGCCGCCGAGCTGGCGGACGGCGAGCGGCGCGCCGAGCGAGCGGCGAGCGCGCGACGGGCGGTCGCGATCGGCGATCCGCAGGCCCACGCCCACAAGCTGTTCGCGGTGCTCGATCACCACGGGTTACTCGGCGACGACGGCTGGTTGCGCGACGACGTCGAGCTCGTGTCGATCGGCGACCACTTCGACTTCGGCACCCGCGCCCAAGGCACGACCGACGCGGCGCGCGTCGATGGCCCTCGCTTCCTGCGCTGGCTGTGCGCGCATCCGCCGTCCCAGACCACGGTGCTGATCGGGAACCACGACACCGCGCGGGTGATGGAGCTCGCGTCCGCGAGCGACGTCCGTTTCGACGCGGCGGCGCTGCTCGCCGGCGAGCTCGTCGCGCTCAAGGAGACCGCGCCACACGAGGCGCAGGCGCGGCTGCGCGACGAGTACATGGTCGCGTACCCCGAGCTGCCGACGCTCGGGCTCGTCCACCGCGACTTCTCGGCCTTCACCGAGGCGCAGCGCGCGCTGGTGCAGCACGAGCTGCTCGACGGTCGATTGCGGCTGGCCGCGTCGGCGCGCGCGGCCGACGGCGTCGACGTGCTGCTCACCCACGCCGGCGTGACCGCGCGCGAGCTCGCGCTCCTCGGGCTCCCCGACGAGCGCGACCCACGCGCGCTCGCCGCGGCGCTCGGCGCGCAGCTCACCGCCGCCGTCGACGACGTGCGCGCCCGGTGGCGTGCGGGCGCGGCCGCCGCGCTGTCCCTCGCGCCGCTCCACGTGCCCGGCGCGACCACCGCCGACGGCCTCGGCGCCCTGCCCGAGGGCGGGGGGATGCTCTACCACCGGCCCTCGGATCCCGACCGTCCGGGGGCAGATCGGTCGTGGGAGCGCGAGGTCACGCGCCCGCGCCGCTACCACCCGCGCACCCTGCCGGCCGGGCTCGCCCAGGTCGCCGGGCACACCGGCCATCCGAAATGCGTCGCCGAGCTCGTGCGCTGGCGCGATCCGGCGATGGAGGAGACGCTGTCCGGCCGCCGGACCCTCCGCGTCGCGGGCGATCGGATCTCCTACGACCTCGGCGTCCACGCGGCCGGCCCGACCGACGCCGTCCTCTACATGATCGATCCGTCGTTCCACCGCGCCACCGATCCCGCGGCGATCGAGCTGTTCGAGCTCGCGCCGGGCAGCATCACCTGAGCGAGCTACGGGGTCGCGGCCACCGCCCGCTGCCACGCAGGCCGCGCGCCGAGCCGATCGAAGTACGCCGCGATCGCCGGAAACTTCTCCAGCGGGAACTTGTCGCGCTTCATCATCGCGGGCACGAAGCCACAGTCGGCGACGGTGAAGTCGTCGCCGAGCATCCATCGGTGCGTGCGGAGGTGACGCTCGAGCGCGCCCAGCAGCGTGCCGAGCGTCTCGAGGTCACGCGCCGCGGCGGCGCGCGCGAGCCGCACCGCCTGGAAGTCGAGCCAGCGATCGACCTCGGCCTGATCGAACCGGTCCGCCGGCCACAGGCTGCCCGCGCCGTAGGTACGAACGACGTGGCGCAGGATCGCGCCGACCTCGACGAGGGTGTGGTCGCCGTCGACGAGCTCGGGGCCGGGGATGCCGTAGCGCGCGGTGAACGTGCCGTCGGCCGCGGTCTCGAGCCGGTACGGTACGCCCATCTCCTCGAGCGCGAACAGGATGCGGGGCGTGTTCACGCAGCCGGTGGTCGAGCGCAGGAGGACCATGCCTCGCACCATACTTCAGGTATGGTTGCAGGAGCCGTGATGACCATCGAGATCCGCTACTGCCAGGCTTGAAGCTATCGCCCCCGGGCCGTCCGTGCGGCGGCCGCGATCAAGCACGCGCTGGGCGCCGACGTGACGCTGACGCCGGGCGGCCGCGGCGAGTACACCGTGTGGGTCGACGGCCGGAAGGTCGCCGACAAGTCCGGCGGTGAGTTCCCGACCGAGGCGGAGGTGGTGACGGCGGTGACCAACGCCGCGGGTCCGTCGACTCGTCCTCGCTGACGCTCGGACTCGCTCAGGACGAACGGTGGCTCAGGGCGAGCGGGGCTCGCGGACGGAGTACTCGAGCTTCCAGCGGCCGGCGCCGACGCGCGCCTTGCACCAGAGCTCGAGCGTGCCGACCTCGGTGACGTGCGCGGTGAGCGCGACCGGGACGACCTCGCCGGCGTCGCGGTCGCCCGAGACCTCGACCTCCTGCTCGACGGGCGCGAGCTCGACGAGCTCCGCGGTGTCGGGATCGACGAGCGTGCCGGCGACGTCGTCCTTGCGGCTCGACGACGCGAAGAAGCGGAACGTCGACGGCTCGCCGACGACCAGGCCGAGCTCGTCGTCGGGAAGCTCCGCGCTGGCGCCTTCCTCCATGCCGAAGGGCGCGACGCACAGCGCCTTCACCGGCGGCGGGAAGCCGGGGATCGCGGGCATCGACGACTCGATCCCGATGTAGTACGCGCGCGCCGTGCCGCCGCGGATGCGGATGCCCTTGCCGCGGCGGACCTGGCCGTAATACGAGGCGCCGAGCGCGACGGCGCGATCGAGATCGGTGCCCTCGAGCTCGCGCGGCGCCCGCCCGTACCAGTCGCTCACGACCTGGAGGATGCGGTGGCGGATCGCGGCCGCCTTCATGACGCCGCCGTTCCACAGCACCGCGGTCGGCGCGCTGTCGTGGCGGTCGAGGAACTCGGCGAGGTGGCGCGTCACCGCCGGATCGGCGGCGTAGTGCAGGCCGAGCTCGCGCAGGCCGCCGGCGCGTCGCCTCGCCGGGCGGTCCTCGGCGGCGCATGCCGGGAAGAAGCCGTCGACGAGCAGCTGGTGCGCATCGTCCTTCTTCAGATCGACGCGCAGCGTGCCGCCGATGAGCTTGGAGCCGCGGCCGAGCAGCGAGACCGGCACCGACGCGGGTGCGTCGTCGGCGAGGAGCGACTCCTTGGCCCGGCGGCACGCGTGCACGAGGCCGCGCTTCTGCAGGACGTCGAGCTGCTTGCCCTGCTCGGTCAGCGTGCGCTCGGCGATCGCCGCCAGCGCGAGGTCCATGTTGTCGCCGCCGAGGAGGATGTGGTCGCCGACGGCGACGCGCTCGATCGCGAGGTTGCCGCGGCCGTCGTCCTTGACCTCGATCAGCGAGAAGTCGGTGGTGCCGCCGCCGACGTCGCA
>DDTA01000187.1 GCA_002344285.1 Myxococcales bacterium UBA2376
CTGCCCCACCCGGCCACGCTGTTCGCGCTCCTCGCGCTGCTCGTCGTCGTCGCGTCGTGGATCGCCGCCGAGGCCGGCATCTCGGTCACGCATCCGACCACGGGCAAGACGATCGCGCCGGTCAACCTCCTGAGCGAGGCCGGGCTGCACAAGATCATGACCGGGCTGGTGACCAACTTCACCAGCTTCGCGCCGCTGGGCACCGTGCTGGTCGCGCTCATCGGCATCGGCGTCGCCGAGCACTCGGGGCTGATGGGCGCCGCGCTGCGCCGGCTCGTGCTCGCGTCGCCGCGCTCGCTGCTCACGCCGATCCTCGTCTTCGCCGGCGTCATGTCGAACATGGCGAGCGAGATCGGCTACGTGCTGCTGGTCCCGATGGCGGCGTTCATCTTCGCGGCGGCCAAGCGCCACCCGATCGTCGGCATGGCGGCGGCCTTCGCCGGCGTGTCGGGCGGCTACTCGGCCAACCTGCTCATCGGCACGATCGATCCGCTGCTCTCCGGCCTGTCGCAGGAGGCGGCCCAGCTCGTCGACAAGCAGTACACGGTGACCGCGGTCGCCAACTGGTACTTCATGATGGCGTCGACGCCGCTCATCATGCTGCTCGGCTGGTTCGTGACCGAGAAGATCGTCGCGCCGCGCTTCCGCGACCTGCCCTCGGACATGACCGCCGACGAGCAGGGCAACCAGCCGCTCACCGACGCCGAGCGCCGCGGCCTGCGCTGGGCGCTCTACGCGACGATCGTGTTCGTCTTCGTGCTGGTGTGGTCGGCGTTGCCGTCGGGCACGGCGCCGGGCACCGGCTTCCTGCGCAACCCGGCCGATGACGACCTGCTCAAGTCGCCGCTCCTGGGCGGCGTGGTCGCGCTCATCTTCGCCTACGGCGTGATCGTCGGCATCGCGTACGGCGTCGGCGCCGGCACGATCAAGAGCGACGAGGACGTCATCAAGGGCATGGGCGCGAGCATGAGCACGCTCGGCACGTACCTGGTGCTGGTCTTCTTCGCCGCCCAGTTCGTCGCCTTCTTCAACTGGACGCAGCTCGGCCTCATCCTGGCGATGAAGGGCGCGTCCGCGCTGCAGGACCTGGGCCTCCCCGCCCTGCCGCTCTTCGTCTGCTTCATCCTCCTGTCCGCGTTCCTGAACCTGTTCATGGGCTCGGCGTCCGCGAAGTGGGCGCTCATGGCGCCGGTCTTCGTGCCGATGTTCATGTTGCTCGGCTACTCGCCGGAGCTCACCCAGGTCGCGTACCGCATCGGTGACAGCTGCACGAACATCGTGTCGCCGATGATGAGCTACTTCGCCCTCATCATCGCCTTCTTCCAGCGCTACGAGCCCAAGGCCGGCATCGGCACCCTGGTCGCGACGATGCTGCCCTACACGATCGTCTTCATGATCGGCTGGACGATCCTGTTCGGCATCTGGCTCGGCCTCGAGCTGCCGATCGGCCCCGACGCCAAGCTCTTCTACACGCCGCCGGTCCGCTGAGTCGCTCGACTCAGAGCGACGCGGGACAGGGCTTGGTCCAGCGCTTGATGCGCGCTCGCCCACGCGCGAGCGGCTGGCAGCGCCCGTGCGCGATGTCGTCGGCCGTGCATGCCACGCGGAGGTGCATGTGGTCCGCGTGCTTGCCGACGCCGGGCGGCTGCTGGAGCACCGCGCGGGCGCGGCTCACGATCGCCCGCGGCTCGCCGGTCCGGATCGCGTGACGCAGGAGCCAGTACTCGACGCGGCTGGCGACGAAGAGCTTCTCGACCTCGACGTGCCGGTCGGTGATCAGCGCCTTGACCAGCGCCCAGTTGCGGGCCGTGTCGAAGTAGCGCACGGGGATGCCGACCTTCCACGCCGGCGCGTACGCGTAGTACGCGCGCCCCGCCCCCGTGTAGTACGGCATGTGGCCGTCGGGCGGGAACGGCGCGCCGCTCGCGTCGCGCGCGTAGAAGAGGAGATCGGCGTCGCGCCCCGACTGGTGCGAGCGATGTCCCGGCACATGCCCGCCTTGCGGCGCCGACAGGTCCGCGACGCCCAGCACACCTCCCGGATGCGCGGCGTCGACCGCCGCCGCCGCGCGCTGGATGAGGCCGACGAGCTCGGCCGTGCCGTAGTGGTGATCGCGCGACGCCCACGGCTCCGGCACCACGTGATGCGGCCCGCGCTCGGGCAGCGCCACGCCGCCGAACAGCGCTCCGCGGTTGGCGGCGCCGCACGACACGGTGCGATCACCACCCTCGACCGGCCGCGGCAGCGTGTCAGCCCGCGCCGGCGTCGCGACGACCGCGATCGCGACCAGGGTGAGCGCGGCCCGCACGACCATGATCATATCGGGGCGGCCCCGGTCATGTCATCAACGCTGTGGGGTCCGGCGCCTACGGGACCTCGTCCGCGCCCACGTCCACCGTCGCCGCCCCTGCGGTGCGCGCCTGGCCGTCGTAGTCGAAGAGGCCCTCGCCGGTCAGGTTGGACGAGTCCGCGGCGCCGACGGCGACGCTGGCCGGATTGGCCGCAGGATTGAGGTGATAGTCGGACGCGGACGTGAAGCGATATGTGGCGCGATCAGCCACGAGCACGTTCATCGTGCCGGGGATCGTCCCGTCGGGGCCGTAGAGCGTGTTTCGGTGCACGCAGTTGCCGGCGATCCGTGGCTCCGTCGCGTCACCGTGAATGATGTTGTTGCGCGCCGTCACCATGTTGTTCGTGCACTCGACGTCGGCGATCCCGCCCTGAGCATTGTTGTCCACGATGGTGTTGAACTCGAGGAGGCTCGTCGCGCCGGATGACGAAAGCTTGAGACCCGCGATGAGGGAGTTCGCATCACCGTTGTTGACGATGAAGTTGTTGATGAGGACGAACGGCGCCAGGTTCACCGAGATCCCTCCCCCGTCGTTGCCTGAAACGATGCTGCGCGCCACACGTAGCGCAGAAGTGGCTCCGCTGACGCTGATCCCCGTCGCGGCGTTGTCCTGGACCATCGCTCGAAACAACTCGAGCTGTGAATCGACCACCTCGATGCCGAGGCCGGTACTGGTATTGGTCGCGTTGGCGACCTTCAGGCCTTCGATCTTGACGTTCGAGCCGTTCCGTACGTCGATGATCTTGCCGTCGCCGGCGCGGCGGACCTCGGCGCCGTAGCCGATCACGTGCGCCGTGACCGCGTTGAAGTCGGCGCGGTCGGTGTTGTTGCGCGCGGGGTAGAACGTCGCGCTCGGCTTGAAGAGGATGTACTTGCGGGTCGCGGTCAGCTTGCCGATGGCGTAGTTGAGCGTGAGGCAGCCCGCGCTCGGCGTGAGGCAGTTGTTGCCGCCGCCGTCGGTGCCGCCGTCGGCGGCGGGGACGAGATAGATGACGTTGGCCTGGGTGACGCATACGCCGGCGTCGCAGACGCCGGAGAAGCACTCGGTGTGCTCGCGGCAAGCGCGGCACGTGTGGGTGCCGGCGTCGCAGACGGCGAGGTTGGCGCCCGGGCACTCGTCCTCGGCCTGCATCGGCGTGGCCTGGACGTCGTTCTCGTCGCACTGGACGCAGGCGCCGCTGCCCATGTGGCAGACGGCCTGGGTCGACGGGCGACCGGCGCAGTCGGTGTCGGCGGTGCAGGAGCCGGTGCACTGGCCGCTCTGACACACCGGCGTCGCCGCGGGGCAGTCGGGATCGGGGCCGTTGCCGGTGCAGGCGACGATCGGCGCGTCAGGCGACGCGTCGATCGCGTCGCAGTCGGGGCCTTCGCAGAAGTTCGGGTTCTTCTCGCCGCAGGCGAACAGGAGCAGCGCGAACGCGATCGCGATGACGGACGACAAGCTAGGCATGATCACTCCTCCAGGGGCCCCGACGGCGTAGTGTCGAGATCGTGCACCCGTTGTGGGACCGGGCGCGAGATCAAAAGCGCGTGCTGACTCCTACACCGCCGCCCCCAGGTGTCACCCAGCCGACAGGCACTGCGGCGGGTGCACGTGACGCCGAACCCGACGGCGACTTCGGCGCCTTGAGCGTCAGGTATGCGCCGACGCCGATGGCGACCGCGCCGGCCGCGGCGAGGCCGACGCCGAGCGGCGCGCTGTTGCGGAAGGTCTCCTGCGTGTTCGGCACGTCGCACGGGCCGCCGGCCTCGCAGTCCTGATCCATCAGGTAGAGCGTCACGCCGGCGCCGGCGAGCGCGACGCCGCCGACGAGGACGACGTACGGCAAGGGGCCGCGCTTGGCGCCCGGGAGCGGCTGGTCGGCGGGCGTCATCGTCAGCTCGAGCGCGACGGTCTTGTCCTTGCCGACGTCGACGTCGCGGCGCACCGGGTGGAAGCCATCGAGGGTCACGTCGACCACGTGCGGGCCGGCGCGCAGGCCGTGCTCGATCGGCGTCGCGCCGACGGGGGCGCCGTCGACGGAGACGCGCGCGCCGGGCGGCGTCGTCGACACCGCGATGCGGCCGGCGCCGGTGGCGCTCTGCGAGAACAGCGCGCGGGCGAGATCCTCCGCCGTCGGGCCCAGGGTGTCGTTGCGGCAGTCGCGGCAGTAGACGCTCTGCGCGACGAGGGCCTTGCCGTCGGCGGAGAACAGCCAGCCGGTCAGCTTGACCTCGTCCTTCTGCGAGCGCGTGTCGCGCTTGACCTCGACCATCACGAACAGGAGTCCGGCAACGCCGGCGCCCGCCACCGTCGACTCGGCGCACGCCTGGTCGGTGAGGATGAAGCAGTCGACGATCTTGTCGACCTCCTTCTGTTCGAGCACGCGGAGCCGCACGTCGTAGCCGGCCTTCTTCAGCCACGGCTCGAGCGTCGTCTCGATCACCGGCTGCTTGGCCGGATCACCCGAGACGATGAGGCCCATCGTCCCGGCGCCGGCGGGCGCGGCGACGAGGACCAACAACAACCACACGACCGACGCTAGACGAAGGACCCGAGGCATGGTGCCGGCCGGATCATACACAGGGTGCCGCGCCCGCGCGCCTTTCTGTCGACGCATCGGACCGCGCCGAGTCGCCGTCCTCGGGTGAACCCCATCCGTGCGCATCGCCACACCTTCGGTCATCCTGTGGCCCGTGTCAGGCCCGGAGATCTACGAGACCGACGGAGTGCCGATCCGCGCATGGGTGCGCGGCGTGCAGCTCGAGGACGGCGCGCGCCATCAGCTGGAGAACGTGGCTCGCCTCCCCGTGGTGTTCCACCACGTCGCCGCGATGCCCGACGTGCACTGGGGCATCGGCGCGACCGTCGGCAGCGTCATCCCGACGGAGCGCGCGGTCATCCCCGCCGCAGTCGGCGTCGACATCGGCTGCGGGATGATGGCGGTNNACGGCGATCGAGGCGGCGATCCCGCACGGCCGCAGCGACAACGGCGGGCGCAACGATCGCGGCGCGTGGCGGCGGGGCATCCCCAGGCCAGCCGCGGCGGCGTGGGAGACGCTCGCCGAGGACTACGGTGAGCTCGTCGACAAGCATCCCCGGCTCGGGCGCGGCAACGACGTCAACCACCTCGGCACGCTCGGCACCGGCAACCACTTCATCGAGGTGTGCCTCGACGAGCGCGACGTGGTCTGGATGATGCTGCACTCGGGCTCGCGCGGCGTCGGCAACCGCATCGGCATGTACTTCATCGAGCTGGCCAAGCGCGACATGCGGCGCGCGATCAAGGACCTGCCCGACAAGGATCTGGCGTACCTCCGCGAGGGCACGAAGCACTTCCACGACTACGTCGACGCCGTCGACTGGGCGCAGCGCTACGCCGCCACCAACCGCCGGCTGATGATGGACGCGGTGCTGGCGGCGGCGCGCCAGGAGCTACGCCCGTTCGAGCTCGGCGAGGTCGCGGTCAACTGTCACCACAACTACGTCGCGCGCGAGCACCACTACGGGCGCGACGTCTACGTGACGCGCAAGGGCGCCGTGCGCGCCGGGATGGGCGAGCTCGGCATCATCCCGGGCTCGATGGGCGCGAAGAGCTTCATCGTGCGCGGCAAGGGCAACCCCGAGAGCTACTGCTCGTGCAGCCACGGCGCCGGCCGCGCGATGAGCCGCCACGAGGCGCGGCGCAAGTTCTCCGTCGAGGATCACGCGCGCGCGACCGAGGGCGTCGAGTGCCGCAAGGACGCCGAGGTGCTCGACGAGACGCCCATGGCGTACAAGTCGATCGACGCGGTGATGGCGGCGCAGGCCGACCTCGTCGAGGTCGTCCACACGCTGCGCCAGGTCGTCTGCGTGAAGGGCTGACGGCGCGCGGCTCAGCCGCGGACCGCGACGATCGCCGTCCAGGCCAGCGCCACGAGCATGAGCGTGCCGCCGATGGGCGTGACCGCGCCGACCCAGCGTGGGCCGCCGAGCGCGAGGGCGTAGAGCGTGCCGGCGAAGATCGTGGTGCCGGCGACGAGGATCCATCCCGGAGTGACGGCGCGGACGCCGTGGGCGGCGGCGAGGCCGAACGCGAGGACCGCGAGCGCGCCGTACATGTGATATCGCGCACCGGTCTCGAAGATCGCGAGGTCGTCGGCCGAGAGGCGCTTCTTGAGGCCGTGGGCGCCGAAGGCACCGGCGGCGATGGCGAGGGCGCCGAGGGCGGCGCCGGCGGCGAAGAGTCGTTGCCAGGTCATGTCGCCAAGTTATGACCGATCCTGAGAAACTTTGAACGGTCGCGTTCGTACCGGGAACGTAGATGCCGGTGAATCCTCTCGAGCTGGCCCTGCCGACCGCCGTGAGCGCGGCGCGCGCGGACGACCAAGACGACGATCTGGTCGCGCGGCTGCGGCGGGGCGAGCGCGTGGCGATCGGCGAGGCGTACGCGGCGCACCACGCGGCGGTGCGCGCCTTCGCGCGGCGGCTGGTCGGCGACGAGGCGGCGGCCGAGGACATCGTGCACGACGTGTTCGTGCGGCTGCCCGACATGATCGCGCGCTACCGCGGCGAGAGCGCGCTGCGCGGCTTCCTCATCGGGGTCGCGGCCAACCGCGCGCGGCACCACATCCGCGCGGCCATCCGGCGGCGGCGCGCGATGGAGAAGCTCGCCGCGCGCGATCACGAGCCGGCGACGAAGCCGGACGACGTCGCGATGCGGCGGCGCCTGGCGGACCGGCTGTCGGCGGCGCTCGACCGGCTGCCGATGGATCAACGGGTCGCGTTCGTCCTGTGCGAGGTCGAGCAGCGGTCGGCGGTGGAGGTGGCGCGCATCCTCGACGTCCCGGACGGGACCGTGCGCTCGCGCCTCTTCCACGCGCGCAAGCGGCTGCGCGAGCTGCTCGCGCCCGAGCTGCGGGAGGTGCGCGATGAGTGACGTGCGGATCGACGACGACCTGGGCGCCGCGATCGCGGCGCTGCGCGAGCGCTCGTCCACCGGCGCCGACGACGGCGAGGCGACGCGCCGCCGCGTGATGGAGTCGGTGGGACGGCGCGCGAAAGGGCGTCGGTGGCGCGTCGGCTTCGCGGTGCTCGCGTTCGCGCTGTCGACCGCGACGGTGTCGTGGGCGGCGAGCACGGGCCGCCTCGACCACGTGCTCGCGCGCGTGGGGCTGGCGGGGCCGCAGCCGCAACCGCAACCGCAGCCGCAACCGCAACCGCAACCGCA
>DDTA01000228.1 GCA_002344285.1 Myxococcales bacterium UBA2376
GCCGGCCTCGCGCCGGGGACGTACATGGTGCGCGCGTCGCGCGTGGCCTCCGGGCGCGCCCGCATGTTCGGCATGGACGGCGAGCGCGCCGAGACCGGCACCCGGGACCTGCGCATCGTCCTGCCCGCCGACGGCAGCGTGAAGGGGAAGGTCGCGTTCGCCGACGGCACGGTGCCGACGCCCTTCACGATCGGCGTCGGCTTCACCCAGGAGCCGGTCGCGAGCAAGGACGGCAGCTTCGAGCTCGGCGGGCTGCCGCCCCGCTCGTACCAGCTCGTCGTGCGTGGATCGTCGATCGATCAGAAGACGGTGCCGGTCGAGATCGAGGAAGGGGAGGTGACGGACGTCGGCACGATCACGGTGTCCCGCGGGCGCGCGATCGCCGGCAAGNNCTTCGGCGGCGGCCCGCCGGGCCGCAGCAACAACCGCGAGGCGACGACCGACGAGAGCGGATCCTTCAAGATCTCCGGGCTCGGCCCCGCCGACGTCACGGTCGTCGCCGAGCACCCCGACTTCGGTCGCTCGCCGGCGATCCGGCTCCAGCGCGGCGCCGCCGACGAGAGCGCGCTCGTGCTGGCGCTCGCCGGCTTCGGCTCGCTCGTCGGCAAGGCGACCGACGCGCAGGGGCCCGCCGCCGACACGATCATCACCGTGCAGTCGGTGACGGCGTACAACGCGATGTACTCGGTCGCCACCGGCCCCGACGGCACCTACCGCTTCGACAGGCTCGCACCCGACACCTACAAGGTGTCCGCGATGCTCGGGATGCCCATGCGGGGGATGACCTTCCACTCGACGCAGGCGACGGTGGTCTCGGGCAAGGAGGCGCGCGCGGATCTGACCGTGCGCAAGGGCGACGTCACGTTGACCGTGACGGCGAAGGCCTCGAACGGGGAGTTCAAGGGCGGGTTCGCGTGGCTGTTCTCGGGCGTGGTCGCCGCGGCGACGGGACGGGAGCTGAGCGTGCGGGCGGCGGCGCAGGCGGGCGGTACGTCGAGCCTCGGCATCATGTTCGGGGGCCGGCCGGCGACCTTCAAGGAGCTGGTGCCCGGGGTGTACACCACGTGCGTCACCGCCATTCCGGCGGAGGTGGCGGGCGGACCTCAGGCGATGACGTACCTCGAGCGCCACGGCGACGAGCTCGCGGCGTACTGCAAGCAGGTCACCGTGACCCCGCAGCCGGCGGCGCAGGCGACCGAGGTCACCGTCGAGATTCCTCCGCACATCCCCGACTGACCGCGGCGCCGCGATCGGCGCGATCAGACGAAGTGGAGCCAGTGGTCGTGCTTGGTGTCGCCGCCCTTCACGACGGCGAAGAACGACTCCTGCAGGCCCTTGGTGATGGGGAACTCGCCCTTGCCGACCCGGCGCTGATCGATCTCGCGCACCGGCGTGACCTCCGCGGCGGTGCCGGTGAGGAAGACCTCGTCGGCCGTGTACAGCTCGTCGCGCGCGATCATCTCCTCGCGGACCTCGACGCCGCGCTCGCGCAGGAGCTGGATCGCGGTGTCGCGGGTGATGCCGGCGAGGATCGCGGCGCCCAGCGGCGGCGTGCGCACGAGGCCGTTCTTGACCACGAAGATGTTCTCGCCCGTGCCCTCGGCGACGAAGCCCTGCGGGTCGAGCATGAGCGCCTCGTCGTAGCCGCTCTTGAGCGCGAGGCGCTTGGCGAGCACCGAGGTGACGTACTGGCCGCAGATCTTGCCCTTGTTCATGATCGAGCTCGAGCTCGAGCGCGTGTAGCCGCTGATGATGCAGCGGATGCCCTTCTTCAGGCCCTCGTCCCCGAGGTACGCGCCCCACTCGAACGCGGCGACGACGGTGCGCACCGGCGGCTCGAACGAGCCCAGGCCGAGCGCGCCCGCGCCCAGGTAGACCAGCGGGCGCAGGTACGCCGACGTCATCTTGTTGGTGCGCACGACCTCGGCGCACGCGTCGATCAGCTGCTCGCGCGTGAACGGGATCTCCATCGTGCAGATCTGCGCCGAGTCGAAGAGGCGATCGATGTGCTCGCGCAGCCGGAACACCGCGGTCTTGCCGTCGGCGCGCTGGTAGGCGCGGATGCCCTCGAACGCGCCGACACCGTAGTGCAGCGTGTGCGCGAGCATGTGATCGGTGGCGTCGTCCCAGGGGACGAGCTTCCCGTCGATCCAGATCGATTCGACCTTCTTGATCGCCATGGTGCGGTCGTACCAACCGCCGGCGCCGAGAGCAAGGCACAGATCCGGTTCACGCTCCGAGCACACGCTCGAACGCACCCCGGATGTCGACCTGCCACCGGGCCACACGGTCACGCAGCGCGTCGCCCGAGGGAAATCCGCAGCGCCGCGCGAGGCGGGCCAGCTCGGTCTCGTCGTGGGGGAGCCGGCTCACCGGCCGATCGTGCACGACGCGCATCCGGTGCTCGATCAGCCGGAGGAACCGGTAGCCCTCCTCGAGCACCTCCAGGTCGTGGCGCGGGCCACGGCGCGCCGCCCGCGCCGCGCGCAGGGCGGGTGCGGTCGACGGCGTGCGCAGGCCCGGCACGGCGTGCCCGTGCGCGAGCTGCAGGTACTGGGCGGCGAACTCGACGTCGATGATGCCGCCCTTGCCGACCTTGAGGTCGCTCGGGCTGCCCAGCTCCTTCTCCATGCGGTCGCGCATCGCGATGATCTCGGCGGCGACCGCGCGCTCGTCCGGTGGCGGGCTCGACCACAACCACGTCGCGACCTCGGCGGCGACCTCGGCGCCGAGCGACGCGTCGCCGGCGACCGGCCGCAGCTTGATGAGCGCCTGCCGCTCCCAGAGCCGCGCCTCGCTGGCGTGGTAGCGGCGCCAGCCCGCGAGCGACGACACCAGCAGGCCCTGGGAGCCCGACGGGCGCAGGCGCGTGTCGACCTCGTAGAGGCGCCCGCGCGGCGTGCGCGCGTGCAGGCCGCCGACCAGGCGCTGGCCGAGGCGCGAGAAGTACTCGACGGCGGGCAGCGGGCGCGCGCCGTCGCTCTCGGCGCCCTCGCGGGCGCGGTAGAGGAACACCAGGTCGAGGTCGGAGTTGAAGCCGAGCTCCAGCGCGCCGAAGCTGCCGAAGCCGAGCAAGGCGAGGCCGCTGTCGGGCAGGCGGCCGTGCGCGACGATGACCTCGGCCTCGGCGCGCTCCAGCAGCAGCGTGGCGTAGTAGTACTCCTGGTCGAAGGGCGGGTCCTTGCGCAT
>DDTA01000124.1 GCA_002344285.1 Myxococcales bacterium UBA2376
GGCGACGGCATCAACGACGCGCCGGCGCTCGCCGCCGCGAGCGTCGGCGTCGCGCAGGCGGGCGGCACCGACGTCGCGGGCGCCGCCGCGCACGTCGCGCTCATGCGTCCCGAGCTGTCGATCCTGCCCGGCCTCGTCGACGTCGCGCGCGCCGCGGTGCGCACGATGCGCCGCAACCTGCTCGCGTCCGCCGGCTACAACGTCCTCGCCATCCCGCTCGCCGCCGGCGCGCTCGCTCCCTGGGGCGTCACCGTCTCGCCGCTCCTGGCGAGCGCCCTCATGGCGTCCTCGTCGGTGAGCGTCGTCGTCTCCAGCCTGCTCTCCGGAGGACACACGCGATGAAGTCCCGGCAACCCCGCAAGGCCCACGGCGTCGACCCCGCGGCGCGGACCCGCAACCTCAACCGTCTCCGCCGCATCGAGGGCCAGGTCCGCGGCATCGCCAGGATGATCGAGGAGGATCGCTACTGCATCGACGTCCTCGACCAGGTCGCCGCGGTCGAGAAGGCCCTCCGCGCCGTCTCCGCCGAGCTGGTCAAGAACCACCTCCGCCACTGCGTCCGCCACGCCCTCGCCGGCCACGGCGATCCCGACGCCGTGATCGAAGAGCTTTCCGACGCCCTGATACGCTGACGGGGGACAGGATCCGGGGGCCCAAGTCTTTGTGCCGCCTGGCGATTTGGCGTTTACCGCGACGCGGAAGAACGCAGCGAGGTCCCAGTCGCGGTCAACGCGAATTCGTGAGGAATGGCGGTGGCTTGGAGGGGTGGATCGTGTCCCCCCATCACCCCCGTCAGTGATCGAAGAGCTTTCCGACGCCCTAATCCGCTGACGGGGGACAAATCCGCTGACGGGGGACAGGATCCGGGGGCCCAAGTCTTTGTGCCGCCTGGCGATTTGGCGTTTACCGCGACGCGGAAGAACGCGGCGAGCTCCCAGTCGCGGTCAACGCGAATTCGTGAGGAATGGCGGTGGCTTGGAGGGGGGGAGCGTGTCCCCCGTCAGAGCGCAGTCGCGGTCAACGCGAATTCGTGAGGAATGGCGGTGGCTTGGAGGGGGGGAGCGTGTCCCCCGTCAGAGCGATTTGGCGTTTACCGCGACGCGCAGGTGCGCGGCGAGCTCCCAGTCGCGGTCAACGCGAATTCGTTAGGAATGGCGGAGGGTTGGAGGAGGGGATCCTGTCCCCCGTCAGAAGAGGAGCTGCGCGTTGATGCCGACGACGTAGTTGAGGACGTCGGCGGTGCGGTAGCGGTGGCCGACGAGGTCGGTGAGGGGGACGTGGAGCGGGTTGACCTCGTTGGTGCCCGGGGTGACCAGCTCGTCGTCGATGACCTCGCAGCCGGAGCCGGCGGCGCCGGAGCACTCGGGGAGGTCGACGCCCGCGTCAGTGAAGGTGATGACGTGCTCGTTCTCGGCGGTCAGCTCGAACGCGGCCGAGAGGCGGAACTTCTGGCCGACGGCGATGCGCGCGGCGACGCGGCCGCCCATCTCCATGTAGTTCTCGATGTTGGTGATGCCCGGGTGATCGAGCGCCTGCACCATGTCCGCCGTCGGATCGGCGTCGAGGATCATCGGGCCGCTGCCCGAGGCGTCGCCGGCCAGCGAGAACACCTCCCACATCTCGGAGTAGTTGCGGCCCTCGAAGTGGGTGACGATCCGCGCCGACAGCTCGAGCGCGAGCCGCGCGCCCTCGTCACCCTGGTCGACGGCGTAGCCCTCGAAGCCGAAGCGCAGGCCGCCCTGCTGCTGGGTCTTGGTCGAGCGCGCGCCGAAGCCGGGATCCTGGAACAGCGAGTCGTTCTTCACCGACAGCGGCGCGAGCCACCACGCCTCGACGTAGGGCTCGGCCCAGCCGATGCGGCGCGCCATCGACGTCCACAGCCGCACCTCGGTGACGCCACGGCCGACGCCCGTCGAGCCCGCGAGATCGCCGGCGTCGAACGTCGCCACCTTGCCCACCGCCAGGCGCCCCTCGACGCCGAGCTTCCACGTCGGCTTGGTGTCGTCGCGCCGCTGGTTCATCGGCGCCCACGTGAGTCCCACGTGGATCTGATCGACGCCGCTGCGCGTCGGGCTGCGGAAGACCGTCGGGTCGTCCGCGTCGAAGCCGGCGCCGCCGTTCTGGCCGTCGAAGCCGGAGCCCGGCAGGATGCCATCGACGAACGTGCTCGACGTCATGCGGTTCACGCACGTCGCATCGGCGCCGTCGAAGTCGCACGGCGTGTCGCGCTGGTCGAGCTCCAGCGTGCCCTGCTGCGAGAGCACGTACGGCATCGCCACCGAGAACGACACGTCCTTGAACAGCCCGAGCTCGAGCCGCGGGATGATCGTGTGGCGGCTGCCGGCGAAGATGAGGTCGCGCACGACCGGGAGGCCGTCGGCCGGCCCGGTCCCAGGCCGCCCCACGTCCTCGCGCAGGATCGCGCTGCGCCGGATGTCGAGGCGGTAGTCGAGCGTCAGGTGCAGGTCGAACCCGTCACCCGGGTCGAACGCGCTCGCCACCTCGGAGTACGGACCCGCCACCGCGGGCGCACCCCCGGTGCCGATGATCGCACTGACCCCGAGCGCGAACGAGACGAAGCGACGCAAGGCGGGCCGACAGTAACACGAAGCCCGACTACGGGAGCTCGGTGATGACCCGCACGACGATCCGGCCCACCACCGCGATCGTCGCCGGGTCGACCTTGTCGGCGGTGTCCGTCGGCAGGTGATAGTCGTCGTGCATGCTCGTCGACAGCCAGAGGTAGCGGACGCCGCGCTCGGCGAAGCTCTTGTGGTCGCCGCGGTACTCGATCTGCGGGCGGACGAGCGACTCGAGCGGGCCCAGATCGCTCGCCGACACGACCGGACGCCCCTCGCGCGCCGCCACCTGCTTGGCCAGCGCGGTCAGCTCCGCGGCTCCCGGCGTCGCGAGCGCGCCGATCGCGTTCGACGGCACGATCGCCTGCGCCAGCGCGTACTGCTTCGCCGACAGGAAGGTTGCCCGCCCGACCATGTCGAGGTTCACCATCAGCGTCGCCTCGTCGAGCGGCCGGCGCGGGTTCGCCGCGTAGTGCTGCGAGCCGTGCAATCCCTCCTCCTCGGCGCCGAACGCGACCAGGATCACGGTGCGCGCCGGCCGCTGGCCATCGCGGGTCAGCGCCGCGCCGATCGCGACCAGGGCCGCCGTGCCCGACGCGTTGTCGTCGGCGCCGGGGTGGATGTCGCCGCCCAGCACGCCGAGGTGGTCGTAGTGCGCGCCGACGATGACGTGGCCGGCGCGCGGGTCGGTGCCGCGCACGATCCCGACGACGTTCTGGCTCCGCCGGTTCGCGCCGAAGGTGAACGGCTGGAGCCACCCGCTCTCGCCGGCCGGCTCCACGCCGGCGTCGCGCAGCCAGCCGGCGACCTTGTCGGCCGCCGCCGCCTCGTCGGCGGTGCCGCCGCCGCGCCCGCGCAGCGCCGGATCGGCGAGTGCGCGCACGTGTCCGTCGATGCTCGCCTCGGTCGGGAACCACAGCCCGTCCCGGCTCTCGCCCGCGACGCCTTCGGGCGGCGCCGCGCGGACGGCGACCTGCTCTCCCGACGCCACGCCCTCCGTCGGCGCCTGCGGCGTCCGTCGGTCGCTCTCTCGACCGCATGCCGCCGCGGTGATCGCGAGCGCCCCGACCAGGAGAGCGAGGCGCGCGCGCTTGGACATCCCGACGGTTCTATCCCTTCATGCCGAGCACGTCGAGCATGTCGTAGCGGCCGGGCGGCTTGCCTACCACCCAGGCCGCCGCGTGCAACGCGCCGTGCGCGAAGATGGAGCGGTCGGTCGCGCGGTGGCTGACCTCGACGCGCTCGCCCGGCCCCAGGAAGTACGCGGTGTGCTCGCCGACCACATCGCCGCCACGCACCGCGACCACGCCGATCTCGCCCTCGGGGCGCGGACCGATGTCGCCGTCGCGGCTGTAGCGCCCGACCTTCGCGAGCTCCTGCCCGCGCGCCGTGGCGATCGCGCGCGCGATGCCGATCGCCGTGCCCGACGGCGCGTCGCGCTTGCCCTTGTGGTGCAGCTCGACGATCTCGGTGTCCCAGCTCGGCCCGAGCGCGCGCGCGGCCTGGGCCACGAGCCCGAGCATCAGGTTCACGCCGACCGAGAAGTTGGGCGACACCACGACCGGCGCCACCTCGGCGAGCGCGTCGAGCGATTCCTCCGCCGCCGCGCCCAGCCCGGTGGTGCCGATGACCGCGGCGATGCGCCGCGCGCGCGCCGCCTGGGCGACCGCCATCGTCGACGCCACCGTCGTGAAGTCGACGTAGACCGGCGCCGCCTTGAGCGCCGCGTCGATGAGCGCCGTGACGGTGACGCCGGGCGCGACCTCCTTACCTTGCTCCGCCGAGTCGGCTCGATCGAGCGCGCCCGCGACGTGCACGTCCTGGCGCGCCGCCGCCGCCGCGATGAGCGCCTGGCCCATCCGGCCCGACGGTCCGAGGATGGTGACGGCGACCGAGCTCACAGGAGGCCCTGCGCCGCCAGCTCGGCGCGCAGCTGTTCGGCCAGTCCCGCGCTCACGGGGTAGATGGGCGGACGGAGCTCGGGGCCGATGCGACCCATGAGGTGCAGGCACGCCTTGGTCGGCGCCGGGCTCGGCTCGGCGAAGAGCAGGTGGTTGAGCACGCGCAGCTGGTAGTGGATCTCGCGGGCGCGGCTCCAGTTGCCGGCGACCGCCGCGTCCCACATCTCCGCCATGCGCGCGGGCGCCACGTTCGACACCACCGAGATGACGCCCTTGGCGCCGACCGCGTAGAGCGGGAACGCGGTCGCGTCGTCTCCCGAGAGGACGTTCACCTGGTTGCCGACGCGGGCGACGAGCTCGCTCGCGCGCGCGAGGTTGCCGGTCGCCTCCTTGATCGCGACGATGTTGTCGATGGCCGCCAGGCGCACGACGGTGTCCGGCAGGAGGTCGCAGCCGGTGCGCGTCGGCACGTTGTAGAGGATGATCGGCAGCCGCGTGCTCTTCGCGATCGCCTCGAAGTGACGGAACAGCCCGTCCTGGTTGGGGCGGTTGTAGTACGGCGTCACGTGCAGGAGCGCGTCGGCGCCCGCGTCGACGGAGCGGCGCGTGAGGTCGAGCGCCTCGGCCGTGGCGTTGCCGCCGGCGCCCGCGATCACCGGCACGCGGCCGTTCGCGACCTTGACCGTGTGCGCGATGACCGCGATGTGCTCGTCGAAGTCGAGCGTGGCCGACTCGCCGGTCGTGCCCACCGCGACCAGCGCGTCGATGCCCGACGCGATCTGCCACTCGACCAGCTTGGTGTACGCGTCGAAGTCGACCTTGCCGTCGCGCATCGGCGTGACGAGCGCGGTCATTGCACCTTCGAGTACGGGGCGAGCGGTCATGACATCCTCTTTGAGTTTGGATCGCATGGGGCCTCGGGCGGCAGCATGCGAGGCGGCTGTGACACCGCACGCATCTACATAGCTGAGAACGCCGGACGGTGGTGGGTGATTTCGCGGGCGCGAAACCGAGGCCGCGTCAGGAGATGGCCGCGCCACCCGCGGCGAAGATCGCGCGGGCGGCATCGATATCGGCGCGGATCTGGGCGAGGAGCGCGTCCACCGAGTCGAACCTCGCCTCGTCGCGGAGGCGGTCGATGAAGCCGACGCGCACGCGCGCGCCGTAGAGGTCGGCGTCGAAGTCGAGGACGTGGACCTCGAGCACGAGGGTGCCCGCGTCGGTGAAGGTCGGGTTGGTGCCGAGGCTGGCGACCGCGGGCATCGGGTGCGGGTCGAACCCGGGCCGCTCGAGCACGACGGCGTAGATGCCCGCCGCGCACAGGAGCTGGCCGTCGGTGGCGACGTTGGCGGTGGCGACGCCGAGGCCCTTGCCACGGCCGGCGCCGCGAACGACGACGCCGTCCATGTCGTAGGCCCGCCCGAGGAGCGCGGCGGCGCGGCGCGTCTCGCCTGCACGCAGGTAGCCGCGCACGCGCGTCGACGACGCGACCTCGCCGTCGACGGAGACGGGCGGGACCACGGCGACCTCGAAGCCGTGGCGCGCGCCGGCGGCGGCGAGCGTGTCGACGTTGCCGCCGCGGTTCTTGCCGTACGTGAAGTCGGCGCCGACCACGATGTGGCGCGCGCCGCAAGCGGCGGCGAGGACCTCGGCGACGAAGGCATCGGGCGAGAGCGCGGCGAGCGCGGCCGTGAACGGCTCGACGACGACCGCGTCGGCGCCGGCGGCGGCGAGGAGCTCGAGCTTGCGGGCGTGAGTGGTGATGAGCGGCGGCGCGGCCTGGGGCGCCAGCACCTGCACCGGGTGCGGATCGAAGGTGAGGACGACGGCCTCGCCGTGGGCGCCGACGAGCGAGCGCGCCTGGCGCACGAGCGCGGCGTGTCCGCGGTGGACGCCGTCGAAGTTGCCGATGGTGATCGCGGGCGCGCGCAGCGAGCGCGAGAGCGCGCGGTGCCCGGCGAAGACGTCCATGGCGCGCACCCTAGCAGATCTGGGGCCCCGCGCGCCTGAGGCCTCGGGCGCCTCGGGCCTCGGGCCTCGGGCCTCGGGCCTCGGGAAGAAGGCGTCGAGCCTCGGCCGCAACGCTCGTGTCGTCGGTGCGGATCAGATGAGCATCTGCACGACCAGCACAGCGGCGAGCGCGACGCCGACCAGCGCCTGGTCGCGGATGCGTCCGACACGCGCGCCGACCGACGCGAGCGTCACGCCCAGCGCGAGCGCGACGCCGACCAGCGCCGCGCCCGGCGTGCTCGTCGTCAGCGGGAAGCCGGCCGCGAGCGCGCCGACGATCACCGCCGCGGTCCAGCGCGCGCGCCGGTCCGACACCGCGAGCACCGCGCCGATGGCGCCCACGACGATCGCGACCGGTCCGAGCCCGTCGACGGCGCCTTCGAGCCACACGCGCGCATCGATCCGCACGAGCTCGGGCGCCCACGCGGGCGCGCGTCCCATCGTCGCCAGCAGCGTGAGCACCCCACCGGCGATCGCCGCGACCCCGGGCGCCGCCGCCAACCAACGCCGGCGGCCCGCGTCGCGCCACGCGATCACCCCCGCGGCGACCGCCGCGAGCGCCCACGCCCGCGGCTCCATCACCACCAGCGCGACCGCGACCGGCACCGTCAGGATCGGCGGCGCCGTATCGACCTTGTCGGCGCGCGCGACGAGCATCGCGACGAGCGCCGCCAGCGCCAGCGCCACGGCCCCGTTCACGTCTACGCCTGCGGCTGCGAACGCGCCTGCGTCTGCGTGTGCGCCTGCGTCTGCGCCTGCGTGTGCGGATGCGTGTGCGGCCGCGGCCGCCGTCGCCGCCAGCCACACACCCGCGACCGCCCCCGCGATCACACCCGTCGTCCCGCGCACCGTCGCGATCGCGTGCGCGACCAGCGCCCCGCCCAGTCCGAGCGCTGCGGCGACGACGAGCTCGCGCTCCGTCATCCCGCCGCCGCGCATCCGCAGCACCGCCACACCGAACCCGGCGGCCCCGGTCACGATCGGCGCGAGCCGCCGCAGGCGCTCGTCGACGGCGATGTGCGGGGACACCTGCCCACAATAGGTAGGCGGCGAGGGGAGGGCAAAAAAACGAACGGCGCCAAGCGCGGCGCCGTCATCGTCACAACCCGAGGCCCGAGGCCTTCTCCCCGAGGCCCGAGGCCCGAGGCCCGAGGCCCGAGGCCTCCCGTGAGGCTACCGCCTCACGGGAAGATGCCGCGCTCGTTGTAGCAGGTCCGCAGCCGCTCGAGCCCGATGGCGTAGCTCGCGGTGCGCCAGTCGCACTTGCGAGCGGCGGCGTAGTTCCGCACCTGCTGGTACGTGTGCTTCATGCGCCGCTCGAGCCGCGCCAGCACGTCGGCGTGCTCCCACTGCTCGCTGCGCTTGTTCTGCAGCCACTCGTAGTAGCTGACGATCACGCCGCCCGAGTTGCAGAGGATGTCGGGGATGACGTCGATGCCCTTGCCGGCGAGGATCTCCTCCGCCTCGGGGAACGTCGGGCCGTTCGCGCCCTCGACCACGACCTTCACCTTGAGCGCGTTGGCTTCCTTGACGCCCAGCTCGAGCTCGAGCGCGGCCGGCACGAAGATGTGCGCGTCGAGGCCGAAGAACTCCTCGCGCGTGATCTTGCTCGCGCCCTTGTAGCCGGCGACCGAGCCGGTCTTGGTCACGTGCTCGCCGAGCTTGTGCGGGTTGATGCCCTCGGAGTTGGCCAGGTAGCCGCCTGCGTCGCCCACGCCGACGATGACCGCGCCCTTCTGCGAGAGCAGGCGCGCCGTGTAGCTACCGACGTTGCCGAAGCCCTGGATGATGACGTGGCAGCCGTCGAGGTTGAAGTTCCGGTCCTTGGCCCACTCGGTGATGCAGTGGACCACGCCGGCGCCCGTCGCCTCGCTGCGGCCGTAGCTGCCGCCGGCGGTGATGCTCTTGCCGGTGACCACGCCGCGGCCCGAGTTGCGCTCGTTCTGGCCGACGATGTTCACGTACGTGTCCATCATCCAGACCATGGTCTGCGAGTTGGTGCCGACGTCGGGCGCCGGGATATCCCACTCGGGGCCGATGTTGTTGCCCAGCGCCGACGTGAAGCGGCGCGTGATGCGCTCGAGCTCCAGCTTGGAGTGCTGGCGCGGATCGACCTTCACGCCGCCCTTGCCGCCGCCGAACGGGATCTCGTGCAGCGCGCTCTTGTACGTCATCCACGCGGCCAGCGCCTTCATCTCGTCGAGGTTGGCCTCGTGGTGGTAGCGCATGCCGCCCTTGTACGGGCCGAGCACGTTGTTGTGCTGGACGCG
>DDTA01000133.1:0-9412 GCA_002344285.1 Myxococcales bacterium UBA2376
CAGCTCGGCCAGCGCGCGATCGATCGCGGTGGCGAGGCGGCGCCGCTCGAGCGTGTCGTCACCGCGATCGCCGCCGGCGGCCGGGCGCGCGGCGATGTCGTCGGCCGCGATCGGCGACGCGGGTCGGCGGCGCAGCTCGTCGATCGCGCGGCGCGACGCGATCGTGAGGATCCACGTCGACAGCCGCGCCGGTCCCTGGGGCTGGAACGCGGGCAGCTGACGGAACACGGCGAGGAAGGTCTCCTGCGCGAGATCCTCGATCGCCGCGCGACGGCCGCCGCCGAGCAGGCGCCCGAGCAGCGCGAACACCGCGCCCTGGTGGCGCTCGACGAGCGCGCGCCAGGCCGGCGCGTCTCCCCGCTGCGCCCGCGCGAGCGTGACGTCGTCGAGCTCGCCGCGGGGCGGCGCACGATCGGCGGGTTCACGCGGGGCCAGGGCCACGGTCACGCTGGTTACTCGGTCAGGGCGCGGAAAGGTTCCCGGAAAAACGCGCCGGGTCGGCGCGGGCCTTGCTCGATGGCGTGCATCCCGTCGTCCGGATCCTTGGTTCCGCGAGGTTAGCCGTCATCATGTTGTCTTTCGCAACGCGTATCCTTGCCCTCACCTGCCTCGTGCCGCTGGCGCTCGCCTGCGATCCGCCGGGGAACGCGGGCGACGACGACGACGATCCGCCCGATCCCGACGCACCGGTCGCAGCGCCCGACGCCGGCGCCGGCGGCGACGCGTCCGCGACCTGCGCGCCCGGCGCCGCCGGGGTCGCCTGCGTGATCGCGCTGCACGAGGCCGTGCGCACCAGCTGCGACGCGACGCGCCTCGGCGAGCTCACCGCGGAGCTCGGGACGCGCAAGGGCACCTTCCCGCTCTGGGACGCGGGCACCGCGCTCTTCGTCGCCGACGCCGAGGTCGCGGTGGCCGGCGCCTGGAACGGCTGGTCGACGACGGCGACGCGCACGAGCGCCCTGTGTGGCGGCGCGCTCTACACCGCGACGGCGCCCGTCGCGTCGGGCTTCCACCCCTACAAGCTCGTCGCCGGTACCACCTGGCTCCTCGACGGGTGGAGCTGGGCGTTCGTTCACGACGACTTCGCCGGCAACCTCGACGGCAAGAACTCCGTGCTCAACACGCACGACTCGGGCCGCGGCCACCTCGTCGCCGTCCCCGATCGCGTGTGCTCGACGACGCTCGGCAACTGCCGCACGATGACGGCGTACCTGCCGCCGGGCTACGCCGCGCCGGCGAACGCCCTTCGCCGTTACCCGGTCGTGTTCATGCACGACGGCCAGAACGTCTTCGACGATCACGACTGCTGCTTCGGCCACACCGGCTGGGAGGTCAACGTCGCGCTCGACGCCGAGATCGCCGCCGGTCGCGTCGAGGCGACGGTGATCGTCGCCGTCGACCACGCGGGTGCGGGGCGCAACGCCGAGTACGGCTGGTCGGAGTCGGTCGGCGGCAAGCAGGAGAGCTTCATGGCGTTCCAGCTCGGCACGGTGCAGCCACTCGCGGCGACGCACTGGCGCCTCGACGCCGCGCGCACGTACGTCGCCGGCTCGTCGCTCGGCGGGCTCATCTCGATGCGGCTGGCGCTCGAGCACCCCGACGTCTACGCCGGCGCCGCGTCGCTCTCGGGCGCCTTCTGGCCGGGGCAGGACACCGACACGGCGCTGCGCGATCGCCTGCCGGCGATCGGCAAGGTGCCAGTCGCGATCTACCTCGATCACGGCGGCAGCGCGCAGGGCGGCGGCGACGGCTACGCCGACTCGATCGAGATCCGCGATCAGCTGGTCGGGCTCGGATGGGTGCGCGGCGACTCGCCGGCGTGTGTGCGCGGCGGCGACGCGGTCTGCTACCACCACGAGCCCGGTGGGACCCACGACGAGCTCGCGTGGCGCGACCGGAGCTGGCGCTGGCTGCGCTTCCTCGTCGGCACCTGAGCCACCGCCGTCCGTCCTGAGCGACGCCGCGCAGCGGCGGAGTCGAAGGACCCCACGTGGGGGTTCAGGTCCCCTGCGCGCCCGACGGGTCTCGCGCAAGTCCGCGGATCGATGAGCGCGCGCGGGGCACGCCCGTTGCTAATCTCGGTCGGCATGAAGACGATCGCCGCCGCCAGCCTCGCCCTCGTGCTCTCGGCCTGCGTCGTGGGAAGCGAGGCCCCGGGCGGGGGCGACGATGACGTCCCGCCGCCGACCGGCATCGCCGGCAGCATCACCAGCAACCAGACCTGGAGCGGCGCGCAGACCATCACGGCCAACGCGACCATCGAGGCCGGCGTCACCGTGACGGTCACCGCGGGAGCCGCGATCGAGGCGAAGGACGGCGTCACGCTGCGCGTGAAGGGCACGCTACGGGTCGAGGGCACCGAGGCCGCGAAGGTGACGTTCCTGCCGACCGTCGACGCGCTCGCCTGGGCCGGCATCGTCGCCGACGCCGGCGGCACGGTCGATCTCGCCCACGTCGAGGGCACCGACGTCGCCACCCTGGTCTACTGCCACGCCGGCGCGACCTGCGATCTCGACCACGTGGTCTTCGACGACCTGGGCAAGGCGCTCGTCGTCGAGGGCACCGCCACGCTCACCCGGTCACGCATCAGCAAGGTGATGAACGGCGGCATCACGGTCTCGAACGGCGACCTGACGATCACCGACTCCTACATGCTCACGTCGTCGGGTGACGTGATCGTCCAGAACGGCGGCTCGCTCGTCATCGATCACTCCGAGGTCGGCGAGGCGATGGGCAGCTACGAGCACTGCAACCTCCACATCGGGTCGGCGGCCACGCTGCGCATCACCAACTCGAACATCCGGTCCGGCGTCTACGGCATGATGCTCGGCGGCACGAGCGGCGCGGTCATGCAGTACAACAACTGGACCGAGAACGGCGCGGGCACCGATCTCAGCGAGGTCGGCGTCAACACCAGCGTCGACCTGCGCTTCAACTACTGGGACCAGGGCGCGCCGAACCTGGGCGCCGCCTTCGACGTCGCCTCGCCGGCGGCCACGCCCATCGCGGGCGCCGGTCCGCGCCCGTAGGGCTACGGCGCGGGCACGATCTCCTCGAGGATCCGCGGCCCGTCGGGCTTCGCCGGCTCGAGGAGGTACACGCCCACCAGATCGTCGCCGCTCTGGAACGCGGCCCAGGTCCTGGTGCCCTCGGGGATGGGCTGGCGCGCGGAGATGACGGCGCGGGCAGCGGCCGACACCGGCTGGCGGGCGGAGCGCTTCTCGACGAGCTGGTTCCAGCGCTCGGTCGCGCGGGCCTGGTCGATCCAGCGCTCGAAGCGCTGGATGCGCACCAGCCGTCCGGTCTCGTAGCGCGCGATCACCCACGCGTCGCCGTATCCGGCGCCGGGACGATCACACTGCGGATAGACCTCGTCGTCCTTCGCCGGCTCGACCTGCGCGCAGAAGGCGTAGTGACGGAGCGCGGACGCGGTCTCGCCGCGCGACATGCCGAGCGAGAGGAACAGCGGACCTTCGGCCCGCTGTGACGCACAGCCCACCACCGCCAGCACCAGCGCGAGACCGATTCCCCCGATTCGACAGGACCTCATGCGGTGAGACCTTATCAACGCTTCCGGCCGGTGGTATAGGCGCGGAATGCGCAACCGGTTCGCGTCGTCGATCGTGGTCTCGCTGGTCCTCGCGCTCGTCGCCTGCGGCGAGGACGGCATCGGCCCACCCCGCCAGACGCCGCCCTCGTCGACCGTGCCGGACGCCCGCTACGTCATCGAGGGCGTGCCGTACTGGTGGCTCATCGGCAACGCGCTCACGCCCGGCCAGGACACGATCTCGATCTCGGTGACCGCGCCGCCCGAGACGCAGGTGATCGACGTCTGGGTCGCCCGCGGCCCCGGGCAGCGGCTGACCCTCGACGCCGTGACCGGCAAGTTCGTCGGCGAGCTCGACATCGGCGACGTGCCCGCCGGCGAGCACGACGTCATCATCGCCGCCGACGGCTCCGCGGTCGGCGCCGGCGCCGTCCTGTTCAGTCGAACTCACCCGCTCTACTTCCTGCTCTCGACAGACTGGGATTTTCCCGAGCCAGGCCAGATCTCACTCGACTACCACGATGAGATCAGGACCAATCACCCGGACGTGCTGTTCACGCACTTCATCGGGCCGTACACGTTCACCGATCCGAACGTCACGGACGCGCGCAAGGCCGAGCTCGCGGCCTGGGCGATCGCGCGCCGCGACATGTACGGCGACGAGATCGGCCTCCACATCCACCCGTGGTGCCACTTCGTCGAGAGCGCGGGCCTCACATGCATCACCGATCAGTCGACGGTGTACCAGACCGACGCGACCGGCTACACGATCAAGCTCGAGGCCTACGGGCAGACCGACTTCGAGACCCTGCTCACGCGCGCCGACGCGATCTTCGTGGAGCGCGGCATGGGCAAGCCGGTGACGTTCCGCGCCGGCGGCTGGACGGCGTCGATCGACACGCTCAAGGCGCTCGCCGCCAAGGGCTACACCGCCGACACCAGCGCCAACAACTGGGCACGAATGGAGGAGTGGCGGGGCAATGGGAATCTCTACACGTGGAACATGACCAACTGGTCGATGATCGGCGACACGAGCCAGCCCTATTATCCGAACACCACCGACAAGCAGTCTGGCGCCCCGCCCCACGTCCCCATCCTCGAGGTGCCCGACAACGCGATCATGGTCGACTACGTCACCCGCGCCGAGATGGTGGAGATCTTCGGCAAGGTGTGGCCGGGGACGGCGCTGACCGAGCCGCGCACGTACATGATGGGCTTCCATCCGTCGCAGAACATGAGCAGGGACGAGTACAACCGCATCGACGGGATTCTCGACCACGCGGACATGTACCGCGCCTCGCTGCACCTCGGCCCCGTGGTGTACACCCGACTCCGGGACATGCCGACCGTCTGGCCCCAGCCGTGACCGGATGCGAGTTTGGCTGATCGGGAGTTCGCAGTTGATCACCCGAGTCAGGTGAATACTTTTGGTTCGCTGCCATTGACGGCGATTGGCGAGTTGCGCGTACCATGCGCCGCGTCTCATCACGTCCAAAGGCAGGACCAAATCGAATGACCGAGATCGAGCAGCGCATCAATGATCTGGTGTCCACGTTCATCAACGACATCACCAAGCTCGCCCGCGACGCGGCGCACGAGGTCCTGGCGCAGGCGCTGGCCGGTGTCGGCGGCACGGTGATCACCGACCTCCGGCTGCCCCGCGGCCGGCGCGGGAAGGGCCTCCTCGCGCTCCCCCGCCGCCCCAAGGGCGCCAAGCGTCCCGCCGGCGAGATCGCGAAGATGAAGGACGCGGTGCTCGCGCACATCAAGGAGCACCCGGGCGAGCGCATCGAGCAGATCAACGGCCACATGGGCACGCGCACCAGCGATCTGTCCCTGCCGCTCAAGAAGCTCATCGCCGAGGGCGCCGTCCGCACCGAGGGCGACCGCCGCGCCACCAAGTACTTCCCGGGCGACGGCACGCCGCGCACCGGCGCGAAGGGTGGCGGCCGCAAGCGCCGCAAGAAGGGGTAAGTCGACCGCACGCCCCGCGGGGCCCCGCCGCGCGCGAGTGTTGCTACATTCGCGCCGATGCCAGCCGACATCATCCCACGCCGCGTCCAGGAGCAGGCCCGCCGCCGTCCCTCGAGCCACGCCTACTTCACCAAGCAGGAGGGCGTCTGGCGCCCGACGACGTGGAGCACGTTCGTCGACGAGATCCGCACCGCCGCGCGCGCCCTCGTCGCGCTCGGGTTCCCGCGCGGCGGCAAGGTCGCCATCCTCGGGTTCAACCGCCCCGAGTGGGTGATCTTCGATCACGCCGCGATGATGGCCGGTGGCGTCCCCGCCGGGATCTACACGACCTGCTCCGCCGAAGAGGTCCAGTACATCGTCCACCACAGCGAGTCGTATGCCGTGCTCGTGGAGGACGTGAATCAGTGGAAGAAGCTGGCCGCGCAGCGCGCCAATCTCCCTCTCCTGCGGCACGTGATCACGATGAAGGGCTGTCCGCCCATCGACGATCCACTGGTGCTGTCCTGGGAAGCCTTCCTCGCCAAGGCCGCGTCGGTCCCCGACGCCGACCTCGACGCGCGCGTCGACGCGATCGAGGAAGGTGAGCTGGCCACGCTCATCTACACCTCGGGCACGACCGGCCCGCCCAAGGGCGTGATGCTCTCGCACCGGAACCTGGCGTGGACCGCGCAGACCATGATCGATCACGGCGGCGCGCGCGCCGGCGACACCGGGCTGTCGTACCTGCCGCTGTCGCACATCGCCGAGCAGATGACGACGATCCTCCTGCCGGCGACGGCGGGCGCGACCGTCTACTTCGCGGAGTCGATCGAGAAGGTCCCCGAGAACCTCAAGGAGGTGCAGCCGACCGTCGTGTTCGGCGTGCCGCGGATCTGGGAGAAGTTCCACGCCGGCGTGGCCGCCAAGCTCGGCCAGGCCACCGGCGCGAAGAAGCGGCTGGTCGCGTGGGTGCGCGACGTGGCCACGCGGGTCACCGCGCTGCGCAACCGCGGCCGCGAGCCGTCGGGCCTGCTCGCGCTCCAGTACCGGCTCGCCGACAAGCTCGTCCTGTCGAAGCTGAAGCCGGCCCTCGGGCTCGGCCGCGCGCGCATGTGCGTGAGCGGCGCCGCGCCGATCGCCCGCGACGTGATCGAGTTCTTCGCCAGCCTCGACATCGTGATCCACGAGGTCTACGGCCAGTCGGAGGACACCGGCCCGACGTCGTTCAACATGCCGGGCGCGACGCGCTTCGGCACCGTGGGACCGGCGCTGCCCGGCGTCGAGGTGAAGATCGCCGCCGACGGCGAGATCCTGGTCAAGGGCCCCAACGTCTTCCTCGGCTACTTCAAGGAGCCGGAGGCGACGAAGGAGGCCCTGGTCGACGGCTGGCTGCACAGCGGCGACCTCGGCGAGCTCGACGCGGACGGCTTCCTCACGATCACCGGGCGCAAGAAGGAGATCATCATCACCGCCGGCGGCAAGAACATCTCGCCCAAGAACATCGAGGCCGCGATCAAGGAGTCGCCGCTCGTGAGCGAGGCCGTGGTGATCGGCGATCGCCGCAAGTTTCTCTCGGCGCTGGTCACGCTCGACGAGGCCGCGGCCGGGAGCTTCCTCGGTGATCGTGCCAGCGTCGCCCCGCTCCACGAGCACGCCGACATCCTGGCGGCGATCCAGCAGCAGATCGATCAGGTGAACGACAAGCTCGCGCGTGTCGAGCAGGTGAAGAAGTTCGTGGTGCTGCCGCGCCAGCTCGCCATCGACACGGGTGAGCTGACGCCGACGCTCAAGGTGAAGCGCAAGGCGGTGAACCAGAACTTCTCGCGCGAGATCGAGTCGATGTACGCGGAGAGTCCGTGAGGCCGTAGCGCGCGTCGGGCGTCAGGTCCCAGAAGAAGCGGGCCTCGGGCCTCGGGAAGCAGGCGTCGGGCCTCGGGAAGTGCCCCTCCGACACCGGGGTCGATCCGCGCGGGTTGTCTGCTCGTAAGGGCGGCGTGGACCGATTCAGGAAGGTGCGGGGCAAGCCGCTCGCGTTCGCGGCGGGTGCGATCGGGCTGGCCGCGGTGCTCGCCGCGTCGGCTGCGCTGGTCGCCCCGGCGCGGGCCCGTACGGTGGCGGGATGGACGCCGCGCGGGGAGGACGTCCTCACCACCGTTCGTCCTGAGCCCTACGTTCGTCCTGAGCGAAGGACGAGCGCCACCGAGGCCGGGTCGAAGGACGCTGTGCTGCGCGCCCGCGCGCACGTCGAGCTGGCGCGCGCGAGCGGCGATCCGCGCCACCTCGGCCGCGCGCAGGCCGCGCTCGCCCCGTGGTGGGACGACGCCGCGCCTTCGGCCGAGGTGCTGCTCCTGCGCGCCACGATCCGGCAGTCGCTGCACGACTTCGCCGGCGCGCGGGCAGACCTGGACGCGCTGATCGCCCGGACTCCGGACGACGGGCAGGCACGGCTCACGCGCGCGGTCGTGGCGACGGTCACGGGCGACGCCGCGACGGCGCTCGCCGACTGCGCCCGGGTCGGGGCGCTCGTCGGCGAGCCGTGGGCGGCGGCATGCGCCGCGCCGCTCGCGACGCGAGACGGCGGAACTCGCGCCGCGTACGCGCGCCTCGCCGCGCTCGTCGGCGCGCTGCCGCCCAGCCACCCGGGCGCCGCGTGGGCGACCACGTCCCTGGGCGAGCTCGCGCGCGCCGCCGGCGACGACGCCGCCGCCGAGGCTCATCTCCGCCGCGCCCTGGCGCTCGCGCCCGGCGACGTCTACACCCTCGGCGCGCTCGCCGAGCTCCTCGTCGACGGCGGCCGCGCCGGCGAGGCCGTCGCCCTGCTCGACCCACACGCCGAGCCCGATCCGCTGCGGCTGCGCCTGGCCGTCGCCGCGCGCGCCGCGGGACACGTGGGCGCCGACGCGCACGCCGCGATCGTCCGGCGCGGGCTCGACGCCGCGTTCGCGCGCGGCGACACCACCCACCTGCGCGAGCGCGCACGCTACTTCCTCGACGTCGCGCCGGATCCGGCCGAGGCGCTGCGCGCCGCCGTCGACAACTGGGCCTTGCAGCGCGAGGCCGCCGACGCCCGGGTCCTCCTCGAAGCCGCCGCGGCGGCTGGCGATCGAGGCGCCGCGGCGCCGGTCGTGGCGTGGATGGACGACGCGCGCATCGACGACGCCGTCCTCGCCCGTGCGCGAGCGCGGCTGGAGGGACGCCCGTGACCGCGCGGCCGGCCGCGCTCGGCGCGAGCATCGCCGTCTGGGTCGCGATGACCGTCGCCCTCGCCGGCGTGGCCGACGCCCACACGCTCTCCGACGGCTACGTCGAGCTGCGCGCCGAGGGCGCGACCGTGCGCGGCCGCGTCGACCTCGCCGCCCGCGATCTCCACGACGCGCTCGGGCTCGACGATGGTGACGGCCGACTCCGCTGGTCGGAGGTCCTCCGCCACGACGCGGCCATCCGCGCCTACGTCGCCGACCGCGTGCGCCTCTCGACCGCGGCCGGCGCCTGTCCGCTCGCGACCGGCGCGCTGACCGCCATCGACCGCGCCGATGGCCCCCACGTCGCCGTCGCCGTCACCGCCCGTTGCCCGGGCGACGCCGCGCCGCTCACCGTCGACTACCGGGCGCTCTTCGACGTCGACGCCACCCACCGCGGCCTGGTCCGCGTCGACGGTGCGCGCGGCACCGCGGCGGCGATCGCCCGCGGTCCGGGCCCGTTGACCCTCGACGCCGGCGACGGCGTCGACGTGCTCGGCTTCGTCCGCGAGGGCGTCTGGCACATCTGGATCGGCGTCGACCACATCCTGTTCTTGCTCGCGCTGCTCCTGCCCGCGGTCTACCGACGGCGCTGGGAGCCGGCCGACGACCTCGGCACGATCGTGCGCGACGTCCTCGAGGTCGTCACCGCGTTCACGCTCGCCCACTCGAT
>DDTA01000133.1:9574-23878 GCA_002344285.1 Myxococcales bacterium UBA2376
TACGCCCTGCGCCGGACCGCCGCGTATCGCGTCTTGCTCGTGACCGGCTCCGCTGCCACCTGCGCGCTCGCGACCCACTGGTCGGTCGAGCGCCTCTTGACCTGACGCCACGAAAAGGAGTCTCGATGCGAACCTGGCTACCCATCCTCGGGGTGGCGCTGGCGGCGGCCTGCCGCGAGCCCGCGCCGCCACCGCCACCGCCNNGTGTTGCGGCCGTCGATGAAGATCTCGCAGGGGGGCTTGGCGCCGAGCGAGAGCGTGCCCTCGCCCTTGGCCGCCGCGCCGCCACCGCCACCGCCACCGCCGACGCCGGCGCCCGCGCCCGCGCCGGCCGCGCCCACCGCCCACGTGTCCACGATGGCGCGCCTCGACCAGCTCGCCGTCACGAGCGATCGCGTGTCGGCCGAGTCGATGAAGACCGTCGCCGGTCGCCTGCAGTACGAGGCGGCGCACCGCCCCACGACCGTGCCGGGCGCGCCGCGCGCGGAGGACGTGCTCGCGTCGCTCGCCGCCGCCGGGATCGAGCTGGCGGAGCAGAAGCAGTACGTCGCGATGACGGTCAAGGCGGCGTACTGCGTCGGCGGCCAGACCGCCACCGGCCTCTCGGTCGCCGTGTGCGAGTACGACTCGCCGGCCTCGGCCGCCGCCGGGCGCGCGTTCGTCGAGGAGCGCTTCCGCATCCCCGAGCTCACCCGCGTCATCCACGTGCGTGGCGCCACCACGCTCGCTCTCGGTCACCACGCCGGCTCGGCGCTGGGCGATGTCGCCCGGCGCGCGGAGCAGGCGTTCCGCACGATGTGAATCAACAGGAGGACTCATGCGCAAACGATGGATCGGAGGGGCGCTGCTACTCGCGGCGGCCGCACTCCCACTGCACCAGGGACGCGCGTCATCGCACCGCGAGGCGCCGTTCATCACCAAGAACCCGAAGGTGGACGGCACCGACTTCTACATGTTCCGCAGCTACGAGAGCGGGCGTGAGGGCTACGTCACCTTCATCGCCAACTACATCCCGCTCCAGGCCGCGTACGGCGGACCCAACTACTTCACGATGGACCCCGACGCGATCTACGAGATCCACGTCGACAACGACGGCGACGCCGCCGAGGACCTCACGTTCCAGTTCGACTTCGACTCGGCGCTGGCGTCATCGGGCAACGGGCTCGCGCTGACCGTCGGGCCGAGCGGCAACCAGCGCACCGTGGCGGTGCCGCTGTCGAACATCGGCGCGATCACGGCCGGCGCGACGTTCGACGCCGACCAGAACGTTCAGGAGACCTACACCGTCAAGGTCATCCGCGGCGATCGCCGCACCGGCACGGCGCAGGACGTCACCGCCACGGGTGGCGGCGGCACCTTCAAGAAGCCGGTCGACAACATCGGCACCAAGACCTTCCCCGACTACGCGGCCTACGCCGCGGCCCATGTCTACAACGTCACGATCCCGGGCTGCACGCCACCCGCCTCGACGACGCCGCGCGTGTTCGTCGGCCAGCGCGCCGAGCCGTTCGCCGTCAACCTCGGCCAGATCTTCGACCTCGTCAACATGAGCGGCTCGGGCGGCACCGCCAACCCGCTCGGCGCCCAGGATCAGGGCATGAACACGATCGCGTCGGCCAACGTCACGACGATCGCCATCGAGGTGCCGGCGTCGTGCCTGGGCGAGAACGCGCAGGACACGATCATCGGCGGCTGGACGACGGCGAGCGTGCGCCAGGCGCGCGTCATCAACCCGACCGCGACCTACGAGAACCCCGCCCGCGAGGGCGGCCCGTGGGTGCAGGTATCGCGCCTCGGCATGCCGCTGGTCAACGAGGTCGTGATCGGCCTCAAGGACAAGGATCGCTTCAACAGCTCCGAGCCGAGCGGCGACGGTCAGTTCGCCGACTACGTCACCCACCCGACGTTGCCGGAGCTGCTCGAGATCCTCTACGGCGCGGCCACCCTGCCGGCGCCGAACAACTTCCCGCGCACCGATCTCGTCGCGGCCTTCCTCACCGGCGTGCCGAACGTGAACCACACCGGCGCGACCCCATCGGAGATGCTGCGCCTCAACTTCGGCATCGCGGCGACCGCCGCCGCGTCGCAGAACACCTTCGGCGCCGCGCTCTGCTTCGACCGCACCGCGACCGGCGGCGCCCTCGATCTGCAGAACGCGGGCTGCGATCCGGCCGGCTTCCCCAACGGCCGCCGGCCGGCCGACGACGTGACCGACATCGCGCTGCGCGTCGCCGTCGGGTACCTCGCGCCGACGGGCGACGCCCCCGCGGGCGGCGCGCCGATCGTCGATGGCGCCTTCATCGGCACGGCGTCGTCGTTCCTCGCCGGCTTCCCCTACCTCAACCACCCGCGCCCGGGGTCGCCGTGATGTCGCCGCGACGTCTCGCGGCGATCGCGCTCGCCGTCGGCTTCGGCCTCGCCGCCTGCGGCGGCGACGATGAAGGTGGCGGAGGCACCGACGGCCCGCGGCCCGACGCCGAGACCGACGCGATGGACGTCGACGCGCCGCCGGCGGTGACCCTGACGTCGTACGTGATCGACCTGGTCACGAACCAGACCGCCGGCAACACCGATCCGCGGCCGTACGACGACTTCGCGCAGCTGCCGGACCCCGACGCCGACAACCCGGCCGCCTACGGCGCGCTGTTCCCGTAGCGCGAGTCGCGTTCGCGCCCCGCCTCCCGCGCACATCCGCGCACCCCGCCACCTTCCTGGTCTCGAATCAGGGTCAGCGCATATACTCCGCGCCGCGACTGTCCGGGAGGCGGACCGTCGACATCATGGACTCGCCGGTCGTGCGCCGCCGTCGCCTGGGGAATCCGCTCTCGTGGCGGATGTCCGATCGCTGCTACGCGATCGCGCTGCTCTTGTGCGCGACCACGTTCCTCATCGGCGCGGCCCAGGTGCTCGGCGGCTGGCCGTTCCTGCCGCCCGAGAGCGAGGCCGCGGACCTCGTCGGCTTCAACGTCGCGGCGTTCGTCGCCTGGACCACGCTCGCGGTGATCGCGCGGGTGGCGCGTGGACGCGACGGCGACGGTCTCTTGCTCGCGATCGCCACCGTCGTCCTCTACGCCATCACGCTCGCGGCCTTCACCCTGCTCACCGGGCCCTTCGGCGCACCCGGCTGGATCGGCTTCCTGGGCGGCGCGGTCATCGGCTACGTCGTCTTCCCCCGCTGGGTCTCGCTCGGCGGCACCTTCGTCTACGCGGTGCTGGTGATCGCCGGCGCGATCGCGATCGCCGACGGCGCCTTCGACGGCACCCTGCTCGGCCCCGCCGCCCGCGCCGTCCGCGTCGAGCAGGAGGCGATCGTACGCGGCGCGGTGTCGACGACGCTCATGAGCGGGCTCACGTTCGTCATCATCATGTGGATCATCGAGCGCTGGCGCGACCGCGAGGCGCGCTTCGAGCGGCTGGCGTCCACCGACCCGCTCACCGGCGTCGCCAACCGCCGCCTGCTGTTCGACGTCTCCCGGCGCGAGCTCGCGCGCGGCCGCCGCTACGGCACGCCGACGTCGCTCATCATCATCGACCTCGACCACTTCAAGTCGATCAACGATCGCTTCGGTCACCTGATCGGCGATCGCGCGCTCAGCCACGCGGCCGGCGTCCTCGGCGAGGCGATCCGCGACGCCGACATGATCGCGCGCTACGGCGGCGAGGAGTTCGGCATCCTCCTGCCCATGACCGACCTCGACGGGGCGTACGAGGTCGCCGAGCGCTGCCGCACGCGGCTCGCGGACCGTCCCTTCCAGTTCGACGGGGAGAGCGTCACGATCACCGCCAGCCTCGGCGTCGCGACCACGATCCGGGAAGGTGACGTCGACGACCTCCTGCGGCGCGCGGACGACGCGCTCCTCCGCGCCAAGGCGCTGGGCCGCAATCGCACCGAGAAGGCGTAGCCAGCTCGGATCGGATCAGAGCGCGGCGGCGAGGGTCGGCAGCGCGGCGCCGAGCGAGGCCTCGAGCTTGGCGGCGGCGAGGGCGTCGCCGCGGGTCGGGCCGAGGTTGACGATCGCGATCGGGACCTGTCGCTCGCCGGCGCGCACGACGAAGCGATAGCCGGAGAAGACCGCGAGCGAGGAGCCGACGACGAGGAGCGCCTCGGCGCGGTCGAAGAGCGCCCAGGCGCTCGCCACGGTGGCGGCCGGGACGTTCTCGCCGAAGAGGACGACGTCGGGCTTGAGGACGCCGCCGCACGCGAGGCACGCCGGGACGACGAAGTCGGCGACGTCGGACAGCTCGGCGTCGCCGTCGGGCGCGGCGGCGGCGGTGGCGCGTTCGGTGAGCTGCGGGTTGGCGAGGACGAGCCGCTCCTGCATGGCCGCGCGCGCGATCGTGGCGTCGCAGTCGAGGCAACGGACCCGGGCCAGGGCGCCGTGGAGCTCGACGACCTCGCGCGCGCCGGCGGCCACGTGCAGCCCGTCGACGTTCTGGGTGATCGTGCCGGCGACGACGCCGCGCGCCTCGAGCGATGCCAGCGCGAGGTGGGCGGCGTTGGGGCGCGCCGCGGCGATCACCGGCCAGCCGGCGGCGGCTCGCGCCCAGTAGCGCTGGCGCACCGCCGCGCTCTGCACGAACTCGCGGAACTGGATCGAGCGGCGGGGCGAACGTCCCGCGCCGCGGTAGTCCGGGATGCCGGACTCGGTGGAGAGGCCGGCGCCGGCGAGCACGACGACGCGCCGGCCTCGCAGCACGCTCGCGATCGGCTCGATCATTTCTTCAGCGGGTTGGTCGGGCGCGCGTTCTTGAGCGCGCGGTTGACGCGCTTGTTGCATTCCTGCTCGGTCTCGGTGCCGTCCTTGACGAAGACCAGGGGCTGCATGATCGCGGCGTCGTACTCCTCCTGGGTCAGGCGCCCGCGCTTCAGCATGAGCCCGAGGATGCGGTCGATCTTCGAGCCCGTCCACCTGGTCAGCGTGCCGCTGCAGTACTGGCGGTAGCGCGCCTTGGGCGACGGCAGGATCGACGAGAAGAAGGCCGCCTCCTTGGGCGTGAGGTAGCGGGCCTCCTTGCCGAAGTAGTGGCGGGCCGCGGGACCGATGCCGTAGAGCCCCGGGCCGTACTCGATCGCGTTCACGTAGATCTCGAAGATCCGATCCTTCTCGAGCACCTGCTCGATCGAGTACGTGAGGAAGAGCTCCTGCAGCTTCCGCGACAGGGTCTTCTCCCGGTAGAGGAGGACGTTCTTGACCGTCTGCATCGTGATCGACGAGGCGCCGTACTTGAAGTAGCCGGCGTCGAGGTTCTTGATGAGCGCGCTGCGGAACTCCTTGGTGATGAACCCCTTGTGCTTGTAGAACGCCGAGTCCTCGGTCGTCATGAACGAGTTGAGGAGGTGCGGCGAGACGTCGGTGATCGGCACGAAGTCGGGGTTCTCGGGGCCGATCATGAACCCCACCCACTGGTCGCGCTCGACCTCGACGAAGTGCTCGAACGTCTCCTTCAACCGCTCCATCTCCTCGGGCGTCTCGAGGATGCGGCACGCACGCAGCGCGACCGAGCCGTCGAGCCGGGTGGCCTCGAGATCCGCGAGGTCGATCGCGACCGCGAGATCGGTCGAGAACGTGCCCTTGAGCTTGTACCCCTGCATGTACGGCGTCATCTCGGGCGGGAACGCCGCCAGCGCCTTCTGGCAGGGCAAGGGCGGGATCACGAAGCGCGCCGTGATCGCCGCGCGCTCGCGCGTACCGCCCGCGGGCGTCACCCCGCCGGGCATGGCGACCGTGCCGGTCAGCTGGAACGCCATCTCGCGCGAGACGAAGTCGCCACGGGTGAGCGCCAGCGTCCGCGTGCGCCGGTCGACCGAGCCGGCGATGTCGCCCGACACGTCGAGATCCGGCACCGGTCGGTCGGCGAGCATGGGGTGCCCCACGGTCAGGTCGTGCAGGTGGAAGCCGCCGACGAAGCCGGTGACCTCGCCGGCGAAGGTCAGCGTGAGCGCCGCGTCGACCGTGGTCTTCTGGTAGTCGACGAGCGAGCTCTTCTCGAGGATCGGCCGCAGCCGGTCGAGGCTGAAGCGCTCGGCCCGCAGGGCGATCTCGCCGTGCCCGGTGCCGGTGTCGAGCCACCCGCTCGCGGTCCACAGCTTCTCGGCGACCCCGCCGTAGCCGCCGTCGAGCGAGACGACCAGCCGTCCATCATCGTCGGCCTCGCGCAGCGTCCCGGTCACGCCGGTGAGCGCGAGGCCCTTCCACGGCGTGAGCTCGCCGCCGTCGATCACGACCTGCTTCGCGCCCCCGTCGCTGGTGATCGTCACCTTCGCCGCCGAGAGCACGCGCACCGGGCCGGACGGCGCCGCCACCGGCACCGCCACCGCCTCGTCGGGATCCGGAACGTCGCCCGCCGCACCGTCGACGCCCGGGTCGAGCGGCTCGCCGAGCGCGTCGCCGAGGTTCGCGCCGGTCGCGCCGAAGCCCAGACGCAGCCACTGCCCGATCTCCGCGTCGATCGCGATCCGGTCGATCGTCAGCGCGGCGCGCCCGCCTTCGAACGTGCCGGCCAGCTCCGCGGCGCCGCCGTGCACCCGGTGCTCCTCGTCGTCGATCGCGAGCGCGATCCCGCCGACCGTCGCGATCCGGGGCCGCAGACTCGACATCCCGCCGCCGCGACCGCCGCTCGTCGTCCCTCCGCCGCCGCCGGTGAGCCGCTCCCGCAGATCGCCGATGTTGGTCGTCCCGTCGGCGGCGCGCCGCAGCGACACCGCGCCACCGGTCACGGCGATGCGATCGATCTCGGCGCTGGCGCGGAGCGAGCTCCACGTGTCGAACGTGACCTCAACGCGATCGAGCCGGACGAGCGGCGCGTCCTTGTCGCCGGCGCCGCGCACCGTGATGTCACGCAGGACCGCGTGACCGAGCGAGATGTCGATGTCACCGATCGCGACCGTGCGCCCCAGCCTGGCCTCGAGCCTGGGCACGACCTTCGATCGCACGTACCAGGCGCCGACGCGCGGATACACGACCCAGAGGCCGATCGCGACGAGGGCACAGAGGCCGACCACGGCGCCTCCCGCGATGACCAGACGTCGCTTGAGCCGCGTGTTCAGGAACGACAGGCGCGTACCGGACACGTCGGTCTCCACATACCACACTCGGGTGCGACGCCCGGCGCGGCGCGGTTCATCCGCCGACGACGGCGCCTACAGCCCCCTACGTCGTGATCTTCAGGGCTTGCAGTGCATCGCGATCAGATGACCGCGGTTGCCCTTGAGCGAGCGACCCACGACGAGGTAGTCGCCCGCGTCGACCGCCACCTTGGAGTCGAGGACGCGCTTGCCCTCGCCGTCATCGACGCTGATGCCGAGCGAGATGCGCGTCTTCTTCTTCTGACCACGCGCGGTCACCTCGCGCAGGAGGAGCTGCGCCTTGCCGTGGGTCAGGGTGAGGGTGCTCGCCTTCATCGGCTCGAGCGAGACCTCGTGGGCGCCGAGCTGCTTGAAGGTGTTCCATGACGAGAACGGCGGCTTCTTGAGCTTCTTCTCGAGCGGCCGCAGCTCGGCGGCGATCGACGGGGCGTCGCTCGTCGACGCCTCGATCTCGACGACGGCGCAGGCGATGGGCGCGTCGGCGGACGCCGCCGGTGCGGTGAGCGCAAGGACGCCGATGGTCACGCACAGCGCGAGCGCGGAGGTGGTCAGGAGCGAGCGCGTCTTCATATCCCCTCCAGCACGTCGTCGGGGGTCACCCAGATGACGGCGGTCTCGGACCCGCCGTCGTCGTCTTGGATCGTGAACACGGTACCGGTGCCTCCGTTGACTTCGAGTGACTCCACCTCGGGCGGGGTCGCGACGAGCACCACCGGATCCTGCGTGCCGCCGCTGCCGCCCGTGCCGCCATCGCCCGGCGTCACCTTGGCCGGCACCTCGACGGTCCGGATCTCGACCCGCGGCTCCTCGCGCAGCACGATCGCCAGCGCCGCGACCGCGCCCGCCGAGAGCGCGCCGGTCAGGAGGTGCGCGCGGTGGCCGTCGAACCAGCGCACCAGCTGCGACCAGACGCCGGGCTCCCGGGCCGCGGCGCGTGCCGGCCGCGCGGCGGCACCTTCCGGCTGCGGCTGATCGAGCCGGCGCTCCACCAGATCCCAGAGCCCGCTCAACCGCTCCTCCGCGTCATCCGCCGCCAGCTCGAGGTGGCCTCGCACCAGCTCGCCGACCTCGCGCACGGCCGCCACCTTGACGGTGCCGGTCGGACCCGCGGCGCGCTCCAGCGCGCGCGCCTCGGCGGCGTCGAGCTCGCCATCGGCGAGCATCATGAGCTCTGAGTCGGAGGGATTGGACACGGGAATGCTCTGGGAGGTTACGAGACGCGGTGTCGATACTATGACGAGGGGTCCTCTGCCTTTGATTCAATGCCCCGGCGAACTTCCCGATCACCTGGCGGATCAGCTGGTGGATCAGCTGGCTCGCCGCCGCCGTCCGCCGGGTCTCCAGCGGCGTTGGCCGGACGATCGTAGAGGTCGACCAGCCGCTTCTGCATGTTGCGGCGGGCGTGGAACAGGCGGGACATGATGGTGCCCTTGCTGCACCCCATGACCTGCGCCATCTCCTCGTAGGAAAGGCCCTCCAGCTCGCGCATGACGAGCACGGCCCGGTGGTTGTCGGAGAGCTCGTCGAGCGCCGTCGCGATCCGGTCCCGGATCTCCCGGTCCAGCAGCGCTCGGCCGGGATTTCCCCCGATAATCCGAGGGATTAGAGAGTCCTCGCCGATGCCGTTCTCGTCGAGCGTGCCGTCCGAGAAGTCGACCACCTTCTGACGCCGGTTCTTGCGGATGTGGTCGATCGCCAGGTTCATGACGATGCGGTAGAGCCACGTGTAGAAGCTCGCCTGCCCCTCGAACTTGTCGAGGTGGCGGTGCGCCTTGATGAAGGCGTCCTGCACGACGTCGAGGGCGTCGTCGGGGTTGCGCACGACGCCGATGGCCAGCGAGTACGCCCGCCGGCTGTACCGCTCGAAGAGGACGCGGAAGGCGGCGCGATCGCCCTTCTGCGCCCGGGCCACCATCTCGCGGTCGTCGCCCGCGTCGCCCGAGGGGCGCGCGGCCGCTGAGTCGGCCCTCTTGCTCACCGCGGCGGTTATAACACCGTCGCGCCCCTGTCCCGCCGCCGTGTCGGTGTCGTCGCCAGATCCCTCTCTCATGTGCGCGATCGGCGCGCTAGACTCCCTGGGCTCGGGGTGTCGCCTTCGCTCGCTTCCATTCGTTCGTTCCTGGCCACGGTCCGCCGCCAGCTGCGCCGCCATGCGCTGACGATGAGCGCGGTCGGCGTGCTCGTGCTCGCGGGCGTGCTCGCGCTGGCGTTGCCGCTCGCCGGCTGGGCGCTCGAGCCGTCGCGCCCCACCGCGATGGCGATGGTCGCGATCGCCGGGCTGGTCGGCGGGCTCGGGCTCGTCGCCGCGCTCGTCCTCGGCGTGATCGCGCCCGCGCGTCGCTGGCGCGCGGACACGGCCGTCGCGCGCTGGGTCGGCGCGCGCGACAAGCAGCGTTCGAGCTTCCTCGCGTCGGATCTGCTCTCCACCGTCGAGCTCAACGCCGCGCCCACCACGCCCACGTCCCCGTCGCCGGCGCTCGTCGCCGCGCTGACCGAGGTCACCGCGGAGCGCGTGTCGCAGCTCCGCGCGCCCGCCCTCCTCGACCGCCGGTGGCTCCGGCGCGGCGCCCTCGCCGCCCTGACCCTCGCGCTCGTCCACGCCGCGCTCCTCGTCTTCGCCACCGACGCGATCGCCGACGGCTGGCGCCGGCTGCGCGAGGCGCCGGCGAGCCCGTTCGGCGGCGCCGCCCAGTCGTCGGTGCCGCTGGTCGGCGATCTCGGCATCCTGCTCACGCCGCCGGCGTACAGCCGCCGACCGCCGCTGCACCTGCCGTCGACGGCCGGCGACTTCCGCGCCCTCGCCGGCACGCGCGCGCGCTTCGTCACCCGCGCGCTCGAGCCGGGCGGCGAGATCTCGATCGTGCTCGAACGCGAGGGCGCCGAGCCCGAGATCGTGCCGCTCGCGGCGAGCGCGACCGGTGAGCTCACCGGCGAGCTCACGATCACCGGCGCCGCGCGCTATCGCTTCCAGAGCGAGCGGCCAGGCGGGCGGCGGACGATCGAGGCGATCGCGCACGTGATCGAGCTCGAGCCCGATCAGGCGCCGACGGTCGAGCTCTACGCCCCCGCCGACGAGCTCGACGTCACCGACATGAAGCGGATCGAGCTGGCGTACGTCGTCGAGGACGACTTCGGCGTCGGCAAGATCGAGCTGGTGTGGGAGGTCGGCGGCAAGCTCGAGCGCAAGGTGCTCGCCAGCTTCGCCGAACCGCGGGGACGCGCCCAGGGCAAGGTGGTCTGGGACCTCGCCGAGGTCGCGCTGCCGCCGGGCGCGATCGTCAGCTACCACCTCGAGGCGGTCGACAACGACGCCGTCGACGGGCCCAACGTCGGCCGCTCGCGCGCGATGCGGCTGCGCGTCTTCTCGCCCCGCGAGCGCCACGAGCAGCACCTCGCGCGCCAGGCCGAGCTCGCCGAGAAGGTCCTCCGCGCGCTCGGTCATCGGCTCACGTCGACCGATCCCGGCGCGCCGCCGCGCGACGAGCTCCACCGCCAGCTCGCGGACATCACGGTCGAGCTGGGCACGCTCGCGGCCGCCTACGAGGGCGACGCGCTGGCCGACAAGGGGCTGCGCGAGGCGCTCGACGCGATGCGCGGCCGGATCGACAAGCTCGTCGATCTCGAGGCGCGACAGCTCGAGCGCGAGCACGCGACGATCGCCGCGGCGAGCCGGCGCGGCGGGCAACCGCCCCGCCTGGCGCCGACGCGCTGGCATGCGGTCGACAAGCAGGCGGTGAGCGAGCTCGAGGACGACGCGCTGACGCTCGCCGACTGGCTCGAGCGCGAGCAGATGGAGGGGATGCTCGACGTCGCCGACGAGATCGAGGCGCACCAGAAGCGCCTCGCGGAGCTCCTGGCCGAGTATGCCCGCACCGGCGACGACAAGCTGAAGGCCGAGATCCTCCGCCAGATCCGCGCCGTCGAGCAGCGCATCGCCGAGCTCGCGTCCAAGCGACAGCGCATCGCCGAGGACGTGCTCGATCAGTTCGTGCACGCGCAGGCGCTGCAGGACCAGCGGAGCGAGGACTGCCTCGCCGAGGTCCGGCGGCTGGTCGAGAAAGGTGACGCCAAGGCGGCGCAGGCGGCGCTGGAGCGATGCCAGCGCGGGCTCTCCGACGCGGCGACGGCGATGGAGGACGCGCTCCGCGACCTGCGCGGCGACCGGTTCTCCGACGGCGAGAAGAAGCTCGACGAGCTGATGGACGAGCTCGCCGACGTCACCCGCGACCAGGCCGACATCGCGGCCGAGGCCGATCGCATCTTCGAGAGCTACGCCGACCGCGCCGACGACCTCATGCACGACCTCGCGCGCGGCGCTCAGCGCCGGCTGGGCGCGACGGTCGATCGGCTGCAGGAGAAGCTCGACCACGTGCCCGACGGCGGCCTCACGCCGTTCGCGCGCGAGGAGCTCGAGATCGTCGACAAGCGGCTCACCGATCTGGAGCGCATGCTCGAGGACGGCGACATCGCCGAGGCCCTCGGCATGGCGCGGCAGGCGCGGCAGTCGCTCGAGACCGTCGCCGGCGAGCTCGACGCCGCCCTGTCCGACGACCCCAGCTCGCCGTGGGCCGAGGCCACGTCGGACGCGCTCGACGCGGTCGAGGGCGCGCACCCGCTCGCGGACAAGCTGGTCAGCGAGCTCGAGGCGATGACGCCCTCGCCCGATCAGATCATGAGCCGCGACGACAAGCGGCGGATGGATTCGCTACGCCGCCGGCAGGGCATGAACCGCGATCGCGCCAAGCGGCTCGCCGAGCGCGCGCGCACGACGCCGGGGATGCCCGGCACCGCGGGCGAGTCGATCAGCCAGCGGGTCGGTGAAGCGACGGCGCCCATGGACAACGCCGAGCAACGCATGGGCAAGCGCGACCCGTCGGGCGCGCGTGACGAGGCGCGGTCGGCGGCCGAGGCACTCGAGCGCGCGCGCCAGGAGGCGCAGAAGGCGGCGCGCCAGGCGCAGTCGCAGGGCGACCCTCGCAACGGCGACGAGCCCGTGCGCATCCCCGGCGCCGACGAGTACCGGGCACCCGAGCGCTTCCGCGAGGAGCTGCTCGAGGCGATGAAGCGGCGCGCGCCCGCCGGCTACGACGAGCAGGTGCGACGCTACTACGAGGAGCTCATCCGATGAGGGCGCGACTCCTGCTCGTCGCCGCGGCGTTGCTCGCGGTCGCCCCGGCCGCCGAGGCGCGGCGTGATCGCACGGTGACCGGCGACGCGCTCAAGGCCGCGCGCCTCCTGTCGACGTCGCGGATCGACGAGGCCCGGCCGCTGATCGCGGAGCTGCTCAAGCGGTCGCCCGACGCGGCCGAGGTGAAGTGGCTCCAGGCCGAGCTCGCGTTCCTCGAGGGCGACTACGCCGGCGCGATCGACCGGCTCGCCAAGGTCCCCGACGACACGCTCGGCGGGCTCGCCGGCCAGACCCGCACGCTGGCGACGCGCACGCGCGACGTCACCGCCTCGTTCGCGAAGAAGGACTCGCCGAAGGGGCGCTTCGTCATCTCCTACCAGCCCGGGCCCGACGAGGTGATCGTCGACCTCGCCGGCGAGGTGCTCGACGCCGCGTGGGAGACGATCGGCGACGACCTCGGCTGGCGCCCGAGCGGCAAGGTCCGCGTCGAGATCCTCACCCGGCCCGCGGACCTCGCGCGGGTCTCGACTCTGACCGAGGAGGAGATCGAGACCACCGGCACGATCGCGCTCGCCAAGTACGAGAAGCTGATGATCGTCACGCCGCGCGCGACGATCACCGGCTATCCGTGGATGGACACCCTCGCGCACGAGTACACGCACCACGTGATCGCGCACGCCACCAACGACACGGTGCCGGTGTGGCTACACGAGGGGCTCGCGCGCTTCGAGCAGACCCGCTGGCGCGCGGCGCCGTCGGGCGCGCTGGGCGCGTCCGATCAGCAGCTCCTGGGCAACGCGCTCGCCCGCCGCCGCCTCATCGACCTCGACGCGATGCACCCGTCGATGGCCAAGCTGCCCAGCCAGGAGGCGGCGGCCCTGGCCTACGTCGAGGTGTACACGCTGGTCGCGTGGCTGCACGGCAAGGTCGGCTACGCTGGCCTCCGCCAGGTGCTCGCCATGCAGAAGGACGGCAAGAGCGCGCGCCGCGCCGTCGGCGAAGTCGTCGGCTCGACGTGGGCCAAGGCCGAGAAGGAGTGGAAGGCGCACCTGCGTACGCTCGACCTCTCGGCCGGCAAGGCCGCGGGCGGCGGCCACCGCCGGGTGCGCTTCGAGAAGGGCGGCGGCGACGACGAGAACGTCGGCGTCGACGAGGTCGCCAACGCGCGCGCCCGTCGCTTCGCGCGCCTCGGCGGCATGCTCCGCGCGCGCGGCATGGTCGCGGCCGCCGCCATCGAGTACGAGAAGGCGCTGGCCGCCACCGGCGGCACGCCCGATCCGTACATCGCCGGCAAGCTCGCCCGCACGTACGTCGAGCTCGGCCAGTACGACAAGGCGATCGCGATCGCGCGTCCGCTGGTGGCCCTCGACGAGCACGACGCGGTCCCCGCGGTCACCCTGGGCGTCGCCCTCGCCAGGGGCGGTGACCACGCCGGCGCCCGCGCGGCGTTCGAGCAAGCCTTGCGTGTCTCTCCGTTCGATCCGGCGGTAAGGTGTGGCCTGGCCGACGCCTACGACCACCTCGGCGCCGCGGCGACCGCCCGCCGCGAACGCGCCGCCTGCGACCGACTGCGCAACTGAACCATGAAGCCCTACCGCGCCACGTCCGAGCTCGATACCTCCCCCACCGAGATCCTGGGGTCGCCGCCGTCCGAGCTCGACGAGCCGGTGACGACCGTGGCGGCCGCCGTCGGCTCGTCGCCCGTGTCCGAGGAGGAGCAGCGGGCCAACGACCTGCGCGCGGTCGCCGAGATCGCCGCCGCGCACCACCAGATCGTCACCGAGATCGACAAGCGCATCGTCGGCCAGCGCCGCGTGATCGAGCACCTGCTCACCGCGCTGTTCGCGCGCGGGCACTGCCTGTTCGTCGGCGTGCCGGGCCTGGCCAAGACGCTGCTCATCTCGACCCTGGCCGAGACCCTCAACCTCACGTTCCAGCGCATCCAGTTCACGCCCGACCTCATGCCGGCCGACATCACCGGCACCGAGGTCCTCGAGGAGGACCACGCGACCGGGCGGCGCAACTTCCGCTTCCTGCGCGGGCCGGTGTTCGCCAACATGGTGCTCGCCGACGAGATCAACCGCACGCC
>DDTA01000340.1:0-19880 GCA_002344285.1 Myxococcales bacterium UBA2376
CGCCCAGCGCCGCCGCGCCGCGCAGCCAGTGGTACTCGATGCGCGTCGCCTGGATGCGGAGCAGGTGCGAGCGCGCGACGTCGTCGGCGGCTCCCTCGAGCCGCAGCCACGCGTCCGCGCCGCGGCCGTCGTACAGATCGATCATCGTGTCGCACACGAGGTCGTAGTAGTGGTGGAGGTGGAAGCGCGCGCCCGCGGGCCGCGACGTACGCGCCCGCTCGGCCTGCGCGCGCGCCTCGGCGAGGCGGCCGCGGACGAGCCAGCTCACGTTGCTGCGCCAGCCGCGCATGGCGCGCTGCACGTACTGGTCGCCGCGCTCCTCGGCGTCGGCGAGCACGCGGTCGTGCACCTCGTTCAGCTCGCGCAGCTCGCCCAGCCACCACAGGGACGACACCAGGAAGAACGCGGCGACGTCCATCTGCCAGCGCATCTCGACCGGATCGTCGGCGGTGGCCTCGAGGGCGCGGGTCAGCCGATCGCGCGCCTCGGCGAACTGCCCCATCAGGTACGCGCCGATGCCGGCGCAGCCCTCGTAGAGCCCGACGCGCGCGCGATCACCGACCCGCTCGACGATGGCGCGCGTCTCGGCCAGGATGCCCTCGTAGCGCTCGCGCGCCGGCAACCCCGGGATGGCCTGGTAGCCGGCCTCGAGCGCGAGCGCCTGCGCGAGCCGCCGCGGCTCGCCGGCGTCGAGCGCGCCGCGCAGGAGCCGCGCCTGCAGGACGCGCCCCAGCATCGGATCGATGAGCGTGAACCCGCTCGACAGGGACCAGAGGACGTCGAGGCGATCGAGCTCGGCCGGATCGATCTCCGCCTCCGGCCGCAACGTGTGCTCGAGGCCGCGCATGCGGATGCGGAGGCGCTGGTAGAGGAAGCTCGCCAGCGTGCCGGTGAACGTCGACGGCAGGCGAACGTCGACGGCGGCCAGGAGCCTGGCGCCCGCCTCGAAGCCCGCCTCCGACTCGCCGGCGCGCAGGAGCTGCTCGACGCGGCGGCGCTCGAACGCGAACCGCTCGCGCCCGCTCGCCAGGGCGGCGGCCTTGCCGAACGCGGCCGCGGCCTCGCTCAGGCGGCCGCTGGCGGCGAGCACCTCGGCGTGGCCGGCGAGCAGCTCGCGGCGTTCCTCGTTGGCGATCGTGCCGCGCAGGGCGAGCGCGTAGAGCGCCGCCGCGCGATGGAGCGCGAGGCGCTGATGGGCCTCGCGCGCCGCGGTCGCCGCGCGCCGCGTCGCGCGCTGGAGCTCGTCGGCGGCGAGCCAGTGCTGGATCGCCAGCTCGGGATCGACCTCGCCGTGCTCGTCGAGCGCGGTCGCGAGCCGGGCGTGGAGCTCGCGCCGCTCGCCGTCGGCCATGTCGGCGATCACCGCCTCGCGGATCCGGTCGTGATAGGGCTCGACCAGGAGCTCGGGCGAACCGTGGCAGCGCACGAGCCGCTCGCCCTCGAGCTCCGCGAGGGCCAGCTCGTCGGTCTTCTCGCCCAGCACCGCGGCGAGCAGGCTCGTCGGCATCGGCCGCGCCGCGAGCGCCGACGCCCGGAGCAGCGCGCGCGCGCCGTCGCCGAGCCGCGCCAGCCGCGTGCGCACCACGTCCTCGAGGCTCGCGACGTCGGCGCGCTCCGCGTTCGCGACCGCCAGCTCCCCGAGCAGGAGCGGCACGCCGCCGACGGCCCCGAGCGGCGCGGCGCCGCGGCCGCCGAACGCGCTCCACAGCCGCGACGCGTCGTCGGGCGAGAGCTCGCCGATCGCGACCCGGCGTACGTCGCGATCCCCTCGCGCCAGCCGCGCGTACCACGCGTCGAGCACCTCGTTGTCGACGGGACGGTGGGCGACGAGGACCAGCGCGCGCGGCGCCCCCACGCCGGTGACCAGATCGGCGAGCGCGTGGACGCCGTCGAGGTCTCCCCATTGCAGGTCGTCGACCGCGATCACGAGCGGCTGTGTCGCCGCGACCGCCGCCAGGAGCTCGCGCAGCTGGGTGAGCCCGCGGCGCCGCACGTCGACGGGATCCAGGAGCGCCAGCTGGCCGGTCAGCGCGGCCATCCCCGGCACCCGGCGCATGACCGGGAAGAGCTTGACCAGCGCCGACGCGTCGCGCGGCAGGAGCATCACGCGATCGCGATCGACCTGCGTCACCAGGTGCGAGGTGAGATCGTCGATCACCTCGTCGAGGACCTTGAACGGGACGGTCTCGCGCTCGTAGCAGGTCCCCGAGAGCGTGACCGTGGCGCCGGCGCCGTCGACCTCGTCGAGGAACGCGCGCACGAGCGCGCTCTTGCCCATCCCCGACGGGCCGGTGACCGAGACCACGACCGGCCCGCCGCGGCTCGCGGCGAAGGCGGCCCGCAACGCCGACAGCTCCTCGGCCCGCCCGACGAACGGCATCGTCCGCGCCGCCGCGCGCAGCCGCTCCGTCGTCCCCGAGGGCTGCCGGCCGAGCGCGGCCAGCACCGCCGCGCCGTCGGGGCGCTCGCGCGGATCGCGGGACAGGAGCGCCTGGCACAGCGCCTCCAGATCGCGGGGCACGCCGGCCGCGAACGTGCTCGGTGGCGGCGGCTCCTTGCGCTGCTTGTCGACGAGCACCTGCATCGCCTGTCCGAAGAACGGACGCACGCCGGCCAGCACCTCGTAGAGCATCACGCCGACCGCGTACCAGTCGCTGGCCTCGGTGAGCGGCAGGTCGGCGGCCTGCTCGGGCGACATGTACATCGGCGTGCCGACTGCCGCGTTCTCGTGCGTGTGATCGGGCTTGACGCTGGCCAGGTCGGCCACGAGCCCGAAGTCGAGGATCACGACCCGCCCCTCGGGCGAGACCAGGACGTTGGTCGGCTTGATGTCGCGGTGGAGCTTGCCGGTGCCGTGCAGCGCGTGCAGCCCGTCGGCGAGCTGGGCGAGCGCATCGCGCAGGCGCCGCTCGTCGAGCCGTCCCGGCAACGCCACCCGCTCCTCGGGCGGCCGCGGGCGGGGGCGCGTGAGCTCGTCGTCCTCGGGCTCGAGCTCGACCGGCCGCACCCAGCGGTGGAACGGCACGCCCTCGACGAGCTCCATCGTGAACATCCACGCGTCACCCGCCGTGTACAGCTCGTGCAGGCGAACGACGTTGGGATGGACGATGTCGGCGAGCAGCCGGAACTCGCGCTTGAAGCGATAGAGCTCGCGTCCGCCGGCGGACTCGAGCACCTTGAGCGCGACCTCGTGGCCGCGCGCGCGATCGAGCACCCGGTGCACGCTGCCCATGCCGCCGCTGCCGAGCAACGCCCGGACCTCGAACCGCTCTGCCAGCGCGTCGACCGCGCCCGGACGCCCCACCCACGTACGGTAGCGCACCCGCGCGCCCGCAGCAGCCGGCGCGGGATGAAGCGTCACGGCCCGGGCGTTTCCCGGACGATGGGCATCCTCCGGGCTCGCGACCTCCCCGCCGACGCCGCCGCCTCGATCGCGCGTTTCCTCGCCGTCGCCGACGAACAGCTGCCCGGCCAGGTCGAGGCGGCCTGGGTCGAGGGCTCCCTCGTGCTCGGCGACTTCCAGCCGTCGGTGAGCGACGTCGACCTCGTCGTCGTCACCCGCCGTCCGCTCGCGCCGCACCAGCGCCCGCGCGTACCGGCGCCGCTGTCCGTCACCTGGACCACGCGCGGCGCACTCCCGACGCTCCATCCGATCACCGCCGCGACGCTCCACCGCGCGGGCCTCGCCGTGCGCGGCCCCTCGCCGCGCGCGCTCGTGCGCGACGTGCCGCGCGCCGAGCTGACCGCCTACCTCGTCGCCAACCTCGACGCGTACTGGCGACCGTGGCTCGCCAGCGCGCGCCGCAACCCGTTCTTCCGTGCGTCGTGTGTCCACCCGCGCCGGGTCCAGTGGGGCGCGCTCGGCGTGCCGCGCCAGTACGTGACCGCCGTCGACGGGGCCATCGTGTCGAAGACCGAGGCGGCGCGGCGGATGCGCGACGTCCTCGATCCGCGGCACCACCGGATCCTCGACGAGGTTCTCCGGCTGCGCACGGGCATCGGCGCGCGCCGCTACCGCAACCCGTTCGCGCGCGCGACCGACATGCTCGCCCTCCTCGACGACGCGATCCGCGCGACGTGCGCCGTGCTGGGTGTAGGTGTCAGTGAGCCTGGCGGGATCCGGCAGAGTCTGGCCACCGCCCCCGCATCAACTCGTTGATACTGGTGAGGCAAGCCGCCGGCACGGCGGTTGAACCAGTGGGGGGCCATGAGGGGACTCACCTATCTTCCATTGCTCGCGCTCTCGATCGCCACGTCTGCCTGCGGCGGCGCCGGCGACTGGTTTCCGTCGGACGTCGACGAGCGAGCGACGCTCGCCGCCGCCGGTGACGCCGCCGCCGCCAAGGTGTGCTCGGCGTTCGAGGACTACCTCCTCGATCAGTACCGCGGCTCGCTCTTCGTGCGCATCGCCTGCACCGCGCTCGGCGTCGAGCACTCGGAGACCGCCGCGGCGTGCGGCGACTACGTCGACGACTGCATCAACAACCCGCCCGCCGAGGTGCAGTCGGCGGTCGCGTCGATCGTCGCCTCCGCCGGCTGCAGCGCCGTCGCTGACTACGAGTCGTCGGGCTGCAGCAAGACCATCTCCGATCTGCGCGCGTGCCTCGACGCGGTCGAGCGCGAGGTGACCGAGCTCGAGTACACGATCACGTGCGCGCTCGCCGGGCAGCCGCTGCCGCCGGGCTCGCTGACGATCGATCAGCCGGCCGAATGCGCCTCGATCGAGAACGCCTGTCCGACCCCGCGCTGACCCGCGCGCCGCGCGAACAAAGAGTGCTAAAGCATCGGGCGATGCCCATGCCCCTCGAGATCGTCGGCCTCGGCAAGGCCGAGGTGCGCTTCGTCTGGGATGAAGGAGTGGAGGACCTGTGGAGCGCGCGGACGCTGCGCCAGCGCTGCACGTGCGCGTACTGCCAGTCGGAGGCGACGGGCGAGCGCCTCCTCGATCCGGCGAGCGTGCCCGAGGACATCACCGTGACCAGCATGAGCCTGGTCGGGAACTACGGCGTCTCGATCGCGTTCTCCGATCACCACTCGACCGGCATCTACCGTTTTCGCGAGCTGCACGCGTCGCACCCGAACCGCGGCGCCCAGACCGGCGGCAAGTCCGGAGCCAACCCGTGACGCCCGATCTCGAGACGGTCACCCGCGTGCTCGGCGCCCGCAAGAGCGTGCGCGCCTTCCTGCCGTCGCCCGTCCCGCGCGAGCGGCTCGCCGCCGTGTTCGCCGCGGCGCAGCACGCGCCGTCGTGGTGCAACACGCAGCCGTGGCGTGTCGTCGTCACCGAGCCGCCGAAGACCGACGTGGTGCGCGACGCGCTCGTCACCGCGGCGAAGAGCGGCCTGCCGTCGCCGGACGTGCCCTTCCCGCTCGACTACCCGGAGCCGTACCTCTCGCACCGCCGCGCGTGCGGCTTCGCGCTCTACGGCGCGATGGGCATCGCGCGCGACGACAAGGCCCGCCGCTACGACGCGTGGCTGCGCAACTACCAGGTGTTCGACGCGCCGCACCTCGCCGTCGTCGCCGTCGACCGCCGCCTGGGCCCGTACGCGCTCATCGACATCGGCGTGTGGCTCGGGCAGCTCCTCGCCGCGGTCACCGCCGAGGGGCTGGCCGCCTGCTCGATGGCGTCGATCGCCGCCTACCCCAAGGTGCTGCGCGAGCACCTCGGCTTCACCGCCGAGCTCGACATCCTGTTCGGCATCGCGCTCGGCTTCGAGGACGAGGCGTCGGCGACGAACCAGTTCCGCACGAGCCGCGCCCCGATCGACGCCAACGTGACATTCCTCGGGTAGCGGGTTGCCAGCCGAGGCACGGTGGTAAGCTGCGTCGGTATGGCGCGCTTCCTCCTCGCCCTGGTCATGGTCCTGGTCTGTGCTCTCCCCGCCGCCGCGCAGCAGGACGCGCTGCAGCGAGCGCAGTCGCTGTTCGATGACGCGCAGCGCGACATCGCCACCGGGAACTTCGACGGCGCCGCCGACAAGTTCAAGGCGGCGTACGAGGCGCGCCAGCTGCCCGATCTCCTCTACAACGTCGGCACCGCGTATTACCTGAAGGGCAAGAAGCAGAGCGACGTGGCGTCGTACGAGAAGGCGGTCGAGTACTACAAGAAGTACCTCGTCGCCGTGCCCAAGGCGCAGGACCGGTCCGAGGTCGACAAGGCGATCGGCATCATCGCCAAGGAGATCGAGCGCATGAAGGGCGCGACGCCCGAGGCGCCGCCGGCGCCGTCGGAGGAGGTGCAGAAGCTCGAGCAGAAGACGCGCTCGCTCGTCGTCATCGAGACCGAGCCCCAGGGCGCCAACATCTACCTCGACGACAAGAAGAACGGCGTGTTCGCGCAGACCCCGTGGTCGGGCTCGCTCGACGGCACGCACCGCATCCTCATCGAGAAGCGCGGCCACAAGTCGAAGGAGTCGACGCTGTCGCCGGATCCCAACCGACTCGTCATCCTGCAGGTCGTGCTCTCCGAGGAGGACTACCTCGGCTGGCTCGAGATCCGCGCCAACGTCCCGGGCGCCAACATCTTCCTCGACGACAAGGCCTCAGGCGCGATCGGCCAGACGCCGTTCTCCGGCAACCTCAAGCCCGGCAAGCACACGGTCTGGATCTCGGCCGACGGCTACGACGAGACCAAGCACGAGATCGAGATCATCGCCGGCGAGACCCACGAGATCGTCGCCGACCTGTCGGGCACGCCGGTCGGCTACCTCGACATCCGCGGCTCCGGGCTCGACGGCGCGCGCGTCTACGTCGACCGCGAGCTCGTGTGCGAGCGCGCGCCGTGCCGGAAGCCCGTCGCCGAGGGCACGCACACGGTGTCGGTCGCCCGCAACGGCTACAAGACGTACCGCACGCGCGTCGACGTCCAGGCCAAGACCGAGCTGTCGATCAAGCCGAACCTGCGCAAGAAGCCGTCGCGCACCGACGCCGTCGTCGCCTACGTCTTCGCGGCGGCGATCGCCGGCGGCGCGACCTACGCCTTCATCTACTCCAACGACCTCGTCGCCGGTGACAAGCACTTCGAGCAGAAGGACAACATCAAGTACGGCGCCTACGGCGGCTGGGGCCTCGCCGGCGTCGTCGGGCTGTCGGCCGTCTACTACACCTTCCGCGACAAGGGCCCGCCGTCGACGGGGACCATCGACGTGCGCGCGGTCGCGCTCCAGCCGACGCTGGGACCGGGCTACGGCGGCGTGAGCCTCGGCGGCCGCTTCTGATCGGGCCTCGGGCCGCTGTGCGACAGCCGATCCGGCAACGCACAGCAGCAACGCGCCAACGACTGCCAGAGGAGTTCTCCGCATGACGGCCAGCATGCGATCGAGGATGCGGCCATGGCGCGTCCGCGCGGTCTCCTCCTCGTCTGCCTCGCCGTCGCCGCCACTCCCGCGTGCGGCGGCGGTGACGAGGTCTTCCCCGCCGACGCCGCCGTCGACGCGGGCACCGACGCAACGGAGATTCCGCCCGATCCGTTCGAGGGGTTGTTCGACGAGGGCTCCGAGTTCCCGCGCACGCCGTGCCGCGCGGGTTCGATGGCCGGCTTCGCCCGCACCAACGTCTGGGTCCGCCTCCGGCTGCGCACCGACGCGCCCGGCGGCGTGCTGCGCACCTTCGTCGACGACTTCCTCGACGAGGCGCAGGTCCCGCACACGCTCACTGCCGACGATCTCATCATCCGCCGCTCGAGCTTCAACCCGTTCTCCAGTCTGTGGAGCCTGCGCGCGATGGACGTCTGCGATGTCCTCCCCGACGGGACGCTGCGCGGCTCGCTGGTCGAGTGTTACGAGGATGACTGCCGCGAGCCGTACCCGTTCGAGGTCGCGCCCACGCGCCGCATCGCCGGTGAGAGCGAGGGTCAGCACCTGACGCTGCTCGGCGAGCTCGCCCTCGACGGTCGCCCGCTGAACGTGCGCGCCACCGGTGACCACGCGTACGTCGCCATGGGCGTCGGCGGCCTGCGCATCCTCTCGGTGGCGAACCCGGCGGCGCCGGTCGTCGCCGGCTCGTACGTCCCGGCCGAGGACAACTACTTCAACGACGTGAAGCTCCTCGAGGTCGCCGGCCGCCGCTACGCCGTGCTCGCCGGCTCGCCCTCGGAGGTGATCGACGTCACCGCGCCCGCCTCGGCGTCGGTGGTGGCCACGATCCCGGCGCCGGCGCACACGCTCTTCATCGAGGGGACCATGGCGTACTTCGTCGACGGCACGTCGCCGAAGCTCACCCTCTACGACCTCGCCGATCCGCGCGCGCCGGTGTACCGCAGCGAGCTCGTGGTGCCGAACCTCTCGATCGCCGGCTTCCACGACCTCCACGTCGCCGGGGGCATCGCCTACCTCAGCGCGTTCCTCTACGGGCTCGTCGTCGTCGACTGCCGGACGCCGACGGCGCCGGTCGAGCTCGGCCGCACGACGCGGGAGCCGACCCGGTACTGGCACTCGCCCTGGGCGACGCAGGTCGGCGGCCGGCCCGTCATCGTCCACGGCGACGAGTTCGCGGGCCCGGCGTCCGGCGTCCGCCTCCTCGACGGCGATCCGGCCTCACCGACCTACCTCGCCACGCTCGGCGACTGGCACCTGCGCGACGACATATCGACCCACAACGTGATGGCCGTCGGCCCGACCGTCTACCTCTCGCACTACCAGGACGGCATCCGCGTGCTCGACATCACCGACCCCGCCACGCCCACGCAGATCGGCTACTTCAACACGTGGAGCGAGGAGATCGCGACCGCCGGGTACTTCTCGGGCGCGATCGGCCTCGACCTCGACGTCGCGCGCCGCCGGATCTACGTGGCGGACATCCTGCGGGGCTTCCTCGTGCTGGAGGGCACATCCGCGGTGTTCCCGCCCTGAGGGCTCACGGCCGCTGAGCGGGGGTCAGAGTGGCGCGGCGCGGGCGACCGCGATATCCTATCCGGCCGAGGGTGGCTGGTATGAAACTACGCGCTATCTCCTTTCTTGGCCTTGTCTTTTCCTTCGCCTTCACGCTCGCCGTCACCTCCGGTACGGCCCGCGCGCAGAGCGCCGAGTGGAAGGCCGCGCAGGCCGCCTTCGATCAAGCGCAGGGCTCGTACCTCGCGGGCAACTACGACGACGCCGCGGCCGGCTTCAAGAAGGCGTACGAGGCGCGGCGCATGGCGCAGTTCCTCTACAACGTCGGCGCCGCGTACCACATGAAGGGGAAGAAGACAGCCGACCCCGCCGCGTACCAGCTCGCCGTCGACTACTACAAGAAGTACGTCACCGAGGATCCCAAGGCCGACGATCGCAAGGACGTCGAGAAGACGATCGCCGTGCTCGAGGAGGAGCTCCAGCGCCTCGCCAAGGCGCCACCGCCGGGCGATCCGACCGGCGCCCAGCCGCCGCCGCCGTCGGAGCAGGTGCAGGCCCTGGGCGAGGTCAAGGTGCGCGGCCTCGTCGTCATCGAGAGCGAGCCGCAGGGCGCCAACATCTACATCAACGGCAAGGAGAAGGGCCCGTTCGCGCAGACGCCGTGGTCGGGCACGATGGACGGCGAGTTCCAGTACCTCGTCGAGAAGCGCGGGTACAAGAGCAAGGAGGGGCGCACCTCGGCCGATCCGTCGCGCCTGATGGTGCTGCAGATCGTGCTGTCCGAGGAGGACTACCTCGGCTGGCTCGAGATCAAGTCGAACGTCCCCGGCGCCGACATCTTCCTCGACGACAAGAACGTGGGCGCGATCGGCAAGACGCCGTTCTCGGGCAACTTCAAGCCGGGCAAGCACACGGTGTGGATCTCGGCCGACGGCTACGAGGAGTCGCAGCACGAGATCGAGGTGATCGCGGGCGAGACCCACGAGATCAACTCGACGCTCAAGGGCGCGCCGGTCGGCTACCTGAACGTGCGCGGCGTCGGCATCGAGGCGAGCGAGATCCTCGTCGACGGCGTGGTCGTGTGTCCGCGCGGGCCGTGCCGCAAGCCGATCAAGGAGGGCCGCCGCCGCATCACCGTGCGCCGCCCCGGCTACAAGCCGTACACGACGACGGTCGACGTGCAGGCCAAGACCGAGATCTCGGTGAAGGCGATGCTCGCCAAGAAGCCGGGCCGCGGCGACGCGGTGGTCGCGTACGTCTTCTCGGCGGCGTTCCTGGGCGGCGGCATCTACCTCGGCCTCGAGGCCAACAAGATCCACGACGATCTCCGCGCCGCGATCGACATGGGCAACCCCCCCATCGATCAGGACGACCCGCGCTTCCAGAAGGGCAAGTACATGGCGATCGGCGCCAACGCGGCGTACGGCCTCGCCGGCATCATCGGGCTGGCCGCCATCTACTACACGTTCCGCGACAAGGGTGCGCCGTCGACCGCGACGCTCGATGTCCGCGCGCTCGCGCTCACCCCGGTCATCGGCCCCGAGTACGGCGGCCTGAGCATGGAGCTGTCATGGTGAAGATCTCGCTGGCCGCCGCCACCGCGGCGCTCTCGCTCGGCGCGTGCAACTGGGCGCAGTTCGACGAGCTCGCCGACGAGGCCTGGGTCGACCGCGTCACCAAGCCCGAGGTGACCGACTCGCGCCAGTACGGCGTGGCGCTCGTCGGCATGCAGTCGCGCGACGTCGGCGCCTCCGCCTTCGTGCTCGGCAAGTCGCGCGCGAGCCTGTCGACGCTCGGCTACGACGACGAGGGCCACCGCCGCGCCGTCGAGCACTTCGATCCGCGCGTGACCCTGTCGTTCGCCGGCTTCCCGGAGCGACCGGCGCTGGCGCTCGATCCCGACAGCGACCGCGTCGCGTTCACCGTCGTCATGGGCGAGAACGTCGACCCCACCCGGGTCGCGGTCTTCGACGGCCGCACGCTCGCGCCGGTGAAGTCGGTCGTCCTGCCGGCGCAGCACGACGTCAACGGCACGATGCGCCACAACATCTACGCCGAGGGCGTCACGTTCGCGACCCTGCCCGGGTTCGGCAGCGACACGGTGAAGGAGCTGGTGCTCGCGCGCGGCCCGCAGCTCGTCGTCATCCAGGACTACTCCGAGCCCGACGCCGGCTCGACGTTCGCGATCAAGGGCTGCCGCGCCGGCGACACGCTCTTCGACTGGTCGTACTCGGCGATCGTCGCCGACGTCACCGAGGCCAACCCCGGCCCCGAGATCCTCATCGCGGTCGGCGAGGAGCTCCGCGACGGCCAGTCGGAGATCCTGATCCTCGACCCGGCGCAGGTGACCCAGGGTTACGAGACCACGCAGAGCTGCGAGGCCAACGTCGCCGCGCTGGGCCGCATCACCTCCGCCGAGGGCGCGACCGACCTGGGTGCGCGCATGATGGCGGCGCAGTTCCCCGACGTGGTCGACCCCGCGCCCGGCGCCAACCTCGACGACCTGGTCTACTCGGCGCCCGCGCTCAACAAGGTGTTCGTCCGCTTCGGCGGCGGCGGCGCCGCCGAGGTCACGCCGGGCGTCGCCGGCAGCGAGTTCGGGGACGCGATCGCCGTCGCCGACCTGTTCGACGACGACGGCGTGCCCGAGCTCATCGTCGGCGCGCCGCGCAGCGACCCCGACGGCGTGTCCAACGGCGGCTCGGTCTACATCTATCGCTTCGTGACCACGCCGGCGCCGGGCTTCGAGCTGGCGATGACGCTGCGCCCGGCCGAGCCGGTCGAGGAGGAGCGCTTCGGCAAGAGCGTCACCGTGGCGCCGTTCGGCGCGACCGGCACCAAGAAGGTGCTGATGGTCGGCGCCGAGGGCGAGGTCTTCACGTACTTCCGCACCTCGGAGTACGACGACGTCCGCACCGGCCGTGGTCCCTGAACCCACGTGGCTCGTTACTGGTGCCCCAGCTGTCATCAGTTCTATAGCGAGGCAGGCTATTGCCCGTTCGACGGCCAGCGCCTGTCGATCCCGCCCGAGGCCATCTCGCACCAGCCGCGCGCGATCTCGGCGCACGACGGTGAAGAGGCGGTCAAGGCGCTGCTCCAGACCGACACCGGCGCGATCTACGAGCGCCTGGTCGGGCAGACCCTCGACGGCCGCTACCTGATCGAGCGCAAGATCGGCGAGGGCGGCATGGGCGTGGTCTACGCCGCGCGCCACCTCGTCATCGAGCGCCCGCTCGCGGTGAAGGTGCTCAAGCGCGAGGTCGCGCGCGACCAGAGCACGATCAAGCGCTTCGTCCAGGAGGCCAAGGCGGCGTCGCGCATCGGCCACCCCCACATCGTCGACGTCACCGACTTCGGCACCACGCCCGACGGCCTCACCTACTCGGTGATGGAGTACGTCGACGGCTCCACCCTGTCGTCGGCGATCAAGCTGTCGGCGCCGCTGCCGCTCGAGCGCATCCTGCCGATCGCCGCGCAGATCGCACAGGCCCTCGACGCCGCCCACGCCAAGGGCATCGTCCACCGCGACCTCAAGCCCGAGAACATCTTCCTCATCAACCGCGACGGCCGGCGCGACTTCGTGAAGATCGTCGACTTCGGCATCGCGAAGGTGTCGCCGATCGACCAGAACGCGCCGGTCGAGGGGCCGCGCCTCACGCGCGCCGGCGCGGTGTTCGGCACGCCCGAGTACATGGCGCCCGAGCAGGCGGCAGGCCGCGGCGACACCGACGGCCGCGTCGACGTCTACGCGCTCGGCACGATCATGTACGAGATGCTCACCGGCCGCGTGCCGCACAAGTCCGAGAGCATGGTGCGCACGCTCGCGATGCAGATGCTCGATCCGATCGAGCCGCCGTCGAAGATCCGGCCGGATCTGACCATCGCGCCCGAGGTCGAGGCGGTGGTGATGCGCGCGCTCGCGAAGAAGCGCGAGCAACGCTACCAGACGATGCGCGAGCTGTACGACGCCATCAAGGGCATCTCGGGCACGATCGAGCTGTCGCAGCCGGTGTCGTCGAGCGTCACCGCGCAGAAGGCCGCGATGCAACTCCAGCCGCTGCCGCCGGGCGCCGCGAGCGGGCCCAACGCCGAGACGGTGCGGCCGCCGCGCGCGACGATCGACTCCGCCCCGCCGCCGCCGCTCGCGCCGGTGACCGCGTCGGACACCGACATCACCGGCGGCCGGCGTCGCGTCGCCAACGAGCCGGCGTTCGTGACCCGCGAGCCGCGCGCCCAGACCTTCCAGCTCGACGAGGACGTGCCGGTCGCGCCGGCGCGCTCGCGCTGGCCGCTGGCGGTGGGCGCGATCCTGCTCTTCGGCGCCGCCGGTGTCGCCGCCGCGCTCGTGCTCGGCGGGAAGGACGGGGACGAGGCGACCGTCGACGGGCCGCGCGACGCGGCCGTGATCGCGGAGGTCACGGTCGACGCGAACGACGACGTGATCGAGATCCCCGTCGACGCGACCGCGGTCGTCGAGATCCCGGACGACGCGGGGGTCGCGGACGCGGGCCGCGTCGTCATCAACCGCAACCGCGACGCCGGTCCCGGGCCCGCGCCGCGACGCGACGGCGGCATCGGCCGGACGCCGGAGGAGCGCGGCAACGTCAGCATCGAGGTGATCACGCGCCCCAACGGCGGCGTCATCTACGTCGACCAGTCGTACCGTGGCCCCGGCGGCACCAACCTGGAGGAGCCCAAGGGCTCGCGCGTGCGCGTGAAGTGCACGCTCCCCGGCTACGATCCGGGCTACGTCGACCTCGTCTTCGACGGCCGGACCGAGGTCGCGATCTGCTCGATGACGCGCACCGTGAAGTGCATCCCCGGGATCAAGAACCCGTTCGACGACTGTCCGGACTGACCATGCGCGCACCCGCCGCGCTCGCCCTCGCGCTCGCCGCCGGTTGTGGCGGCGGCGGCAAGGCCACGTCGTCGACGGCGCCGGCCGCCTCCGCGTGTGTGACCTACGCCGAGGCGCAGGCCGAGGAGAAGGCGGTGGCCGAGCGCAACGAGGCGCACCTCCAGCGGGCGCTGGCGGAGCAGGGGTTGCGCGAGCCCGCGTTCGCCGCCGACTACTTCGACGCGCGCGGTCGCGAGGACGGCGACACGTGGCAGCTCGTCGAGGCCGCGGGCGCGCGCACCCTGCTCGCCCCCGAGAGCTACCTCGTCTGCGGCGTCTCCAACCCGTGGCGCCTCGCCGAGGACGGCGCCGGCGGCGTCTCGGCGCTGATGATCACGTCGCGCGAGACGGCGTCGAAGGTCGTCACGATCTGCGGCTGCCGCGCCGACGTCCCGATCACCTGCGGCGGCGCCGCCCCGCAGCCGGTGCGCTGGCGCTGGGCGATGTCGCCTTCCTCCACCTGGAAGGGCCCGCTCGCGATCGTCGTCGATCACGAGTCGATGACGACCGCGTTCGCGGGGCGCGCCGACGGCTCGCCCTGCCCCACGCCGACCGCGCCGCCCTGACGGCGTCGCGACGAATCAGCGGATGCCGGCGGGCGGGCGGGCGAAGCCGCGGTCGCCGGGGAACGGATCGGCGGTCTCGCGGGTCATGAGCTCGTCGGCGTCGGGGAGCGGCTCGACGAGGATGCCGAGCGCCTTCAGGCCGGCGGTGTCGTTGTAGCGGAGCTCGGCGACGGCGACCGGGCGGTCGCTCGAGCGGACGAAGCGGGTGTAGCTCGCGGCCGAGTGGCGCGACTCGCCGAACTCGGTGCCCAGGCCGAGGCGCTCGCGCTCGGCCGGCTTGGTGCAGCAACGCTCGTCGCGCGACGTGGGCGCGACCGCGCCGCCGGCGCTGCCGCCGACGGTGACGCGCGACGGCGCCTCCGCCTCGGCCGAGTCGGCGGCACCGTCGCCGCCGCCCTGGCGCGTGCCGGTGGCCTCCGGCGGTGGCGGGGCAGGACGCTTGGCGGCGACCCGACCCTTGGCGCCGCCGACGCCGGCGGGCGCGCGCGAGCCGCGATCGAGGTAACCCTCGACCTCGTCGCCGTAGTAGCCGTCGCCGTCGTAGTAGTAGTCGTCGGGCTCGTCGACGATGATCTGGGGCGCGGCCTGCTCGGCGAAGATCGCGACGGCGATGACGCCGACGTTGCGGGCCTTGCCCTTCTTGCCGGCGTAGCTGCCCTTCACCGACGAGAAGCGGAACGACGCGACGTCGGACAGCGACGTGCGCCAGCCCTCGATGTGCACCGTGCCGTGCGGGGGGACCACGTAGCCGCGCTTGCGGAGGTCGCCGCTCTCGCCGTCGACGACGTCGAGGCCGTCGACCGAGACGACCGCCTCGATGCGCTGGCTGGTCGGGTTGGTGACGCGGATCGTGTAGCGCTGGCCGTGGGCGCCGTGGACGTAGAAGCGGCCCTTCTGCATGTAGGTGGCGAGCGTGTCGCCATCGGAGGTGACGAGCTCGACCGAGTACGGCGAGCGGATGGCGTCGGGCGCGACGGCGATGGGGACGAGCATGCGGGGCGGTGCCACCCGGTCGGCGTAGGCCGTGGAGCAGCCGGAGGTGAGGAGCGAGAGGGACAGGAGGGAGCCGAGGAGAAGCCGCGCCATTCTCCTTTCGACGGACGAGGCGGGCCGGCGGTCTATGAAAGCGGGAATACGCCCCAGCTCCCGAAACCCGGGCGATCTCCTGTGTATAGTCCGCGCCATGGCAAAGAAGCCCGCCAAGGCCAAGGCCAGACCCGCGGCCAAGCCCGCTCCCAAGGCGTCCAGGTCGGCGGCCACCGCCGCGAAGGGCGCGCCCAAGAAGGCCGCCGCGCCGGCCGGGCCGGCCAAGCGAGCGAAGGCGCCCACCTCGCTCGCGATCGACGTCATCGCGTCGGACCCGGGGCTGTTCGCGCCGCTCACGCCCGGCGAGGTCGCCGACGCCGTGCGCACCCTGACCGAGGACCGGCGCGTGATGGGCATGGCGAAGGTCGGGCGCTACCGCGTCATCGCCACCGAGCCGCTCGTGGTCAAGCCGCCGCACTGGATGGCGGGGCACCGGCTCGCGCGCGTCGTGGTCTACGACTACGCCGCCGATCGCTCGGTCGACGCGTGTGTCGATCTCGACGCCGGCGTCGTCGCGCACCTCGACGTCACCAGGGCGCAGCCGATGCTGTCGCGCGAGGAGGAGTCGGTGGCGATGTCGGTCGCCGTCGTCGACGAGCGGGTGCGCGAGAAGCTGTCGCTCGGCGACGAGCCGCTCGTCGCCATGCACTACTGGGGCAAGGACCCGAGCGACCTGGCGTACGAGCGGCGCTCCGCGGCGGTCGTGTTCGGACGCCCCGGAGGCCACCCGTCGATCGTCGCCGTCGTCGATCTCCTCGACAACACCGTCACCGCGGTCGTGCCCGCGTCGCAGTGGTGAGGCCGGATCCCATGAGCAACGTCATCGCCGAAGCCAACTGGAAGTTCCACTGGCGACTCACCGAGTCGGCCGGGATCATGGTGTACCTCGCCGAGTACAAGGGCCGGCGCGTCCTCTGGGAAGCGTCGATGCCGTACGTGACGATCGACCACCAGCGCGACGACCTCGAGGTCGGCAGCGACGGCCTGGACACGCGCGGTCCGTGGTGGGTGCCGCTGGGCACGCGCTCGCTCGCCGGCAACGTGCGGGTGCAGCCGTTCCGCGGCGGGATCGAGCTGTCCGCCAACTTCGTCGTCGGGCCCTACAGCTACATGCAGCTGTGGCGCTTCCACGACGACGGGCGACTGTGCCCGTGGCTCACGATCTACGGCACCGGCGTGCACGACCAGCACACGTACCACCCGCACTGGCGCTTCGACTTCGACCTCGACGGCGCCGGCCACGACGCGCTCGAGTACTTCGCCGACGGCGGCTGGGTGCGTGTCGATGAGGAGGGATGGTTCCCGCACACCGGCGAGGCCGACGAGCACGGCTTCGTGTGGCGCCAGATCGACTTCGGCACCGGCTCGGCGGTGAACCTGCGCCCGCACACGTGGGACGACGCCGAGCTGTTCGCGGTGCGCTACCACGACGGCGAGTGGGCGCCGTTCTCGCCGCGCTCGGCGGCGGGCGCCGCGCCGTTCCCCGCCGCGTACGTCGGCAGGGAGCCGCTCGAGAGCCAGGACGTCGCGGTCTGGTACGTCGCGCACGTCCACTTCGATCAGTCGTTCCCGTACACCGCCGGGCCCTGGATCAAGCTCGACAACTTCGGCAAGTAGCGATCAGAAGGAGCCGCCGAGGGAGAGACCCAGCGCGGGCCCGCTCGGCGTCGACATCGGGACCGGCGTGATCGTGACGGGCGCGTGCCGATCGTTGTACTTGCGCGCGGCCGACGGCGCGAGCGACAGGTCGACGATGATCGAGATCAACACGGTCCACGCGCCGACGAACTGCAGACGGTCGCGCAGCTTGGGATTCTCGTCGGTGGCGTGGCCGAGCATGACGGTCGCGAAGCCCGCCGCGCGCAGACCGCTCCAGATCGCCACCTGTCCCCACGCCTCGCCGTAGATCTGACCAGCGGACGGCCCCAGCGTGCAGACGACCCACTTGGCCCCCTCGACGAGCCGACCGGACTTCTCGTGGTCGGCATCGTAGAGCTTGCGCTGGCCAGCCTCGGCACCAGCGCAGACGGCCAGCCCGCCGACGACGAGGCCGAACGAGACGAGGGCGCTCTTGCGCTTGGCGGGCGGCGGCGGCGGCGCGGGCTCGTCGGCGCGCGCCAGCGGCAGCGACGAGCACGTGAGCGCCGCGAGCAAGGCCACGACGAGCGTCGCGAGCGCCACCATCCGCGACGGCCCTTCGACTCGGGCTCGCTGAGGCGAGCCCTCGCTCAGCGTGAACGGGTGGAACGGCCGGGTCAGGCCGCGGCGCCGTGGCACTTCTTGTACTTCTTGCCGGAGCCGCAGGGGCACTGATCGTTGCGGCCGACCTTGGGCGTGTCGTTGACGACGGTGCCCTGGACCTCGCCGGCGCGGCGGCCGGTGAGGGCGGCGTCGAAGGCCTCGATCACGACCTGGGTCGGCTTGTAGATGACGGCGGCGGTCTCGGCGGCCATCGCGGCCTCGCGCACGTCTTCCTCGACGAGCTCGCGCAGCTTGGCGATGATGTTGGGCTGGGCGTCGACGAGCGCGGGAGCGACGCGCTCGTGGATGGGCTTGTCGGCGAGGCCCTCGACCGAGGCCAGGCCGGTCGTCACGACGGTGTCGGCGTCGGCGAGGTTCTGGGCGGTGAGGCGCGGCAGCGTGCCCTCGTGCTTGCGATCGAACATCGCCCACACCAGCGTCGCGTAGAAGACGGCGGCCTCGCCGACCTTGTCGCCGTGCTCGGCGCGGGTCGACGCCGCGTACTGGAGGAGGTACGGCTGCTCGCGCTGGAGACGCGCGGCCAGCTTGTTCATCGCCTTCTTGTCGCCGCGCTGATCGAGGCGCGTGAATGCCGTGATGGTGCGGTCGACGTCGTCAGCGGGTACAGCGGCGGCGGAAGCCATGGGGCCGGATAGTCGTGAGGCTGGGGCGGCGCGTCAAGAGGAGGGCGGCCACCGCGAGAACGAGAAGCACGGCGCCACGCGGATCGCCGCCGGCGCCGCCGCTGTCGCAGCACCCGCCTGGCTCGTCCGTCGATTCCGGATCGGGCTCCGGCGCGAGGCCGAGGGCGGCGAGCGCGGCGGCGAGGATGCGCGCGCGCGCCGCGACGGTCGGGACCGGATCCACCGGGAAGCCGAGGACGGCCGCGCGGCGCGGCGCGGTCGACACCAGCGCGGCGACGCCGCCGTCGGGATACGTGAGCAGCGGGGTCGCGGCGCCGGCAAGGGCGAGCACGTCCGGCGCGTCGGCGTCGTAGCCGCCCGGCCCGGTGTCGTCGAACGTGAAGGTCTCGCCGGCGAGCGCGGCGGCGCCGGCGAGCGCGTAGGTGCCGGCGTCGTCGGCGACGAACGTCGCGCCCAGGCTCTCGAGGAAGGCCGCGTCGTCGGTGGCGAGCCCGGCCGCGGCCTCGGCGCCTGAGAGGACGAGCGCGCCGCCGCCGTCGAGGTACGCCGCGAGCATGCCGCGATCCTCGGCGGTGAGCGGCGCGATCTCCTCGCCGGTGAGCCACACGACGGCGCGGAAGTCGCCGAGCGCGACGGCGCCCGCGCGCACGGCGTCGATCGACGCGATCGCGGAGCCGTAGCCGGCGAGCGACAGCGCCTGCGCGACGCGCGCGCCGTGGCTGCCGTCGTTGATGCGCGCCTCGAAGGCGCGATCGAGCGTGCCGAGCGAGCGGCTCGACAGGTCCTCGCGGAAGAGCATCGTGCCGTCGAGGCGCGTGAAGCCGGTGACCACGAGCACGTCGGGCACCGCCGCGCTCAGGCCGTCGGCGCCGACGACCGACGACGGCCGCGAGCGCCCGCCCGCGTTGTGCGCCGTGATGCGGGCGAAGCGCGCCGCGCCCAGCTCCGCCGCCGGGATCGCGAGGCTCGTGGCGCCGGCGTCGACCGGACGCCCGTCGTCGAACGCGCGCCCGTCGGGCGACAGGTGCACGGTGTAGCCGGCGGGCGAATCGCCGCCGGCCGGATCGTCGGCGGGCGGCGACCACGACAGCTCGAGCGCGCCGTCCTTCCAGCGCGCGCGCGGCGCCGTGGGCGCACCCGGCGGCAAGGTCAGGCTCGTCCCATCGCGCGCGGCGAAGTACTTCGCGATGCCCTGGGCGATCGCGCGCGACGCGAGGTGACGGAACGCCGGCTCGCGTAGCGCGTTGGCGTCGGCGAGCGTGTCGTGGAACGCGATCTCGATCAGCGTCGCCGGCATCTCCGGGTTGTGGCTGGGGTTGACCTCGCCGAAGTACGCCGTGTGCTGCTGGCGGTCCTGCCAGGTCGGCTCCCACGAGGCGCGGAGATCGGCGATGAGCTCGTCGTGGATCGCGTCCATGAGCTGGAGCGAGCCGGGCACGCCGCTGAACTCCGAGAGCGGGCCGTACGCGCTCGGGCCGTACGCGAACGACGACGTGCCGCGCGCCGGGCTGGGCGCGTTGGTGTGCCATGCGACGTAGACCGCGTCCTCGCCGGCCTCGTGGTCCCACGCCGCGAAGCGCGAGCGCGTGCCGACGTCGTCGTTGCCGTCGGCGGC
>DDTA01000340.1:19958-22157 GCA_002344285.1 Myxococcales bacterium UBA2376
CCGACGAGCACCCAGGTCGAGCCGTGGCGACGCTGGTCGACGCGCACGTGGCTGTCGCCGCCGGCGTGGTGGATGACGTAGTGCGCGTCGGGCGCGCGGTCGGCGGCCTGCACCCACGAGAGGTAGACGTAGGCCTCGAGCTCGCCGGCGGGCGTGAGCGTCCAGCGGGCGGCAGTGGACGCGGCCGGGGCGGCGGTGGTGGTGGCGAGCTGCGACGTGCCGGCGGTGAACGGGTTGGCCGCGCCGGTGAGCGGGCCGGCCGGCGTCGCGAAGCCGGTGGGGCCGGGGGTGGCGCCGGTGACCGTGGCGGCGGGGTCGGCGTCGTCGACGACCAGCATCTCCGAGGAGAGGTCGGCCTCGCGCACGGGGACGACGTAGGCGCCCATGTCGTGGAGCAGCGGGATCAGGTGCTGCGAGATGGTCTCGGTCGAGATGAAGTCCTCGACGAGGTCGTGGGTGTTGCCGCGCTGCGTGCGCCAGCGGCCGAGGCTGTCGTCCCAGACCCAGCCATGGCCGGCGGAGACGTAGATGGTCTTGCCGCTGAGGGCGCCGGCGGTGGCGCGGGGGCCGAGGAAGAACGGGGAGGCGGCGGGCGCAGGCAGCGCGTAGCTGGCGCGCGCGGGCGGCGGACCGGCGCGACGCGCGATCTCCGGATCCTCGAGCTGGCCGTCGGCGAGCGCGGGAGGCGCCAGGGCCGCCAGGGCCATGAGGAGAAGGAGGGACCGCCCGCGCATGTCAGCGCGATAGTAACGCCAACGGGCCCGGATCGGGCACGGGCACGGGCACGGGCACGGGCACGGGTCAGAGAAGCATGGCGTCGGCGACGTCGTGGGCACGGACCGCGGTGAGCGACCACGCGATCGCGGTCACCGCGCGGACGACCTCGTGCTCCTCGGCGTTCGAGAGGACGACCGGGGCGCAGGTGATGAGGTCGTGAACCCACGACGAGAGGCTCGTCGGCGGCGTCATGTCGAGCCCCTCGCGCAGCAGGCGATCGTCGACGCGCGGCGGCTCGACGCCGTCGCTGATGCTCATCGCCGCGTGCAGCCGGCAGGCCGCGTCGAGCGCGACCGCGAAGGCGTCGCCGTCGGGCGCCCACAGGCGCCGCTCGAGGAAGCGGACCACCGTGGGTTGCCGGATCGCGAACCAGGAGAGCTCCTTGGCGGTCTGCATGTCCACGACGCTAGGGCGGCGCGCCGGCGAGGGCCAAGTTTTCGGCGATCGGGTATGGTCCGCGCCATGACCCGAGCCGCTTACATCGTCGACGGAGTCCGCTCGCCCTTCGGCCGCTACGGGGGTGGGCTCGCCGGCGTCCGCGCCGACGATCTGCTCGCCGCCGTGATCGCCGCGCTCGTCGAGCGCACGAAGATCCCCGCCGATCGCGTCGACGACGTGATCGCCGGCTGTGCCAACCAGGCCGGCGAGGACAACCGCAACGTCGCGCGCATGGCGGCCTTGCTCGCCGGGCTGCCGGTCGCGGTCCCGGGCATCACGGTCAACCGCCTGTGCGGCTCCGGCATGCAGGCGGTCGCCGACGCCGCGCGCCTCGTCGCGACCGGGGAAGCGGAGCTGGTCATCGCCGGCGGCGTCGAGCAGATGTCGCGCGCGCCGCTCGTCATGGGCAAGCCGACCGAGGCGTTCCCGCGCGGCAACCACACCGTCTACGACACGACGCTCGGCTGGCGCTTCGTCAACCCGCTGCTCAAGAAACTCCACGACACGCACTCGATGGCGCAAACGGCCGACAACGTCGCCGCCAAATTCAGCGTTTCGCGCGCCGACCAGGATGCTTTCGCCCTGCGCTCGCAACAACGCTGGGGCGCCGCGCACGAAGCCGAGCGCTTTGCCGACGAGATCATCCCGGTCCGTCTGGCGCAGAAGAAAGGCAGCTCGAACGTCATCAGCACCGATGAACACCCACGGCCGGACATGACCCTGTCACGACTGGCCAAGCGCGAAGGAATCAACGGCCCCGGACTCACGGTCACCGCCGGCAACTCGGCAGGCATCAACGACGGCGCCTGCGCAGTGCTCATGGCCAGCGAGGAAGCCGCCCTCAAGCACGGCCTGACACCGCGCGCCCGCGTCGTGGCCATGGCCACCGCCGGCGTCGCACCACGCATCATGGGCTATGGTCCGGTCCCCGCAATCCGCAAGCTGCTCGCCAGGACCGGACTGCGCCTGGACCAGATGGACGTC
>DDTA01000340.1:22231-22513 GCA_002344285.1 Myxococcales bacterium UBA2376
ATGATCATCGAGCGCGTCTGAGCCGACTCCCGGCCGGAAGCCCGCCCTGCTACCACCAGACGATCGGCGCCGGCGCCGTTAACCCCGGGTCCGATCAGCCAAGCGATCGGCAAACAAAGCCGGCGAGCCAGGCACTGGCGTCACCCACCGCGCGGGCCCAGTCTTCGCCATTCATGAAGTGCGGGGCGCCAGCAATGACCCGGTAATCAAGCCGCTCCGGGTGCGACGCGTAGTGAATCGCCAGCGCTTCGTGCAGGGTCCGTGCCGCTGCCGGCGGAACAA
>DDTA01000080.1:0-134 GCA_002344285.1 Myxococcales bacterium UBA2376
GCGAGCGGGACGCCCTTGTACGACGCCGCCAGCTTCGCCTTCACGTCGGCGAGGAGCGCCGTCATCGGCGCGACCCACGCCTGCTCGTACACCTGCTTGTTGGCGTGGAACCACTCGCGGCTCATCTCCGCCGC
>DDTA01000080.1:287-12645 GCA_002344285.1 Myxococcales bacterium UBA2376
GGGCGGCGCGAGCTCGCCGAGCGCATGGCGGCGCAGGTCGAGCACTGCGCGACCGAGCTCCGACAGAAGGCGCGCATCGACAACCGCCACTCGCGGGAGAAGATGGTGCTGGTGGTGCCGGAGGCGCCGTTCAACAACGCGTACGTCCTGCCGCCGGTCGCCGGGCTCGAGGACGTCGCGGTCATCCCGGCCGGGAACACGCTCGACTTCGCGACGACGTTCGGCCTGCCGCCGGATCCGGGGCGCGTCGGCTGCCACGAGATCGTCCACTACGTGCAGATGAAGCAGATCGCGGGGCTCTGGGGCGCGTTGCGCACCGCGCTCGGCGAGCTGGCGACGCCGCAGGTCGGCTTCGATGCGTGGTTCATCGAGGGGCTGGCGACCTACTACGAGGCGAAGCTCCAGCCGGGCAGCGGGCGGCCGAGCTGGCCGGTCTTCACGAGTCTGTTCCACGCCGGGTACGCCGGCGGCGCGATCGGCGGAGGCGATCTGTCGGAGCTCGAGCGCGACGTGCCGATCGGGCACCACTACCTCGTCGGCGCGATGTTCGTGCAGTTCCTCGCCGAGACCTACGGCGAGCCGGCGCTGTGGCGCGTGATCGAGCTGCAGGCCCGGTCGACGTCGATCATCTTCTCGGTCAACGGCCGCTTCCGCGAGACGTACGGCAAGGAGGTCGGCGACCTGCTCGGCGAGTTCCGGCGCTGGAGCGCCGTACGTTTCCCGGTGCGCGTCCGCCCGCCGGGCGAACAGATCATCCGCGAGCTCGGCGACGACGCGCGCTGGGCTTGGGGGCCGAACGGCGAGGTCGCGGCGATCGATCAGGACGTCGACGCGCCCGTGCGCCTCCGCGTGTGGGACGCGTCGGGGCGGCTCGTCGACCGCATCGGCCTCGTCGATCTGCTCCCGCCGCGACGGCAGGTCATCGCGGCGCCGCTCCTGGTCTCCGGCCTGGGCTTCGCCGGCGACGGCGCGCTCTGGTTCACGAGCGTGGACCTCGCGGGCACGTTCCAGACCACGCGCCTCTACCGCTGGCGGCGCGGCGGCGGACTCGACGAGCTGGCGACCGGCCTCGGCCCCGGCGGCGCGGTGTCACCCGACGGCCGGCGCTACTTCCACGCGCAGGTCGACGGCGATCGCTGGAGCCTCGCGGTCTGGGAGGCCGGCTCGTCCCGCGTGCTCTGGGACGCACCACCCGGTCAGTACGCGCTGCGCGTCCAGCCGTCGCGCGACGGCACCAGGCTCGCGGTGAGCGTCTGGAACGGCACGCGCTTCGTCGTATGGATCCTCGACGCGACCACCGGCGCGAAGCTCGCCGAGCACGCCTCGCCGCACGGCCCCGTCTATGACGCCGCCTTCACCGACGACAACCGCCTCCTCCTCCTCGAGACGGTCGACGGCCGCTTCCAGGCCGCGCTCGTCGCCCCCGACGGCACCCGCACGGTCGTCACCGACGCCCCCTACGGCCTGCTCGAGGCGCGCGCCCACGCCGGCAAGCTCCGCTTCCTCGCGCGCGACGGATGGCGCTACACGCTCGACGAGGTCGAACTACCCGCACCCGCACCCGCACCCGCAGACGCAACCGCAGACGCAGACGCAACCGCAGACGCAACCGCAGACGCAACCGCAACCGCTCCGTCTGCGTCCCCGTCTGCGTCCCCGTCCCCGTCTGCGTCCCCGTCTGCGTCCCCGTCTGCGTCCCCGTCTGCGTCCCCGTCTGCGTCCCCGTCTGCGTCTGCCTCTCCCTCTCCCTCTCCTTCTCCCTCTCCTTCTCCCTCTCCCTCTCCCTCTCCCCCTCCCCTCTCCATCCTCGACGACCGCCCCTACTCCCGCCTCGACAACCTCTTCCGCCCGACCCTCCACAGCTTCGCCCTCCTCGCGCCCGCGGTCGGCACCACGCAGCTCGGGCTCGCCCTCTCCGGCGGCGATCGCCTCGACCTCGTGCGCTGGGCCGTCGCGGGTTACATCGACCCGAAGGACACCGCGAAGTACTCGGGCGCCGGCGGCCTCATCCTCAACGACCTCGCGCCCTGGACGATCAGCCTGCTCGGTCAACGCCTCCACTACACCGAGGAGGTCCGCGACGACGACAACATGCTCGTCGCCACGCTCGACCGCGAGACCCGCGACGCCTCCGTCGTCATCGGCCGCCAGTACCGCGGCACGTACTCGCTCGCCGCCGGCGGCACCTACGCCTACGACCGCACCGACGACACCACGCTGCGCCTCTGGGGCCCCGAGGCCATCCTCGGCTACACGGCGATCGAGGCCACGCGCGCCTCCGGCATCCGCCGCGGCGTCGCGCTCGTCGGCAACGCCGCCTACTTTCCGCGCCGCTCCGTCGCCATCAAGGACGCGCGCGCCGAGCTCGACGTCTGGGCCCCGGTGCCGCTCCTCCGCCGCCACGTCCTCTCCGTCGCGCTCCGCGGCCATGCGGTGCTCGACGCGACGGCGCCGCTCATCGCGGTCGGCGGCGAGAGCGCGCTGCCGCCGGTGTACACGAGCACCGACGAGCTCCCCGATCTCGGCGTGGGCGATGGGCTGCTCCCCGGCCAGCGCCGCTTCACCGAGCTCCTGCGCGGCTTCGAGGACTTCCCGCTCGTCGCCGAGCGCGTGGCCCTCGCCGACATCGCGTGGCGCTACCCGCTCGTGATCGACGCCGGCGTCCCGTACCTCGGCTTCCTCCCCGGCGTGTTCCTGCGCGAGCTCGAGCTCGAGCTCTTCGCCGGCGCCTGCGTCATCCGCCCCGGCGCCGACGCGTCCGCCGACAGCCGCCACGCCGCCGCCGGCGCCGCGCTCACCCTGCACTTCTCCTTCTTCCGCGCGCCCCTCGCCCTCCAGTACCAGGCGACGCGCCGCCTCACCGACGACGAGGGCATCCTCCACCTCGTCGGCTTCGGCCCCGACCTCTGATCGTCGGCGTCATCCGAAGCTAGGGCCGTCGCCGCGCGCCAGCACCTCGACGCGGCGCACGACCGAGGCCAGGAGCGCCGCCGCGAAGCCTGCCGAGTCGGCGACGACGGCCAGCCACACCGCGTGACCGCTGCGCGCGCGCGTCCCGCAGAGCCAGCAGACCCCGAGCCGGGCCGTGATCGAGTTCGTCGGCTGGCTCAGCTCGTGGTCGTCGATCGGGATGGCCGGCCCGAGGTCGACGTCCAGGAACATGGTCAGCTCCGCCGCGACCGCGGCGACCACGCGGTCGCCGAGCGGGCCGCGCTGGGCGATCGTTCCGTCGCGGTCGATCAGATACCCCGCGCGCAGCTCGTCGCTCGCCTCGAGGGCGGCCTCGATGGGCGCGAGCAGGCGCGCCTCGCCCGGCGAGATCTTCGCCGCTGGCAGACGATCGACGCTCGACGCGGCCTGGCCCAGCGAGCGCATCGCCGCCGACATCGCGCCCAGGCCGCTCGTGGAGGCGAAGGCGGCGTACACCCACTGATCGTTGCCGGCCGCGCGCCCGACCACGCCGCGACCGGGCGCGCGCAGGATGACCTCCGATGCCGACGTCCGCGTCAACGAGTCGGTGAGCGGCACCAGGAACTCGGCCCTGCGCGCGTCGGCGATGTTGCCCTCGCTGACGAACGTGCCCCGCGGTGACGCACCGGCGACCCAGTGGTGGCCAGGCACCAGCTCGGTGATGCGGCGAGCGAGGCACATGCCGGCGCCGATGTCGGGCACGTTCTCCAGGCACTCGTCGATCGTGAACGTCCAGCGCTCGTCGTAGACCTCCTCGCGCGGCAGGAACACGGTCGGCGCGCCGACCAGCTCGGTGAGCCCGGCGAGCGCGTCGGTGATCTCGGCGCGCAGCGCGGCGGCCACGTGCTCGGCCTTCGCCAGTCCCCACGACACCACGGTCTCGCCGAACCGCGCGCCGGTGCGACGGCACTCGGCGCCGACCTCGTCGAGCGCGTCGTCGTCGAGCCCGGCGACCTCGATGAGGTAGTCGTTGAGCACCTTGCTGTTGCGGTTGCTCGTGCCCCACGCGACCCGCCCACGGTGGAGGAAGACGTGGACCTCGACGATCTGATCGCAGGCGATCAGCTCGCCGGTCACGCCGCGCGCCGCGAGTGATCGCAGCTGCTCGAAGGGGGCGGCGAGCGTCACCGCGCGATGGTAGCGCGACGGCGGCGGCGCCGGAACGTGCCGGCGGCACCGACCGCGACCAGCAACACGGGCGCGAATCCGCCGTTTCCGGATGCGTCGCAGCCCCCGGAGATGCCGGCGTCGGGATCGACGCGCACGACCAGCGCGAGCATGCCGAAACGCGTGCCGCCGGCGTCCAGGGCGAAGGTCTCGGTCAGCTCCTCCGCCGTCGTTGCCGCAGGCGCCACGATGGCGAGCTCGAGCGTGACCGTGTCTCCCGGGGCGATCGCGTCGTCGATGACCGTCGCGCGATCCGGCGCGGGCCACGCGGCGTCGGCGAACGCGCTCGCACGCCCCGCCGGCTCGGCGGTCACGAGCGCGGTGCCCGCGGGCCACGGCGCGCTGCCGCTGTTGCGCAGGACCAGGGTCACCTGCGCCCGCGCGCCCGGGGCGAGCACGCGCGGCGCGTCCACGTCGTCGATCGACATCGCGAGGCCGCCGGGCGCGCACAGCGGCCCCTGCGCGAAGCCCTCGGCCGGCGCCGCCACGAGCCGCGCCTGGGTCGCGGGCCCGTACGCGCCGTCCTCGGCGATCACGTCGTCGGGGTGGTTGCGGTTCCAGAGCCGCTGGAACGCGAGCACGTCGGTGCCGCGGATGTCGGGCGACTGCTGGTGGTCGAAGTGCACCGGATCGCCGGGCACGGTCTGCGCCCACGCGTGATCCGCGAGCGTACCGATCCACGCGCCGTAGTTGGAGACGTCGATCGCGCGCCCGCTCTCGTGGTTCGAGCCGCCGGGCGTCGCCGCCGCCGTGATCCCGCAGCGCCCGAGCTGGAACCAGCGATAGAGGAGGTACTGCTGCGCGACGGTGCGGTACGCGCTCGTCACCTGGAGCGACATGCCGGCGCCGGCCGCGACCGCCGCGTACAGATCCTCGCGCGCCGTCTCGCTGATGTAGGGCAGCACCGCCGAGCCCGCGAACACGATGCCGCCGCCCTCGGCGAACGGCACGAGCTGGCCCGGCGAGAGGCAGTCGACCTCCGCGGCGATCTGGCGCGACAGCTCGATCACGACCGCGGTGGTGCACGAGCTGGTCTCGTAGTCGCCGACCTCGGACGCGAGCTCCACCTGCGCCAGGTCGGGCGCGTCACCGCACGCGGCCAGGGCAGCGCACGCGAGCGCCGTCAAGCCGGCTGGGGCCCTCATCTGCACCAGTATCGCCGTCCGGATCTCCACGATCCAGATGATCAGTGCCGCGCGCCCCCCGAAATCTGGACGCGCGGATCCGCGCCTGGTACCTCCGAACGGGCGTGTCGGCTCCTCGGCTGATCAAGCGCCCGTCGGCGGCTCCGGCGATCTACCTCGCCGCCGGCACCCTCTGGGTCGGCGGCGACGAGATCCGGACCGCCACCATCCGGCTCGAGGTCGACCGCGCGGGCGACGGCCAGGCGCGGCGGGTGCTCGAGAGCCTGGGCGCCGTCGATCTCGGCTGCCTCGACGACGTCGCGAGCGAGGAGCCAGTCGACTACGCCGTCCGCCTCGACGCCGACGTGCACGCGCTATGTGGGTTCAGCGCCCACGCGGTGCCGCAGCTCCGGGCGCTCGGCTGGCGCGTCGAGATCGCCGCCGACTATCCCTGGCAGACGGTCGAGCCCGACGCGCCCCTGGTGGCGACGATCACCGACGGCGAGCGGCCCGACTGGTTCGGCCTCGAGCTGGGCGTCCTGATCGACGGCCACAAGGTCGACCTGATGCCGGCGTTGCTCGAGATCCTCGACGGCGCCGACAGCCTGGCCCAGCTCGCGCGCACGCCGCGCCGCTGCATCGCGGTCCCCGTCGGCGAGCGCCGCTTCCTGCCGGTGCCGCCCGAGCGGCTGCGCCTGCTCCTCCAGGTCCTGCGCGAGCTCTACCGCGAGGCCCCGGTTTCGCCGAGGTCGGGGCGCCCGACTCCTGTCGGGCGCCTCGGCGCGCCGCTGCGCCGCGCCGCCGCCCTCGCCGAGCTGGGCGTCGCGCTCCACGACAACCAGCGACCGCTGCGCTGGGAGGGCGCGACCCACGTGCGCGACCTCGGCTACGACCTCGCGATGGGACCGCGCCCGCGCGACCTCGTCGTCGCGCCGCCGTCGGGCCTGCGCGCCGAGCTGCGCCCGTACCAGCAGGAGGGGCTCGCCTGGCTCCAGCACCTGCGCGCGTGTGACGCGGGCGGCGTGCTCGCCGACGACATGGGGCTCGGCAAGACACTCCAGACGATCGCCCACGTCCTCTCCGAGAAGCGCGCCGGCCGCCTCGATCGTCCGGCGCTGGTCATCACCCTCACCAGCGTCGCCGGCAACTGGGGGCGCGAGCTGGCGCGCTTCGCGCCGGAGCTGCGCGTGCTGGCATGCACCGGCCCGCACCGCCACGAGCGCCTCGCCGAGCTCGCGACCGCGCAGCCCGACGTCGTCATCACCACCTACCCGCTGGTCTGGCGCGATCGCGAGACGCTCGCCGCGACGGAGTGGTCGGTGCTCGTCCTCGACGAGGCCCATACCATCAAGAACCCCGGCGCCCTCGCGCACGAGGCCGTGCGCGACCTGCGCGCGCGCACCCGGGTCGCGCTGTCGGGCACGCCGATCGAGAACGACCTCGGCGAGCTGTGGGCGCTCATGGACGTCCTCAACCCCGGCCTGCTAGGCACCTCCGACGAGTTCCGCGCCGCGTTCCGCGTGCCCATCGAGCTTCACGGCGACGCCGCGCGCGAGACCGCGCTGCGCGAGCGCGTGCGGCCGTACCTCCTGCGCCGCACCAAGGAGACGGTGGCGCGCGATCTGCCGCCCAAGACCGAGCTGGTCCGCGCCATCGATCTCGACGGCCCGCAGCGCGAGCTCTACGAGAGCATCCGGGTCGCCGCCCACGCCGACGTGCGCGCCCACATCCGCTCGCGCGGCATCGGCGGCTCGCAGATCGCGATCCTCGACGCGCTGCTCAAGCTGCGCCAGGTGTGCTGCGACCCGCGCCTGGTCAACGTCGAGGCCGCGCGCCACGTCACGCGCTCGGCGAAGTACGAGACCTGCCTCGAGCTCATCACGCAGCAGCTCGCCGCCGGCAGCCGCATTCTCCTCTTCTCGCAGTTCGCGCGCATGCTGGCGCTCATCAGCGAGGGCCTGCTCGGCAAGGGCGTGCGCCACGTGATGCTCACCGGGGCCACCGCCGACCGCCAGCGCCCGATCGACGCGTTCGAGCAGGGCAAGGCCGACGTCTTCCTCATCAGCCTGCGCGCCGGCGGCACGGGGCTCAACCTCACGTCCGCCGACACCGTCATCCACTACGACCCTTGGTGGAACCCGGCGGCCCAGGCCCAGGCGACCGACCGCGCTTACCGCATCGGTCAGAAGAAGCCGGTGTTCGTCCACTCGCTCATCGCGGCCGGCTCGGTCGAGGAGCGGATGCTCGCGCTGCAGCACCACAAGCGCCGCCTCGCCGACGCGATCCTCGACGGCGGCGCCGGCGCGGGCGCCCCGCTCACGGAGCGCGACGTCGACGACCTGCTCGCGCCGCTCCCGACCTGATCCCGGCCGCTGATGCGTCGCTGAGGCGCTGAAGCGTCGTCGGGACGGTGCGGGTGTCGCACACGTCGCAGCGCAACCCGGCGTCACCAGCCCTGTCAACCGATCGCTCCGGCGCCGCATCCTGGGGAATGTGCGATCCTCGGTGTCAGTTCACGTCAGGGGCACGGACGAGATGGCGCTCGATCGCACCCAGACCCTTGGCCCGCGCGACAGCTCGGGGGACCCCGACGAGCCCTCGCCGGCGGCGGAGAGCGATCTGCCCGTGAGCCCGGGCGACGCCGCCCACCGCTACGAGCTCGAGGCCGAGCACGGGCGCGGAGGCATCGGCCGCGTCGTGCGCGCGCGCGACAAGCACCTCGGGCGCACGGTCGCGGTCAAGGAGCTGCTCCGCACCAACGAGCTCGCCGAGGCGCTGTTCGTCCGCGAGGCGATGATCACGGCGCGGCTCCAGCACCCCGGCATCGTGCCGGTGCACGAGGCGGGTCGCTGGCCCAACGGCGACCCGTACTACGTGATGAAGATGGTGTCGGGGCGGACCTTGAAGGAGGTCATCGCCGAGACCCGGTCGCTCGCCGATCGTCTGGCGCTCCTGCCGCACGTCATCGCGGTCGCCGAGGCCGTCGGCTACGCGCACAGCCAGGACGTCATCCACCGCGATCTCAAGCCGGCCAACGTGCTCCTCGGCGACTACGGCGAGACCATCGTCATCGACTGGGGGCTCGCGCGCGACCTGCGGGCCAGCGACGTCACGCCGCAGCCGGGCGCCACCGGGTCGGGTGATGGGCGCACGGTCACCGGGCGCGTCGTCGGCACGCCGCAGTACATGTCGCCCGAGCAGGCGCGCGGCGACGCGGTCGACGCGCGCGCCGACGTGTACGCGCTCGGCGCGATGCTCTACGAGGTCCTGTCGGGGAAGGCGCCGGTCGGCGGCGACTCGGCGCAGCAGATCATCGACCGCGTGCTCGCCGGTCCGCCGCCGCACCTGCGCAAGGTGGTGGCCGGCATGCCGGCCGACCTCGACGCCATCGTCGCCAAGGCGATGGCGCGCGCGCCGGCCGACCGCTACGCGACGGCGAAGGAGCTCGCCGCCGATCTCAAGCGCTTCCAGACCGGTCAGCTGGTCACGGCCCAGGTGTACGGGCGGTGGAGCCTCTTGCGACGCTGGGTGCACAAGAACCGCGGCTACGTCGCGCTCGGCACGGTCGCCGTCGCGGCGCTCGCGATGATCGCGATCGGCCTCGTGCGCCGCGTCGTCGAGGAGCGGCAGATCGCCGAGGCGCGCGGCCGGCAGGCGCAGATCGCGGCGACCAAGGCCGAGGCCCGCAAGAACGAGCTCGTGCTCGCGCAGGCGCAGGCGGCGATCCCACACGACCCGACGGCGACGCTCGCCTGGCTCAAGAACTTCCCGGTGCTCGACGACGCGACCTTGCCCGCGATCGCCGCCATGATCGAGGAAGCCGAGGCCGGCGGCATCGCGCGCCACGTGTGGCGCGGCGAGAACTGGGTCGTCGGCGTCGCGATCTCGCGCGACGGCAGCAAGGTCGCCACCGCGGTGCGCGACGGCAAGGTGCGCGTGTACGACGCACTCACCGGCGAGGTGCGCGTCCTCGGCCAGCGCCCCATGCTGTTCTCCGTCGCCTTCGATCCGCTGGGCCGTCATCTCGTCAGCGCCGAGCGCGGCGGGCTGATCTGGCGGTGGGACGTGGCGACCGCCGCCGCCGCGGAGCTCGGCAAGCACGAGGGCGGCGAGGTCTGGTTCGAGCCAGCGGCCGAGGGCCTCGTCGCGTCGCGCTCGATGGAGAACACGATCAAGCTCTGGGATCTCGAGCGCGCCGAGGAGGTGGACGAGCTGTTCGGCGAGCTGCCGTATCGCGAGCGCACGGCGACGGCGTGGGACGGCAAGCGCGGCGACGTGAGGCTGTCCGGCGGCGTCGACGGCAAGCTGCGCCTGTGGCGGGGCAAGGAGCCGCGCGACGTCGCGCAGCTGCCCGGTCCGGCGCGCCGCCTGGCGATGACTCCCGACGGCCGGCGGGCGATCGCCGCCGACTCCAAGGCCGTGTACTGGGTCGATCTCGAACGCAGCAAGGTCGTGCGCGTCGCCGAGAACATGACGAAGCTGCACCACCTGACGATCGACCCGACCCAGCGGCGCGCGGCGATCGCCGGCAACGACCCGGACGTGATCCTCGTCGACGTGGAGTCGGGCGAGGTCGAGCGGCGCCGCGGCCACACCGACGCGCTCTACGCCGCCCTGTTCGACAGCCGCGGCGAGCGCCTCGTGACGCCGAGCGACGACGGCACGATCCGGGTGTGGGATCTCGACACCGGCGACAGCCGCGTGCTGCGCGGCCACGAGGACGACGTCTACGCGGCGGCGGTGACGCCCGACGGACGCACGATCGCGAGCGCGAGCCTCGACGGCACGGCGCGGCTGTGGCACGTCGACGATCGCAAGACGGTCGTCGTCGGGCAGCTGGGTGACGTGCGCAGCATGAGCTCGCTCGGCGGTGACCGCGTGCGCGTGGTCTCGGCGTCCAACCCGGTGCGCGTCACCGACGTCGACCTGCGGCGGCGCACGGCGACGGTCCGTTATGCGGTCGAGTCCAACATCGGCGAACCCGAGATCTCCTCGGACGGCTCGACGGTCGTCGTGCCGGAGCGACCGGGCCGGGCGCTGGTGTGGCGCGACGGCGAGGTGCAGCCGATCGAGGTGCCCGACTCGGCGATGATGGCGCGCCTCTCGGGCGACGGCAGGCGCGCGGTCGCGCTCGATCCCGACGGGAGCGTGCGCTTCTGGGACGCACACGAGGTCCGGATCCTGCGCGAGAAGAGCGTGGCGACGCAGGTCGCGATGCGCCGTGACGGGCAGCGCCTCGCGCTCATCGGCCCCGCGTCGATCGAGGTCGTCGATCCGTCGAACGGCCGAGTCGTGGCCGAGCTGCCGCGCGATCGCCACGGGTTCGCGACCGGCAAGCTGGGCATCGAGTTCACCGGTGACGGCCGCCACCTCGCGATCCAGGACGTCGGCGGGCTCCGGCTGTGGAACGTCGAGACCGGGACGGTCGTGCTGCTCGAGCGCTCGCGGTACGGCCACCCCAGGCCGGCGCAGTCACCCGACGGCTCGCTGCTCGCGGCCGGCGTGGAGGACCGCAGCGTGCGGCTGTGGGACGTGAAGACCGGCAAGGAGCGGAGCACGCTGCGGGGTCACCGCGACCTCGTCAACTCCATCGCGTTCTCGCCCGACGGCAAGCGCCTGGTGACCGGCAGCTACGATCGGAGCGTGCGGGTGTGGGACGTCGCGACCGGCGACGTGCGCGTCCTGTCGGGCCACGTCGGCCCGGTGTGGACCGTCGCGTGGATGGGCCCCGAACAGATCGCGTCGGGTTCGAGCGACGGAACGGTGCGGCTGTGGACACTGCCGATGAGCCCGCGCCCGCGTGCGGCGGAGATCGTGGCGAAGCTGGAGGCGCAGACGTCGGCGATGATCGACGAGACGGACCGGCCGACGACGCCGTAGGCGGGGGGCGGGCCCAGACGCAGACGCAGACGGGGACGCAGACGCAGACGCAGACGCAGACGCGGACGCGGACGCGGACGCAGACGCAGACGCAGACGCAGACGCAGAGACACAGACACAGGGAGGGTCGCCATCCCCGTCTGCGTCCCCGTTCCCATCTGCGTCCCTGTTCCCGTCTGCGTCCCCGTCTGCGTTCCCGTCTGCGTTCCCGTCTGCGTTCCCGTCTGCGTCCCCGTCTGCGTCCCCGTCTGCGTTCCCGTCTGCGTCCCCTGCGTCCCCGTCCTCGGGCCGGAGGCCAGGAGCGAGCGTAGCCACGCCCCCGTCCTCGGGGACGGCGTGGTGGCGGGGCGCCCTCGCGCCCGTCGCGCATCGGAACGCGCCCGGCGCACGACCGGTGGTGATGGCGCGGGAACACCGCCGCGGAGGTGAGCGGTGAGGTGGCGCGGGAGGTTGGTGGGGCGCCGGTCACGTTCCGTGCGCTCCAGGGCGCTTGCGGGCGAGCCCCGCCACCACGCCGCCCCCTGCGGGCGGGGGTGCGAAGGGGCCAGATCCCAACCACCAGAGGTGACCCGTGCTGGACTGCTATCGCGTGAGCCTGCAGATGATCGACGCCCTCAAGACCACCGTGAAGGAGATCGGCCGCTACGACCGCGACCTCGCCAACCAGGTGACGAGAGCCGCCAACAGCGTCGTCTTGAACGTCGCCGAGGGCCGCCTGCGCCAGGGCGGCGATCAGCGGCGCAGCTTCCAGATCGCCGCCGGCAGCTGCAACGAGGTGAAGGCCGGCCTGGAGCTGGCGGAGGCCTGGGGCTGGGCCCGCGCCAGCGACGAGCTGCGTTCGTATGTCGAGCGCGTCCTCGCCATGCTGTGGCGCATGACCCATCCGCGGTGACGCGGGTGTCCGGGATCCGGACAACCCACGTGGGTCATCCGGAGTCCGGACACCCCACGTGGGTCGTCAGCGGCGCAGGCCCCACAGGAGGCCGATGAGCCGGTTCAACACCGGCTGGACCTCGCGCGTGTCGAGGTCCCAGCCCCACGCGGCGGCGACGTCGAGGGCGCCGCGCACCTCGAAGGCGCTGCCCGCGGCGATCTGGATGTGCCGTCGCCGGTCACCGCCCGCGCGCCCCTGCGACTCGGCGAGGTTGAGCGCGATGCTCGAGGCGGCGCGCGTGAGCTGATCGACGAGATCCCGATCGCGCCTGGCGATCGCCGGG
>DDTA01000326.1 GCA_002344285.1 Myxococcales bacterium UBA2376
CGCCACCGGCGGCGGCGGGGGCGGGTTGCCCGTCGGCGGGGTCGCGCGCGGCGAGCCGGTCGCGCGCGCCGGCGGCGCCGGAGGAGGAGGAGGCGTCGCGGTCGCCGCGCGCGGCGCGCCGGTCGCGCGTGGCGGCGCCGGCGGTGGCGCCGCCCGGGGCGCGGGAGGCGCCACGTGGCGCCCGGTGCCAGGCCCACGCACCGGCTCGACCACGGTCTCGCGCTCCACCATCTGCGGTGACCTGGCCGCGCCGCCCGTCGCGGGATTCCCGCGCGGCGGCGTCACCTGGCCCGACTCGCGCTGCGCGCGCGCGTCGCGCGCTTCCTGCGCGACGACGAAGAAGGACGCGAGCTCGGGGATGTCGCCGAGCCGCTTCCACGTCTTCCCGCTGCGCGAGATCATCGACTCCTGCGAGACGAGCCCGGTAATGATCCACTGCTGCAGCATCCCGAGCTCGCGGCACGGGCGCTGCTCGCCGTTGTCGAGCCGGATGATCCAGTTGCGCTCACCCTCGGCACCGACGGGGCCGCTCACCGGACCGGAGCCGGTCTGCGCACGCGGCTGCGGCACGCCCTTCGACGGCGTCTTCGACGTCGCCGGGCGGACAGCGCCCGGCGCGCCCACCGGCGGCGCGTTGGTGACGGGCCGCGCGGCCACACCGCTCTGGGTCGGCGACCGCTTGCGGATCTTGAACATGTGACCGCACGTGGTGCACTTGACGGTCACCCCACCGGGCTTGAGCCGGGCCTCATCCAGCTCGTATTCGGTGTTGCACTTCTCGCAACGGACGTCCATGCGCGTTCCCCGCCAAGAGGTAGCACGGAACCGGTATATGATCCTGTGGTGAGCACAGGTTCGGCGCGCGATGGTGAACGCGTCTCCGTCGACGCCTTCGTGAAGGCAGCGTCGGGAGGACACGAGCTCGTGTTCCGCACGCGCGACCTGTCCCGCTCCGGCCTGTTCCTCTACACGCGCGTCGCGCACACGTACCCGTTCAAGCTCGGCTCGCGCCTCCACATCGAGCTGTTCGACTACGATCAGGCCATCGCGCTCGAGGTGGTCGTCGCTCGCGTCGTCGAGCCCGGGAGCCCCGAGTCCGACCGCTTCCCCACCGGCTTCGGCGTTCGCATCGTCGACCCCGACGAGCCCACCCGCGTCCGCCTCGAGGCCCTCATCGAGCGCATCCGGTCGGGCGGAGTGCCGTACTGAGCGTGGGTCGGTGTAACCGGGGTTCCTACATGTAGGATCCGTGGCCAGAACGCGGACTTAGCGATCCGCGACGGCTGTGGACAAGATGTGAAACCCCCGTGGACCGTGGCCCGCGTCCTGTGGATGGCGTGTGGCACCCGCTGGAACGGCAGGCCCTGGGGCCTGGCCTGGCTGACGCCTATTCGTCGAGGTACCCGGTCAGCTTGAGCTTGTTCCGGGCCGCCTTGGCCAGCTTGGCCCGCGGGCGTTCCTCGATGATGCCCTGGAGGAGCTCCGCCCCCAGCTCCTTGTCGTTGTCCTCGGTCGACTCGAGCAGGCGGAAGCCGAGGCCGTACATCTCCTCGTCCTCGACGTCCTTCTCGCGCGCGAGCTTCCGGGCGACCGGGTAGCCGCTCGCCGCCAGGCGACCGAACTGCTCGAGCACGGGATCATCGGCGTGCGATGCGCGCAGGATGCCCTGCCCCGCCGCCTTGAGGCCGAGGACGGCCAGGAAGAAGCGGCCGTCGTCGTCGATGACGGCGTCGAGGTCGGCGCGGCTGCGCAGGAGCGGCTTGAGCGCGGCGAAGGCCTCGAGGGGCTTGCCGGCGCGGCGCAGGCGCGTGGCGCGATCGAACAGCAGCTCGACGTGCTTCTCCGGCGCGACGTCGGCGACGAGCTCGCCGATGATGCGCTCGAGCACCATCTCGTCGGCGGGGAGCTTCCCCTTGCTGCTCTTCTCCATGTACTGCTTCGCCCGGTCGACCAGCTCCTCGAGCGCGGTCGACGACACGTGGCCGCGGTGCGAGCGCAGCGCGCCGGCGTACCGCCGCGCGACCTGCTCGTCCTCCGCGGCGAGGAGCGCGCGCGTGAGCGGCAGGACCGCCTCGGGCGCCTTGGCGAGCCCGCGCGCCGCGGCGTCGCGCGCCGTGACGTCGTCGCCGCCGAGCGCGTCGACGAGCGCCTTGACCGCGCCCGCGCCACCGCCGGCGGGCAAGCGCTCCATCGCGAGCTTCTGCGCCGCGGGGTTCCTGGAGCGCGCCAGCGCCGCGAACGGCTTGGCGAGCTTCTCGGGGATCCGCGCGCCGCGCAGCGTGTCGATCGCCGCCTGCGCGATGCCGAGGTCCTCGCCGTCGGCGTACTCGATGAGCGCCTCGATCGCGGCCTCCGTGCCCTTGGCCTCGCTCGCCGCGACGATGCGGCGGAGCGCGGCGATCGCGGCGAACCGCACCGGCCGCGGCCGGTCCTCGCCCGACTCCTTGACCAGCAGGCTCTGCGAGCTGGTGCGCGCCAGATAGCCCAGCAGCCGGAGCAACCCGGTGTGCTCGGCGAGCGCGGGCGCGACGCTCGGATCCCGCGTCGGATCGAAGTGACCGTTCGAGCCGCTCTCCGCCTCCGCCTTCCCCTTCCCTTTCCCCTCGCCCTTCTTCTTCTCCTTGTCCCTCGCCTTTGCCTTCTCCTTCTCCGCCTTCTCCCGCTCCTTCTCGACGCGCTTCAACGCCTCCGCGAGCTGCCTGCCGCTGTCACCCACGCGCCCCGACGCGACCTTGTGGACGAGATCGGCGAGCTTCTCGTCGCCGCCGTCGAGCTCGTGGCGGATGAGCTGGAGCACCTGCTCGCCGAGCTCGTGATCGCCCAGCTGGTCGAGGATCGCCTCGACCGCGGGCGTCGTGCCGCGCCGGAGCAGCAGCTGCGCGATCGCGCGGCGCGCGCCGACGGGGCCGTGCCCGAGCTCCTTGCGCAGCGAGCCCTCCGCCGCCGAGCCCTGCGTCGCGAGCACCTGCGCGGCGCGCTCGGCGAGCGCCTCGTCATCGCGCTTGAGGATCGCGACGAGGTTGGCCGCGATCCCGGTCGCGCCGTGGGAGACGAGCCCCTCGAGCGCGATGCGGCGCACGACCGCGTCGGCGTCGTCGAGCCGCGCGACCAGGCCCTTCTGCACGGTCGAGTCGCCCTCACCGACCGCGGCGAGCACGGTGGCCGCGGCGGCCCGCAGATCGACGCGATCGTGCTCGAGCAGCCCGATCACCTGCGTTGCCAGGTTCTTGCCCATGTTCGATGCCCCTTCGGCCGCGAAACGTAGGGCGGCTGACGTGGCTTGTAAAGAGATGGGCGATTCCGAGGGAGATCGTCGGGGGGTTCGAGCGTATTCTGGGTACCGGAGGTCCTGGTTTCATGTCCACCGCCGCAGATTTCACCGTCGCCCCGATGACCGAGCTCGAGCCCTGGGCCAAGGAAGCCCTCGATCAGCAAGAGGCGGCGCCCGGAGTCAAGGCCGAGCAGGCCCAGCAGGACCCCGCCGCCAGCGACGTGATCTTGTTCCAGGTGCCCGCGCTCGCGGCCGGCGACGCGCAAGGACTCGCCGACCTCATCATCCATCACCCGGACCTCTACGAGCAGATCCTCGAGGCGGCGGCGAACTTCCTGGGCAACGACACGGTCACCCGGGCGCTCGACATCGTGCACGGCGCGCCGGCCGAGCAGGCCGCGCCCGAGCACGAGCCCGCCCCCGAGGCGACGCCGCCCGACGTCGTGCTCCAGCAGGCGGAGGAGGTGGCGCCCGCGCCCAGCACCACCGAGAGCCCGAAGCAAGAGGAGCCCGCGCCAGCGGAGCAAGAAGTCGAGCCAGGCTGGGTCGTGCGTGCGCGCGCGTTCAACGCCCGGCACGAGGACGACGTGAACATCTTCAACATGGCGACCGGGTTCACGTGCACGGTGGGCGGTGAGCTCGATCCCAACCTGGTCGCGCGCTGGCAGGCCGACCACGGCGTCGCGCCCGACGGGCGCGTGGGCAAGGAGACCGCCGACGCCGCGTGGGCGCTGATGCCGGTCGAGGCGCCGAAGGAGCAGTACACGCTCCCCGACGACATCCCGCCCCCGCAGTAGGCTCTGCTTGGCGCCCGTGCCCGTGCCCGTGCCCGTGCCCGTGCCCGATCTCTTCTCTCTTCCCTTCTCTTTCTCTTCTCTCTCTTCTCAACCGATCCGCCCCATCTCGCGGTACTCGAGCGTCGCCGCCAGCTCCAGGTCGGCCATCGTGACGATCGCCCCCTCGCCGCGCGCCAGGGCACGAGCGGCGGCGCGCACGGCGGCCTTCTTGATGTAGCCACCCGCCATCTCCCAGCGCTGCGCGAGCCGGTTCCAGTCGACGTCGCCGGCGAGCGGCGTCTCCTTCGGGAACATGCTCCGCCAGAGCTGCGCGCGCACGTCGGGCTCGGGCATCTCGAACTGCACGGTGAAGCGCACGCGCCGCTTGAACGCCTCGTCGATCCCCTGCTCGAGGTTGGTCGCGAGCAAGGTGACGCCGTCGTAGCTCTCCATGCGCTGGAGCAGGTAGTTGACCTCGAGGTTGGCGTAGCGATCGTTCGAGCTCTTCACCTCGGTGCGCCTGGCGAAGAGCGCGTCGGCCTCGTCGAAGAAGAGCACGGCGTGCGAGCGCTCGGCCTCGTCGAAGACACGCGCGAGGTTCTTCTCGGTCTCGCCGATGTACTTGTTGACCACCTGCGAGAGCTCGATGACGTAGAGATCGTAGCCGAGGTCGCGGGCCACCAGCTGCGCGACCATGGTCTTGCCGGTGCCGGGCGGGCCCGCGAGGATCGCCGAGACGCCGCGCCCGTACGGCAGCTTCTTGTCGAAGCCCCACTCCTCGAGCAGACGGGCGCGGTGGCGGGCGAAGCCCAGGAACTCCTGGATGATGTCGTGTGTGTCCTCGGGGAGCACGAGGTCGCTCCACGCGAAGCCGGGCGCGACGCGACGCGCGACCGTACCGAGGCGATGCTGGAGCATGAGGCGCGCGCTCTCGGCGAGCTCGGGCAGCTCGACGTGGGGCGACGACGGATCGCGGAGGTGGGCCTGCGCGCGCACGCGGGCGGCGGCGCGGTGGATCGCCTCGCCGCCGAGGGCGAAGCGGGCGGCGACGGCGGCGATCGCCTCGTCGCCGGCGAGGCCGCGCGCGTCCCCGAGGGCCTGGTTCCACAGCGCGATGCGGGCGCGGATCGCCGGCGGCGCGACCGCGACCTCGAGCAGATCGGGGATGGCGTGGACCAGCCACGCCGGGCGGGCGTGGCACGTGATGACGACGGGGCCGCGGATGCGCGCGACGAGCTCGATGACCCGCGCGGCGTCGGCGGGCGGCGCCGTGTCGTCGGCGGAGGCGCCGGCGCGCAGGACGGTGATCGCGCGGCGCAGCGCCGCCTCGCGGGAGATGCGCGCGATGCGATCCTCCAGGCGATCGGGCGCGCGCAGGAGCTCGGTGACGTCGACCTTGACCACCGGCCGCCCGAGCTCCGCCGCGAGCGCGCGCACGAGCAGGAGCTTCCCGGTGCCGGCGCCGCCGTGGAACAGCACCCGGGGCGCGGCGCTCGCGGTCAGGGCGCGCCGGGCGACCGCGATCGTCGTCTCGGGCAGGACGAGGTCGGTGATCGCGGCCGGCGGCGAGAGGCCGGCGACCGCGTCGATGACCGGATCGAAGGTGTCGTCGCCGAACACGTGGCTGACGGCGCGATCGGTGAGGCGCACGGTGCGGCGCGCCGGGGAGCTGGCCTCGAGATCGCTCGACGCGCCGACGAGGATGACGCGGTAGCGGCGCAGCGGCGCGTCGGGCGCGAGCGCGGCACGGACCCGGCCCCGCGCGTCGGGATCTCCGCCGCCCAGGACGTCGACGACGAAGCCGGCGTCGGGCCGCTTGCGCGTGAAGTCGTCCCAGACGAAGGCGCACGCGCGCTCGAGGTCGGGATCGTGCTCGAGGGCGGCGAGGAACGCGACCACCCGCGCCGCGGCGTCGTCGAGGCCGAGGGCGTCGACGAGGACCGCGAACGGCGAGCGCGGCCGCTCGGCCAGCGCGGCGCGAAACGCGGCCCACCGATCGTCGGCGTCACGCGCGAGCGCCTCCTCGTCGGGACGCCCGGCGGCGGCGAGCAGCCGCACCGCGTCGGCCGCGGACACCGCGTAACGCGAGCGCGGCACCCCGTCGACGGTCTCGGCGGCGCGCGTCGAGCGATGGAGCGCGGCCTCGACCCACCGCCGCGCCACGCCGGCGGCCATCTCCAGGAGCTCTTGCGCGCTGCGCATCGTCGACGACCGTACCACCGTTCACGCGGACCGAGGGCCGAAGGCCCGAGTCGAGGGCGCGCTACGCCATCACCAGGCCCGCGAGCCACGCCGCCGCGCCGAGCGCGAGCGCCGCCTCGGCGAACCGCCGGCGTTCGCGGTCGCCCGCGACGAGGAGCCCGCCGCCGGCGACGAGCGCGATCAGGCCGGCGAGCGCGAGCACGAGCCAGCCCCGCGTCGGCCGCGCCGCGCCGGCGAGCACCCGCGCGTGCCAGGCCGCGCGCTCCTCGACGGTCGCGCCGGCCCCGGTGTTCGCATCGGCGGCGTAGAGCCGTGCCAGATGCCCGTCGGCGACGCGCCGGCGATCGTCGAAGGGCGCCGTCGCGCCGCGGATCGCGAGGGCCGCCGAGCGCACCGCCTGCCACGCCTCGCGCGCCGTCATGGTGTCGCCGCGCGCCTCCGCTTCGGTCGCGAGCCGGGCCAGCCGCTCGAACGCGTCACCGCTCGCCCCGGCCACCGGCACGTACCAGCGCGCCGCGCGCCGCCACGACGCGATGGCCTCGGCGTGATCGCCGCGCGCGAGCGCGGCGTCGCCGGCGTCGAGCGCACGGCCGCCGGCCCACACCGCGCGCGTCGCCGCGGCCGCGAGCACCACCACCACGGCGATCGCGGCGACGACGAGCGCCTGCCTCACACGAAGTCCCGACGCTGGAAGATCACGCAGGCGAGGATCAGGAGCGCCCCGATCCAGAGGAGCCCGTGGCCTGCGGCCGACGCGACGTAGCTCCACGCGACGAAGTCGCCGTGCACCGACACGGTCTGGCCGTCGACGGCGCGGCCGGAGATCGCGAACAGGTGCAGGTCGGGCACGATCTCGAGCGTGCCCCGCGCCACCGTGCGGATCCAGGCCGCGTCGGCGGTGGCCGCGGCGCTGCGCAGGTCCGGCGTCACCCGGCCGATGACGAAGAGCGCGAGCGCGAAGATGCCCGACAGGAACGGGCTCGAGAACGACGAGAAGAAGACGGCGATCGCCGCGACCGTGACCACCTCGAACCAGGCGAGGAGGACCGCCTTGCCCAGCGCGGCGGTGAGGCCGACCCCCTGCCACGCGAGGAGCGCGACCATGGCGACCGAGAAGAGCGCCGCCAGCACGGTGAGCACGAGCACCATGCCGAGGTACTTGCCGCACACGAACTCCCAGCGCGCGATGGGGCGCGTGACGATCGAGTAGATCGTGCGGCGCTGCACCTCGCCGTAGAGCAGGAACACGCCGAGGAAGATCGCGGTCATCGAGCCGACGAACGAGATGCTCGCCAGCCCGATGTCGCGCGCGACGCGCGCCTGCTCGTGGATCGACATCTCGCCGAGCACGATGGCCAGGAGGTTGGCGCCGACGACGAGCACGAGGATGCCGTAGAGCACGCGGATGCGCGCCGCCTCGCGGAAGGTGTTGAGCGCGATCGCCCAGATCCGCCCCATCATGACGCGACGGTCTCCGCGCGACGCTCGGTCTTGCCGGCCTCGACCCGCCGCAGGAAGAGGTCCTCGAGGGTCTCGTGCCGGGGCGTGACGCTCACGACCTTGCCGCCGTGACCGCGCGCGAAGGCGAGGAAGTCATCGACGTCGGCGCCGGCGCCGAGCACGGCGAGCACCTCGCCCTCGACGCCGCGCACCTTGTCGGCGCGCAGGGCGATCGCCTCCCGCGCCGCGGCGTTCGCGGCCTCGTCACCGCCGAGGTGGAGGACGACCTCGGTCGCGAGCCGCGAGGCGCCCACGAGCTCGCGCGGGCGCCCGACGTCGCGGATCGTGCCACCGACGACGATCGCGACCCGATCGCTCACCTGCTCGACGTCGGAGAGGATGTGCGACGAGAAGAAGACGGTCTTGCCGGCGTCGCGCAGCTCGAGGATCAGGTCGCGCACCTCCTTGCGGCCGACCGGATCGAGGCCGCTCATCGGCTCGTCGAGGACGACCAGCTCGGGGTCGTTGACCAGCGCCATCGCCAGCCCGGCGCGCTGGAGCATGCCCTTCGAGAACTTCTTGAGCGGGAGGTTGCGGGCGTGACCGAGGCCGACCTTCTCGGCGAGCTCGCCGCCGCGGCGCGCCCGCTCGGCGGCGCCGAGGCCGAACAGGCGGCCACCGAGGTCGAGGAGCTCGGTGACGGTGAGGTAGTCGTAGAAGTACGGCTGCTCGGGGAGGAAGCCCACGCGCTGGCGGGCCTCGCGGCTCGGGACCGGCTGGCCGAGGATGATCGCCGAGCCCGAGGTGATGGTGCAGAGGCCCATCAAGCAGCGGATCGTCGTGGTCTTGCCCGCGCCGTTGGGCCCGAGGAAGCCGAAGACCTCGCCCTTGCCAACCTCGAAGCTGACGCCGCGCAGCGCCTCGACCTTCTTGCGGCGGAAGGGCGTGCGGTAGGTCTTCGCCAGGTTCGTCGTCTCGAGGATCTTCATGTCAGGGATAACGGCCCTGGATCCCGACGCCCAGCTCGAGGCCGGCCTCGAGCCAGCGCTTGAACTCGAGCTCCTCGCCGAAGAAGACGTAGGCCCCGTAGGCCTCGTGGAAGTCGAGGAAGATCCCGTTGGCGTTGCGCAGCGCGAAGTCGATGCCACGGCCCTCGCCGCTGGCGTCCTTGTACCCGGTCGCGTCGAGCGCGATCTGCGCGGTCGAGAAGAACTTCATCACGCCCCTGTCGTTGAAGAAGAAGCGCACGCCCGGCGAGTAGTGGCGCAGGCGCGGCCCGTCGCCGCTGTTCGACGTCGCCCCGAAGTCGCGCTCGAGCCCGAAGCGCATCTCGAACATGAGCTCGATGTGCGGGCGGAGGCCGTACGACGCGGTGAGGTCGAGCGTCACCGGGACCCGGCTGAAGCAGTAGACGGCGTTGCCGGTGCCGCTCTCGCCGCGATCGCCGCAGTAGACCTCGTCGTCCCAGGTCTTGATGAAGCGGCTGCCGCTGACGATCTGCGCGGACAGGCCGATCTGGCGGTGATGTCCGGCGCGCAGGGAGCCGATGGGCTGGGCGCCGGTCTCGCTCGGGACGACGCGGGCGTCGTCGCCGCGGGCCAGCCCCGGAAGCGCGACGCTCAGGACGACGAGCACGGCAAGCCCTCGGGAGGATCCCATCGCCGGAGACCCTATCACTGGCCACCGCCCCTCCGCCATCGGCCTGCTATCTTCGGGGCGTGCCGACGCGACGCCGCGTGATCGCCGCTGCACTGGCCGCCGGGGCCGGGGCGGTCCTGCCGCGCGCGCGCGACGCCGGCGCGATCGGGCCCGGCTCGAAGTTCCGCTTCGGCCAGCTCGTCCTGGCCAAGGACCAGCCGCCGCGCCCCAACGCGCTGCGCCGCATGGTGTGGGAGCTCAGCAAGCGCACGTCGATCGACGTCGATCTCGAGTCCCCGCTCGTCACCCTCGACTCGCCGCGCCTGCACGAGACGCCGCTGCTCTACCTCGCCGGCGATCGCGAGTTCGCGCTGCCGCCGCCGGCGGGCGTCGAGACCCTGCGCCGGTTCCTCACGTTCGGCGGCTTCCTCGTGATCGACTCGGCGGAGGGCTCGACCGACGGCGCCTTCGACAAGTCGGTGCGCGCGCTGGTCGACGCCATCTATCCGCGCCCGTCGACCGGCCTCGAGCTCGTACCGGCGGACCACGTCATCTACAAGTCGTTCTACCTGCTCGATCGGCCGCTGGGCCGGCTCGCGCTGTCGCCGGTCATGGAGGGCGTGACCCGCGGCGGCCGCCTCGTCGTCGCGTACGTGCAGAACGATCTGGGAGGCGCGTGGTCGCGCGACAACCTCGGCAACTACGAGCTCGCGTGCCAGCCCGGCGGCGAGCGCCAGCGCGAGCTCGCGTTCCGCATGGGCGTGAACCTCGTCATGTACGCCCTGTGCCTGGACTACAAGACCGACCAGGTGCACGTGCCCTTCATCATGCGGCGCCGGCGCTGGCGCCCCGACGACGGCGCGGTCGTGCCCCCCGCGACCCCCGCGCCGAAGACGAAGTGATGTGACGACGTGACGATCGAGCTCATCGACGGCACCGTGCGCGCCGGGCTCGCGATCGGCGCGGTCGTGGCGATCTTGATCGCGTTCGGCCTGTGGCAGCGGGGCGCGCGCACGCCGGTCACGCTGCTGCTGTGCCTCGCCGGCGTGACCGGCGGCATGCTCGCCGTCGAGGCGCTGGTCGCGCTGACCGTGCGGCTGGCGGCGCCGAGCACCGCCGAGTTCAACGAGTTCCGCTGGGTGCTGCTCGCGCCCTGGCGTCATCGCGGGCTGTGGCTCGGCGGCGCGGCGGTGGTGGCGATCGCGATCCTCGCGTGGCGCGCGAGCCGCGGCGCGGGCCCGGTCCGGCGCGCCGCGATGGTCACCTTGCGCACCGCCGCCGCCGGCATCGCGCTCATCGTGTTCCTGCAGCCGGCGGTCGAGCTGCGCCAGGTCGCGCGCGAGCCCAACCGCGTCGCCGTCCTCGTCGACGACTCGCGCTCGATGGGCCTGCGCGAGCAGCCCAAGGGCCCGACCCGTACGGCGCGCGTGCGCAAGCTGCTCGACGCGTCGGCCGGCACCCTCGACGCCTGGCGCGAGCGTCACCAGCTCGACGTGTACACGTTCTCCGACGCGCTCGCGTCGGCCTCCCTCGACCGCGTCGCCACCGCCGACCCCAAGGGCGACGCGACGCTCCTGCGCAAGGCGCTCGAGTCGGTCCGCGCGCGCTACGAAGGCCGCGACCTCGCCGGCGTCGTGCTGGTCTCCGACGGCGCCGGGACCGGCGACTTCGACGCCGACCGCGGCGACGGCGCGATGCGCGACTTCCTGCGCTCGCTCGACACGCGCGTGCACACCGTCTGGGCCGCGCGCCCCGGCCTGCGCGACCTCGCGGTCGCCCGCGTCCTCGCCGACGAGTTCGCCTTCGTGCGCACGGTGGTGCGGCTCGAGGCGGTCATCCGCTCGACCGGGTACGACGCGCGCAAGGTGACGGTGTCGCTGTCGTCGGACGGCGCGGTCGTGCGCCAGAAGGACGTCGAGCTCGTCCCCGGCGGCGAGACCACCGTCGTCTTCGAGGTGACGCCGCCGCGCGTCGGCCGCTACCTCTACGAGATCTCGGTGCCGGTGGCCAAGGACGAGGCGGTCGCGTCGAACAACGCACGCGCCTTCGTCATCCGTGTCATCCGCGACAAGATCCGCGTGCTCCAGGTCGCGGGCGCGCCGTCGTGGGACGTGCGCGCCCTGCGCGCGATGCTCGAGGAGAACCCCAACGTCGATCTCATCTCGTTCTTCATCCTGCGCACCCAGGACAGCATCTCGCTCGTGCCCAACGACGAGATGTCGCTCATCCCGTTCCCGACCCGCGAGCTGTTCGAGCAGGAGCTGCCGTCGTTCGACCTGATCGTGCTGCAGAACTTCGAGTTCCTGCCCTACGGCATCGGCGACTACCTCGAGAACATCCGCAGCTACGTCGAGGGCGGCGGCGGCCTGGCCATGCTCGGCGGCGGCATGTCGTTCTCGTCGGGCGGCTACCACGGCACGCCGGTCGCGGCCGCGCTGCCGGTGCAGCTCCTCGATCCGTGGAGCACGTCGACGCTCGTCGACACGGGGGGCTTCACCCCCGAGCTCACCGAGGCCGGGCGCAGCCATCCGGTGACGGCCCTGCGCTACGCCGTGCCCGACAACCTCGCGGCGTGGAAGGCGCTGCCGTCGCTCGAGGGCGCCAACCTGGTCGCCGGGCCCAGACCCGACGCGACCGTCCTCGCCGTGCACCCGCGGCTCAAGACGGCGCGCGGCAAGCCGATGCCGGTGATCGTCGCGGGCGACTACGGCAAGGGCAAGAGCCTCGCCATCACCACCGACAGCCTGTGGCGGTACGGCTTCGTCGCGGCGGCGCGCCCGGGGGACGACGGGCGGGCGTACACCAAGCTGTGGGAGAACGCGATCCGCTGGCTCATCCAGGATCCGGACCTGCGCAACCTCCACGTCGACAGCGACGCGGTCGAGTACGAGCCCGGGGCGCGAGTGAGGCTCACCCTGCGGCTCCTGGGCCGCGACTACCAGCCGCTCGCCGGCGGCAAGGTCTCGCTCGCCTGGAAGCGCGGCGCCGACCCGGCGCTGGCGGTGCCGGTGGGCACGGCGCAGCTCACGATGGGCGAGGATGGCACCGGCACGCACGAGCTCGCCGGGCTCGCGCCGGGCGCCTATCGCGTGGAGGCGACCGCCGAGGTCTCCGGCAAGAAGGTCAGCGCGGGTGACATCTTCCTCGTGCGGGACGCGTCGGCCGAGCTCGACCAGCCCGCGGGTGACAAGGATACCCTCACGCGGATCTCCGCGGGGACCGGCGGACGCGCGCTGGGGACCGTCGAGGCGCTCCCGGCCGACCTTCCCTTCGACGAGCCGCGGGTCGTGCGCGTCGACCGCCGCGCCGACGTGGAGCTCTGGAGCCGCCCCCTGCTCGTCCTCCTGGCCCTCCTCGTGCTCGGGCTGGAGTGGCTCTTGCGCCAGCGGAGCGGCTACCTGTAAGAACGGACCGAGATGCTCGCCCTCGACAGCCTGGTCACCGATCTCATCTTCTCGCAGGCGGCGCAGCTCGATCAGAAGACGTTGATCGAGGCGCTGGGCGGCGTGGAGGCGGCCAAGCAGAAGAAGCTGCTCGACCCCGACATGCTCGATCCACGCATGGAGATGGAGCTATCGCCGTCGATGCCGTTCCGCCGCCGTGGCGAGCGCCGGCTGATGATCATCGACGACAGCCAGCCGCTGCGCGAGGACCCGCAGGATCCGCTGGTCAAGCTGGACCTCCGCCCGGCCAAGGAGGCGCTGCTCGCCCTGTGCACCACGCTGCCAGTGCGGCTCGGGCGCCTGTTCGCGCTCGGGTCGTGGGGCGACGCGGTGCTGGTGGCGCGCTCGGCGCGCGATCTGCGCGCGATCTCGCTCCTGTCGTGGGTGCTGGACCCGCAGGTCGACGTCGACGGCAAGCGCCGCGCGAGCCAGCTCTCGAAGAGCGAGTTCGAGGCCAAGATCATGGCCTACGAGAAGCGGCTCGACGAGCTCGACGACGAGGAGATCCTCGCGTCGCTCACCGGCGTCACGTTCGAGCGCCGCGGCGAGCTGCTCGTCGTCGACGTGCTCGGCGCCGACGGTTCGTGGGACCAGCGCGCGTCGATGGCGCTCGAGGCGCAGCTCGCGGCGCTCGACCGCTTCTCGCTCCTGCCGGGCGCGCCGGCGAGCAAGCGCGTGGCCGCGGCGCCGGAGCCGCCGAAGGCGAAGGCGGCGCCCGCGCCGGCCGCGCCGCCGCCGCCGCCGGAGCCGGTGGGGCCGCCGCTCGCCACCGCGGAGATCGACGGCGCGGTCGTCATCGTCTTCCCGGCGGAGCGCTTCAACCTCGATGTCGCAGCGGCGCTGGGCAAGCGCGACTGGGATCAGGTGATCCGCGCGGGCGATCACCTCGCCGGCTCGATGCGCGATCGCATCCAGCGCGACGGCGCTGGCTGGGTCGCGCCGCTCGAGTTCCTCTCCGAGGTGTTCATCGACGGCAAGCCGCTGTCGAAGCCGGCGTTCGAGGCCGGCGCGCGCACCGTCGACGGCGGCGTGCGCGAGCTCGAGGTGCACTTCCCGCGCTTCGGCTCGGTGATGTTGCTCGACGTCCCCGGCAAGGGCCGCTTCGTGAGCTCGCTCAAGGAGCACACCGGCGCCGTCGTGAAGCTGGTGGCGCGGTGAAGCTCGCGGTCTGGCTCGGCGCGGCGGTGGGGTTGTCGACCGCCGCTGCCGCCGCGGGTCAGGCCGAGGCGGGCGTCGAGGATCCGCAGGCCCGCGTCGTGTTCGCGCGCGACGGGTCGCTGTGGTCGACCGATCCGAAGGGCAAGAGCAAGCCGGTCGAGGTGGCGAAGCTGCCGGCGAGCGCCGACGGCGCCGCCGCGGCGGGGCCCGTGCTCGTCATCCGCACGAACGAGGCGGGAGACCGGCTGCTCGTCGATGTCGGCGGGCGGTGGTTCTGGGCGGCGCTCGAGCGCGGCGGCGGTGGTGGTGGTGCGACGCTGACGGAGCTGCCGTGCGGCAGCGGGCCGGCGCGGCTCTCGGCGAAGGGCGCGAGCGTCCTGTGCGAGGGCCCCGGCGGCAAGGCGCGCCTGGTGCGGCTCTCCGACGGCAAGGTCTTCGAGCGCGACGCGCCGGCGGCGTCGGCGTCGCTGGTGGTGCGTGACGGCGTGCGCTCGATGGCGTGGATCGACGAGAAGTCGCGCGTCGTGGTGGCGCCGGTGACGACGCCGCAAGACGTGCGCGTGCTCGCGCCGGCGGCGCCGGTGCGTGGCTTCCTGGCGGCGCCCGACGGCAGCCGCGGCGTGGGCGTCTATCGGGCGCGCCCGCCCAGGCCGAAGGACGCGGCCGAGCGCGACGAGCTGTTCGGGTTCGCGCTCGACGGCACGGCGGCGCGGCGGCGGCTCATCCGCGACGGCGTGGTCGTGGAGTGGTCGTGGGATTCGCGGTGGCTGCTGGTGCAGGACGGTGACAAGGCGTGCATCGCGCGCGCGATGGGCGGGCAGTTCAAGTGCTGGAAGGGGTTCACGGCGGTGTCGATCGCGCCCGATGGCGCGTACGCGCTCGTGCTCGGGCCGAGGGGTGGCGCGGGCGGCGGTGACGCGGAGAAGGAGAAGGAGAGGGGAGAGGGCGAGGGTGGAGGAGAAGGAGAAGGCGAGGGTGGAGGAGAAGGAGAGGCGGAGGGAGAGGGAGAGGGAGAGGGAGAAGGCGAGGCGCATGGAGAGCGGGCGTTGCCGAAGGGACCGCTGTCGCTCTATCGCGCCAAGCTGAACGGGCCGTACACGGAGCGGCCTGCGCTCGTCGAGACGGTGGTCGATGGCGCCGCGGTGTGGCTGCCGCTCCCCGGGACGGCGGCGACGGCGGCGGCGGCGGGCGCGACGGCGGCGACGCGCTCGACGCCGACCTCGACCTCGACCGGGCAGTGAGCGCGGGCTGGGTCCTCGTCGCCGCGGTGCTCTGGGGAGCGCTCGGCGTCCTCGGCAAGGCCGCGCAGGCGGAAGGGGTCGCGCCGCTCGAGATCGCGTTCTGGCGCGCGGTCGGCGGCGGCGCGCTGTTCGCGGTGCACGCGGTGGTCGTGCGGGCGCGGTGGCCGCGCGGGATGGATCTGGGCGGCACGGTCGCCTTCGGGGTGGCGGGCGTGAGCGTGTTCTACGGCTCGTACCAGCTCGCCGTGCGCGACGGCGGCGCGAGCCTGGCGGCGGTGTTGCTCTACACGGCGCCCGCGTTCGTCGCGGTGATGGCGTGGTGGCGGTTCGGCGAGCGCCCGGGCGTGCGCGAGTGGCTCGCCGTCGCCGGGACGATCGTCGGCGTGGCGCTGGTGTCGATGGGCGGCGGCGGCGGCGGCGGCGGTGGTGGTGGTGGTGGTGACGTGGGGCCGGCGGCGATCGGCTGGGGGCTCGTGGCCGGCGGCACGTACGCGCTCTACTACATCTGGGGCAAGCACGCCTTCGCGCGCGCGACGCCGGCGGCGCTGTACGCGGTGGCGATGCCGGTCGGCGCGCTCGGGCTCGCGCCGTTCGTGACGCTGGGCGCGCAGACGCCGCGCGCGTGGATGTTGCTCGTGACGATCGCGGTGGCGTCGACGTACCTCGCGTACCTGGCGTACGCCGCGGGGCTGAGGAAGCTGCCGGCGACGCGGGCGAGCGTGATCGCGTCGATCGAGCCGCTGGTCGCGACGGGGCTCGCGGCGGTGTGGTTCGGGGAGCGGCTGGGGGCGCTCGCGTGGGTGGGGGCCGCGATGGTGGTGGGGGCCGCGCTCGCGCTGAGTCGGCGGTAGGGGCGCGGAGACGCTCCGTTCACCCTGAGCGAGCGCAGCGAGTCGAAGGGAGGCGCAGACGCAGACGCAGACGCAGACGCAGACGCGGACGCAGACGCAGACGCAGACGCAGACGCAGACGCACCGTTCACCCTGAGCGAGCGCAGCGAGTCGAAGGGAGCCGGGAGAGGGGAAGACGACGTAGCCACGCCCCCGTCCTCGGGAGCGGCGTGGTGGCGGGGCGCCCTCGCGCCCGTCGCGCATCGGAACGTTCCCGGCGCACGACCGGTGGTGGTGGATCAACGCACCGCCGCGGAGGTGAGCGGTGGGGTGATGCGGGAGGCTGGTGGGGCGCCGGTCACGTTCCGTGCGCTCCAGGGCGCTTTCGGGCGAGCCCCGCCACCACGCCGCCCCCTGCGGGCGGGGGTGCGAAGGGGGCCAGATCCCAACCACCAGAGGTGACCCGTGCTGGACTGCTATCGCGTGAGCCTGCAGATGATCGACGCCCTCAAGACCACCGTGAAGGAGATCGCGAGGTACGACCGCGACCTCGCCAACCAGGTGACGCGAGCGGCCAACAGCGTCGTCCTGAACGTCGCCGAAGGCCGGCTGCGCCAGGGCGGCGATCAGCGGCGCAGCTTCCAGATCGCCGCCGGCAGTTGCAACGAGGTGAAGGCCGGCCTGGAGCTGGCGGAGGCCTGGGGCTGGGCCAAGGGCAACGACGAGCTGCGCTCGTATGTCGAGCGGGTGCTCGCCATGCTGTGGCGCATGACCCACCCACGGTGACGGGGCGTCCGAGGTCCGGACACCCCACGTGGGTCGTCCGAGGTCCGGACACCCCACGTGGGTCGTCCGAACGCCGGACGACCCACGTGGGTCGTCCGAAAGCCGGACACCCCACGTGGGTCGTCAGCGGCGCAGGCCCCACAGGAGACCGATGAGCCGGTTCAGCACGGGCTGGACCTCGCGCGTGTCGAGGTCCCAGCCCCACGCGGCGGCGACGTCGAGGGCGCCGCGCACCTCGAAGGCGCTCCCCGCCGCGATCTGGATGTGCCGTCGCCGGTCGCCACCGGCGCGTCCTTGAGACTCGGCGAGGTTGAGCGCGATGCTCGAGGCAGCGCGCGTGAGCTGGTCGACGAGATCGCGATCGCGCCTGGCGATCGCCGGGATGACCGGCGCGAGCTTGCGGATGAGCTCGAGGGAGACGTCGTAGGCGATGAACATGGGTGTTGCTCCTGATTGCGAAGGGGACGAG
>DDTA01000143.1:0-1713 GCA_002344285.1 Myxococcales bacterium UBA2376
GTTGGATCGTCAGGCCTCGGGCCTCGGGCCTCGGGTCTCGGGCCTCGGGTCTCGGGAAGAAGGCATCGGGCGTCAGGCGCATGACTGACGGCGACAGCTACCCGCCCTGAACGACCAGGGCCCGACTGGTCTCGCCCGCGCCGAAGCCCATGCCTTGCATCGCGAGGGTCTCGACCCTGCCGGCACCTGGATCCGCGCTCTGGCGATGGCTCTCGACGGCCGTTGTCGCGTCCGTCTCCGCGCCGACGCGTTCGACCGGATCACGCGTCTGATCCTCGAAGGACATCGCTGCCCGCCGCTTCCGGCGCGCGCGCCGCTCGCGGACGAGCTCGGCGCCGAGCTGTCGCTCGGCCTCGTACTGGTTGTGTGCGTGGCAGAGGACGCGGATGCCCTCGACGGTCGGCTTGCCGCCGAGCGCGACCGCCGTCCGGTGATCGAGCTCGATGAAGCCGCGTTCCGTGCAGCGCACGCCGTCATCACTCTGGAACGTGCACTGCTCGCCGTCCCGCTCGTGCACGGCGCGCTGCACCTCGGCCGGCACGTACCGCGCGTCCGCATCCGCGCCGCGCGCCTTCGCCTTGCGTGGCCGGTTTGTCTGGCCGAACTTCTCCTTCTCGAGCTTCGCCAGCAGCGCGTCGAGTGCCCGATCGATCACCTCGCCCAGCCCGCCACCGGGGTTCCGGTGTCGCAACAGCGCCTGCGCGCGCACGAGCTTGTCCTGGGTCTCCTTTTCGATCGTGACCTCGAGGGCATACCGCCCTGGGGCAAGCGGGCGGGTCCGCGTCACCTCCGGTGCGGGAGGTGGCCCCGCGGCCACCTCGGCCTCGCCGAGCGCGGGCGGTGGCTCCGCGGCCTCTTCGGCCTCACCAACCGGCGCGAGAGGTGGCTTCGCGGTCAGTGGCCCGGACTCATCGTCCACCGGCACGAGCGAGGTCGGCAGATCCGGCTTGGGCGCGAGCCGCGCGACCAGCTCCTCGAGCTCGAAGCGCGTGCGGTGCGTGGCGGCCGCCAGGATCTCCTCGACGTTGTCCTCGTCCAGGTGCGGCGCGAGCATCACCACGGCCGTGAGATGCACCCGTCCCTCGGCGATCGCATCGAGGATCTGCGGGAACCGCCGCGCGATCCGCGCGGCGCGGATGCGCTTGAACGCGGCGTCCTCCGACAGGCGCAGGACGCGCGTCGCGTACACGAACATCGAGGAGCACGCGGCCGGAAGGTAGAGCTTCCGCCTCTCGACCTCCGCGAGGTGTGCGAGCAGCGCGGCGGTGGTGTGCCGATCCGTCGCGACGAGCTCGGCGAGGTCGGCGAGCAGTCTCTCATCGGGAACCTGGTCGAAGACGAACGCGGGCATGAGTCCACATAACACGGAGAATTTCGAGGCCTCAGATTGCCCGTGGAGCGCCGAGGAGCCCTCCGGAATCGCGAAACGACCCGACGGGTCTCGTCGTGCGGCTGGCGGCAGCACGCGCGCGCAGAACGAAGATCGCGACGAAGTTCTCGACGATGCGCCGTTCGCGCCTCCGGAACCTGTCAAGCAAGAACCGCGACTCGGCGAAAGAAAATCTCACGCGAGATCGTCATTCTCCGACGGGGGAGCTCACGGCTCGCCATTCGGCGTGAGCAAGCGGGGCTCGTGTCCGAAATCCGGACATCAACCGCGCCAGTGATCGTGAAGTGCTGTCGTGGCCGAGGAGAAGGAGATGGAGAAGGAGA
>DDTA01000143.1:1730-7950 GCA_002344285.1 Myxococcales bacterium UBA2376
ATCGCCGACGAGAAGCAGCGCGCGGCCTGGCGCGCGGCTGCGCGCGCGTCCACCCCGGCTCTGCCGCCCGCTGCGCGATCTCCGCCCCGCTCTCTCCAGCTCCACCTCGCCTTGTGCACCCGCCGGAGGGGCGGCCGGCGCGGGGGGCACAGGATCGCGACGCGTCGCGCAACGGAGCGTGACCGACGCGGCCTCCACCGTTCGCGTCGCCCGGACGTATGTCTCAGGGGCGGCACTGCGCGCCACCTCCACCGCCGGCGCGGCGGGCGCGCTCCGTGCGCGCGCGGAGCGATCCGGCCCCGCGCCGAGCCGCCCCGGGGCCGCGCCCGTCGCCAGGATCGCGCCGCAAGCTTCGGCGCCCTCCTTCGACTCGCCGTCGCTGGCGCTCCGGCTCGCTCAGGATGAACGGCTTCTTTCTCCGCTCCCGCTCCGCTCTCCCGCTCCGCTCTCCCGCTCCGCTCTCCCGCTCCGCTCTCCCGCTCCGCTCTCCCGCTCCGCTCTCCGCTCTCCCTCTCCGCTCTCCCTCCTCCCTCTCCCTCTCCCCTCCTCCTCCGCCGCCCCTCGTCAGTTCACCGGCGACAGCCGCAAGATCGTCCCGTGCACGTCGCCGGAGTCGGTGTCGATCTGCGGATCGATGAAGATCCGCGTGACGTCCATGTCACGCAGCGCGCCGAGCGCCTCCTCCGTCACCAGATCCCTCGCGTCCATGCCGATCGGCGACAGCTCGTCGGCCGTGCCCATCGCCTCGGCGAACTTCATCGCCGCCTCGCTCGACGAGAACCAGAAGCCGTACGGCCGGCGGCACCACATCGTGTCGCCGTTCGACGTCAGGTACCAGACACGCGGCGGCAGGAACGAGATGAGCTCGCCGGGGCCACGAGGGCTGGCGCTGTCGCTGGCACGGTCGCTGTCGCTTCCTTGATCTGACACGCGCGCACCGTGCCCGGATCCGTCGTCGAGCGCAAGCGCGCACGAGCGCGTGCTAGCTTCCACGGCGATGCCCCGCCGCACGGCTTCTCCGTTCGCCCCGCTCCTCGCCCCGGCGCTCGCCCTCGCCCTCGTCGCCTGCGGCCCGACCGGCATGTCGGGCCCGTCCATGAACAACCGCATGGGCTCGTCGTCGACCACCGCCACCGCCACCGACACCGTCGAGTCGACCGAGATCCTCGACCGCGAGCCCCGCGCCAACGCCACCAAGGTGAAGCACATCCTCGTCTCGTGGAAGGACAAGGAGGCGCGCGACCCGCGCGGGCAGGCGCGCACCAAGCGCGAGGCCGAGCGCGAGGTGCGCTCCCTCCTCAAGCAGATCGCCGCGGGCGCCGACTTCGAGCTCCTCATGAACGAGCACAGCGAGGACTTCGGCTCGGCCGCGACCGGCGACGCCTACGACGTCGCCCCCGACGCCGGGCTCGTGATCGAGTTCCGCCAGCTCGGCCTGCGGCTCGACGTCGGCGAGGTCGGCGTCGTCGAGTCCGACTTCGGCTTCCACATCATGAAGCGCGTCGAGTAGCCACGCGAACAACCCGATACGCAACTCACGCCGGACGGACGAGCCGGGCGCCGCGCCGCGCGATCGCACGCAGCTGCACGCGCAGCTTGAGGTGATCGATCCCCACGATCACCGCCGTCACCGGCCCCCCGATCACCAGCATCGCGAAGGCGACCTGGGTCAGGTAGAGCGCGGCGAGGAGCAGCGCGCCCCACGAGATGAAGTCCTTGCGCACGACGTACGGCAGGTACGTCGCCAGCCACTTGAGCACGGGGTTGAGGTCGTCGCGCGTCGCGATCGCCTGCGTCGCCGCCGGCCGCAGCCGTACGGTGTCGGGCTGGTCGCCGTCCTCGACGACGAAGCGCCCCACGTAGTCCTGGCTGTTGGCCGAGCCGACGACCACGATGATGTTGAAGTACACGATGTAGATCGTGAGCGCGTAGCTGATCGTGCCGACGACGATCGCCCACACCCACGGGTCGAAGCCGAGGTCGCCGAAGTAGTCGACGCCGAAGTACTGGCGGCAGTGCCAGCCCAGCGCGGCCATGTAGCCGATCTGCGAGAGCTCGTCGATCACGGTGTCGAGCCACGCGCCGAACTTCGACGACAGGAGCTTGAGCCGCGCGATCTCGCCGTCGCAGCAGTCGACGTACGACGCGAACAGGCACAGGGCCGTCCCGGCGATCGCCGACCACATCGGCCCGCGCGCGGTCAGCCAGCACCCGATCACGACGAGGACCCCGACGGCGTACGACACCTGGTTGGGCGTCACCGGCGTGTGCACGAGCAGCCGCGTCAGCGGGAACGAGACCGGCCGGTACAGGTACCGCGTGATCGCGTTGTCCTGGATCTTGTGGATGATGCGGTAGAGGAGCTTCGCCGCCGCCTTGCGCTCCTCCCGCGTCGTCGCCGGATGCCGCGCGATCTCGCCATGCGGCACCGCCGTCGCGCCGGCCGCGAGCGCCGCCGCCCCGAGCGCGCGATCGTCGTCGCCCCGCGCGAGCGCCGCGACCAGCTCGTCGGCCGCGTCGCCGCGCGCGAGCATCGCGCCCGCGTACGCACCGGCCGCGACGTCGTTCGCCGCGGCACCCTCGGGCGCGACCGCAACGACACGATCGCCCGCCACCGCCGCGAGCCCGCTCGCGAGCGGGGTGTGCACGAGCTGATCGGTCGCACGGATGACGAGCACCGCGTCGCCGCGCGCCGGCTCCGCCCACCACGCCGCGATCGCCGCGCGGTCGCGCGCGACGATCACGCGCGACGCCCCGGCCCGACCGGCCACGCGGCGCGCCCGCTCGACCAGCGTCAGTCCGACCACGCGAGCGTCGGCGCCGGCCGTGTCGGCCAGCACGATGGCATCGGTCCTGCTCGGGGGCACGGGGCGCGTACTCTGCGAGGTGCCAGCCACCCAGGTCAAGCGCCCTCAACCTGTGGCAGTCATTACGTTCCGGAGGCGCGGGAGTGACACCCATGTGGCAGCTTTCGGTCAGCCCAGGCACCTACTCCCGCGTCAGGTGACCACTTTTCAACACCCGATCAGGCTCAACTACCTGATTTGACGTCGTGTATGAGGTTTGCAGAGGGCCCGGCCGAATCATGAAGGCTGCCATCCTCGCTGCCGGTTGCGCGACCCGGCTCCGTCCGTACTCGGACGACACCCCGAAGACGCTTCTTCCGGTCGCCGGCGTGCCCATCCTGCGCCGCACGATGACCAGCCTCGTGCGCTGTGGCTTCGACCAGTTCGTGATCGGCACGGGCTACCTCGAGCACATGGTGCGCCACGCCGTGGCCGATTGGTTCCCGAGCTCCTCGGGCGTCGACGTCGAGTTCGTCACGAACCCGATCTTCCGCACCACGAACAACGCCTACTCGCTCTCGCTCCTGCGCCCGCACCTCGAGCAGGATCCGTTCATCCTCCTCGACGGCGACGTCGTGTTCGACCTCGGTGTCGTCGAGGCGCTGCTCTCGCGCGGGCCGGATTGCCTCGCCGTCCGTTCCGTCGGTGACATCGGCCTCGAAGAGGTGAAGGTCACTGCCGACGCCGGCGATCGCGTGCTCGCGATCGGCAAGCACGTGCCCGTGCGCGGCGCGATGGGCGAGTCGGTCGGCATCGAGCTCTTCAGCGCGGCGTCGTCGGCCAAGCTCTTCGACGCGCTCGATCACCGCGTGCACCAGCAGGGCCTGGTCAACGAGTACTACGAGGCCTCGTTCCAGGAGATCATCGACCAGGGCGCGACGCTCTACGGCGTCGATATCGGCCACCTGTACGCGACCGAGATCGACACGATCGACGACCTGCTCGCCGCCAACGCCCGCCTCGCCGCCCGCCCGGCGTTCGACGTGGCGCGGCATCCCGCCGGCGTCCGCCTGGCCGTCTGACGGCTGCCTGTCTTGCGACCGGTCGGCGTCTTTCCGGTGCCCTGGCCGACATCGGGCCGGCAACGGTTAGCAGCCGAGGGTTGCTCCCGGCCGCCAAAGTTGGGCACGATCCTGCTCATGAGCGGGACCCGTCTGTTCTCCTCCCTGGCCCTCGCTCTCGGGGCCCTCGCGCTCGGTGCCTGTGCGACGGCGGATCCGGGGGGCGGGAACGGGAACGTCGACGCCCCGGGAAATGGTGATGTCGACGCCCCCGGCGGCAACATCGACGCGCCGAGCGGCAACGTCGATGCGCCGTCCACACCGATCGACGCCCCGGCCGGCAACGTGGACGCCGCGCTGACGACCGTCACCCTGCAGCAGATGACGTCCACGGCGATCGTGCCGGGCACGCCGTCGTGCAACGTCAACACCACCGGCGTCACGCGCGAGAACAGCTACTACCGGGTCTTCCGGCTCTCCGACTTCGGCGTCACGCGCCCGTTCACCGCCCAGCGCGTCGACTTCGGCGTGGAGGAGGCCGACGCCGGCGTGGGCACCTCGCAGGCCGTGCAGGTCCGCCTGCACCGGCTCACGGGCGCGCTCATCACCGCCAACCTCACCAACGTCGCCGGCCAGAACGTCACCGTCAACGACGGCGCGAGCATCGTCATCCCGGTCGCGCTGTCGCCGGCGCCCGTGCTCCAGCCGAGCGACACGCTGGTCGCCGAGGTCTTCGTCCCCGACGGCATGGCCGCCGACGTCTTCATCGTCGCTGCGCGCAGTTCGGGAAAGCCCGGCGAGGCGGCGGGCATCAGCCTCTTCCTCGTCCCGGCGGACGCCAGGGGCGTTACGCGGACGGCGCTCAAGCTGATGGATTCGCGCGGCGCGGCCGTCATCGCCTTCGATGGCGTGGCGGTCGGCGAGGAGGCGCTGATCGGAGCGCCCGACAAGGGCTTCGAGGTCCTGGAGCCCGCGCTCGACCGCGTGCGGGCGGGGCTGGCGGCCGAAATGCTGGGCACGGCGCTTCAGGCATTCGAGACGACGATCGACTATCTCAAGGTCCGCGTGCAGTTCGGCCAGACGCTGGGCAGCTTCCAGGCGCTCCAGCATCGCGCCGCGAAGATGTTCACCGAGCTTGAGCTGACGCGCTCCTGCGTCGAGGCGGCGCTGTCGGCCATCGACACCGGTACCAACGACATCCGCGAACTCGCCTCGCTCGCCAAGGCGCGGGCGAACGAAACGCTGCATCTGATCTCCAACGAGATGGTGCAGATGCACGGCGGCATCGGCATGACCGACGCGCACGATGCCGGACTCTATCTCAAGCGGGCGCGCGCCGCTGAGGCGGCCTACGGCAATGCCGCCTATCACCGCGAACGCTTCGGCCGCCTGCACGGCTTCTAGTTTTTCAACCGAACCCCTTTCCCCCAGGAGACGCATCATGGTGGCGATCAACAACGTGACCACGCTTGAGGTTCAGGACGGCATCGCCGTGCTGACCATCGACTCGCCCCCGGTGAACGCCCTCTCCGGGCCGGTGCGGCAAGGCCTTTATGACGGCATCCACAAGGCGCTGGCCGATGCGGAGGCCAAGGCAATCGTCCTCATCTGCGGTGGGCGGACCTTCATCGCCGGGGCCGACATTTCGGAGTTCGGCAAGCCCGGCGGCACGCCGACGGTCGGCCTCAACGAAACCTTTGAGGCGATCGAGAACGCCACCAAACCGGTCGTCGCCGCCATTCACGGTACGGCGCTGGGCGGCGGCCTGGAGGTCGCGCTGACCTGCCACTACCGCGTCGCGGTGCCGAGCGCCCGCGCTGGCCTGCCGGAGGTGAAGCTCGGCNNCTGCCCGGCGCTGGCGGCACGCAGCGCCTGCCGCGTCTGGTCGGGGCCGAGAAGGCACTCGCCCTGATGACCTCGGGCGACCAGATCTCCGCCGCCGAGGCGGTGAAGTCCGGCGTCTTCGACGCGGTGGTCGAGGGCGATCTGAAGACGGGGGCGATCGCCTTTGCCAAATCGGTGGTCGGCAAGCCGTCGCCGCGCGTGCGCGACCGTGACGAGAAAGTCGCTGCCGACCGCGGCAACGCGGAACTGTTCGCCGCCTTCCGCAAGAAGAACGCCCGCGCCTTCCGGGGCCAGAAAGCGCCGGAACTGATCATCCAGTGCATCGAGGCCGCCGTGAACCTGCCCTTCGACGAGGGCATCGCGGTGGAGCGGACGCTGTTCGGCAAACTGATCGTCAGCCCGGAATCGGCGGCGATGCGGCACATCTTCTTCGCCGAGCGTCAGGCCGCGAAGATCCCGGACGTCCCCGACACCACGCCGACCCGCAAGATCGGCAAGGTCGGCATCATCGGCGCCGGCACCATGGGC
>DDTA01000277.1:0-177 GCA_002344285.1 Myxococcales bacterium UBA2376
CCGGTGATCGAGCCGCCGGGGAAGGTCGCGCGCAGGAGGTCGGCCCAGCCGACGTCGTCGCGGAGCGCGCAGGAGACGGTCGAGACCTTGTGGTAGAGGCCGGGCAGCTCCACGACGTAGCCGAGGTCGTCGACGCGCACCGAGCCGATGACGGCGACGCGACCGAGGTCGTTGCGC
>DDTA01000277.1:209-42839 GCA_002344285.1 Myxococcales bacterium UBA2376
AGCGCGGCGTCGCGCGACGGATCGCCGGTGCGGCGGCGCGTGCCCTTGATCGGGCGCGTGTCGAGGCGGTGCCCGGCGCCGGCGCGCGCGAGGAAGCGCTCGGGCGAGCCGGACACGACGCGCACGCCGACGTCGGTCTCGACCAGGCCGCCGTACGGCGCCGGCGCGATCGCGCCGAGCGCGGCGTACAGCGCGAGCGCGTCACCGTCCTCGTCGAGCGGCGCCGTGAGCCGGCGCGCGAGGTTCACCTGGTANNGATGTACGCGCGGATCTGCTCGACGCGCGCGCAGTGCGCGTCGCCGTCCTCGTCGGCGACGAGGGCGCCGACCCGCGGCGGCGCCCCGACCTCGCGCGGCCCCTCCTCGATCGCACGCGCGAGCCGCGCGATCGCCTCGGCGTCGACACCGACGATCTCGCCATCCCCGCCCGCGCGCTTCGGCCAGCGAATGACGGCGTCGTACGCCCCCAGCCACACATCGGGCGTATCCGCGCCGCGCGCCGGCCCCGCGCNNNGACGCCCGACGCCTTCTTCCCGAGGCCCGACGCCCGAGGCCCGAGGCCCGCGCGCCGCCGGCGCGCCGTGGGCGCGCGCGAACGCGTCGATCGCCGCGAGTGGGTCACCGGCCTCGTCGCGCACGACGCGACCGGCGCCGTCGCGCTCGACGATGCGGCGTCCCCGCACCTCGAGGGTCGCGACCGGATCCGCGGCGAGGAACGACCACGCGCCGCAGCCGTCGTCGTCGCGGCCGCTGTCGAGCAGCACGCGGCCGCGCCGACCCGCGAGCCGGGCGGCGGCCGGGAGCGGCGCCAGCGCGATGGTGCTCACGCGCCCGGCGGCGACGACAGGACGGGCGACTGCTCTTCCTGCACCAGGACGACGCCCTCGCCCGTGCACTCGACGAACAGCTCGGACGCCGGGCCGCTGTCGGCGGGCGTCACGGCGCGCGGGACGACGCGGCCGATCCAGCCGGCGAGCGCCGTCGCGTCGACGTAGAGCACCCTCTCCTGCGCCAGCTTCACCGCGAGCAGCGGCCGCTCGGTGCGGAACGCGATCGCGCCGTTGCCGCGGAACTGCACGATCGGGACGCGGTTGCGCGACCCGGGGACGTGCCCGTTCTCCCAGCGCAGCGCCGGCTCGAACGCGAAGACCAGATCCTCGCGCAGGTAGAAGATGTCGTCGTCGAGCGAGACGGCGGTGAACTGCCCGCCGACCGGCGCCGCGATCAGGTGCCCCTTGCCGGTGACCGCGAACATGGGCCGACCGTCGGTCTCGAACGGCTCGGCGCGGTTCTGCCCGCGCGCGCGCCGCATCGCCGGCTCGTACGCGAGCTTGCCGCCGGTGACGTCGACGCCCTCGGTGCGCGTGTACATCTTGTCCGTGACCCGGACGATGAGCACGCCGCCGGCGCTGATCTCGAACGGATGATCGCCGTCCTCGGGGCGCACCAGGCGCGAGGTCGCGAACTCCGACAGCGGCTGCGGCGGCCGGCTGCCGGCGGCGACGCGCAGGCCGGTCGCGCCGAGCGACGCGGGCACCGCCTTGGCCACCGCCCGCGAGATCGCGCCCTTCGCGGGCTCCTCGACGGCGCCGGTGGTGATCACGAGCTCCTTGCTCTCCTCGGCCGAGGACTCCTCCGAGAGCGCGGCGTTGATGAACTTCTGCGACTCGCTCGGCTCGGTGTCCTCCACCGGGGCCGCGGCCTCGGCCGGCGCGGGGGCGACAGGCGGTGCAGGCGGCGGCGGCGGCGGTGGCGGTGGCGTGCTCCTCGCCTCCTCCGCCGGCTTGCGGATCGTGCGCTCGATCTCGGCGCGCACCTCGGGCGAGAGGTTCTCGGCGATCTCGCGCGCCAGGTCGGCCTGGCCGGCGAGGAGGAACGCGCGGTACGCCTCGACGAAGCGCCCGCCGCGCGCGTACGCGAGGCCGAGGTAGTTGACCGCGCGGTTCTGGCTCGGATCGAGATCGCGGCTCCGCTCGAGCGCGTCGATCGCGAGGTCGGCCTCGCCGAGCTTCAGATAGACGAGGCCGAGGTTGAGCTGGTAGCTGCCGTCGAGCGGCGCCGCCTTGACCAGGCGCTCGTACACCGGGCGGGCGCGGTCGAACTTGCCGCCGCGAAAGTAGGCCAGGCCGAGCAGCGCGAGCGCCTTGGCGCTCTCGGGCACGAGCTGGAGCGCCGCCTCGAGCTCCTGCTGCGCCTGCGCGAGCCGGCTCTGGCGCAGGAGCTCGCCGCCGGCGATCAGGTGCTGCTCGAATCGGTCGTCTGCCCCGAGCGGGCTGGTTACGCTCACGGGGCCGATTCTAGTCGAACGTGGCCACCCGTAGGGTCCCCGCGGGGTCGATGCTGACGGTGATGGCCCCCGAGACGTCGGTGCGCAGCACCCCGGCGCCCGCGGCCTCCCAGCGCCCCACGACGGCCGGGCCGGGGAATCCGAAGCGGTTGCCGCGCCCCAGCGACATGATGGCCCACGCCGGCCGCGTCGCGTCGACGAACGCCTGGCTCGACGAGGTCGGGCTGCCGTGGTGGGGCACCTTCACGACGTCGCATCGCCCGATCCCCGCGGCGACGAGGCTCGCCTCCCCTTCTTCCTCGAGGTCGCCGGTGAAGAGCACGCAGCGACCGGCGCGCTCGACGGAGAGGACGAGCGAGTTGTCGTTCACCGAGCGCACCGGATCGGCGGTGGCGACGACGCGCGGCCCGTGCCCCGGATCGTACGCCGGCGCCCACACGCGGATGATCACATCGCCGACCGCGTGGACGCCGAGCCGCGGGTGGACGGTCGGCGTGCCGCCGCGGGCGAGCCACGCCGTCAGCGCCTCGAAGGCGCGCGTGCCTTCCGGCGCGGTGTCGCCGGCCGCGGCCTCCTCGGCCGCCGCCCAGACGACGCCGATGGGCACGCGCGGCGCGAGCGCGGCGAGGCCCAGGTAGTGGTCGGGGTGCGGGTGGCTCACGACCGCGACGTCGACGCGCGTGATCCGGCGCGCCCGCAAGAAGCGCGCGATCTCCTCGCCCGGGCGCGCCGCCATCCGCAGCTCGGCGGCGAGCCCCGGCGCGCCGCCCGCGTCGACCAGCCACACCTCGCCGCCGGGGAGCTCGATCACCGCCGCGTCGCCCTGCCCCACGTCGAGGAAGGTGACGTGGAGCGTGTCGTCGGACGTGCGCGCGTGCGCGCGCCAGCCCCACGAGCCGGCGAGCACACCCGCGGCGAGCGCCGCCGCGGCCAGCGCGCGCCAGCCCGCGAGCCAGCCGAGCCGCACGGCGGCCCACGCGCCGTAGAGCGCGGCGCAGGCCACGAGCTCGAGCCCCGACGGCGGCGGCACGACGAGGCTGGGCGTGAGCGCGCCCAGGCGCGCGACGAGCCACGCGGTGAGCCCGGCGATCGCGACGGCGAGATCGATCACGGCGCCGCCGACCGGCGCGGCGATCGCCGCGAGGGCGAGCCCCGCGAGGCCGAGCGGGATGGTCACCAGCTCGACGAGCGGCGTCGCGATCAGGTTGCCGACCACGCCCCCGAACGAGACCTCGTGGAAGTGCCACGCCGTGATCGGCGCGGTCGCGAGCGTGACCGCGAGGGAGGTCCGCAGCGCGCGCACGAGGACGTGCCCACGCTGGCGGCTGGCGAGCACGAGCGTCGCGGCCGCCACGAAGGAGAGCTGGAAGCCGGGATCGTGGAGCGACAGCGGCGCGAGCGCGAGCACGACCAGCGCCGCCAGCCCGAGCGCGTCGGCGCCCTTCGCCCGCCGCCCGCACAGCTCGCCGACGAGCAGGACGGCGACGACGACCAGCGCGCGCACGGTCGCGACCTGCGCGCCGGTGACGAGCGTGTACGTGACCGCCATCGGCAGGGCGAACGCCGCGGCCGCCCGCCGCGGCGCCCAGCGCGTACCGAGCCCGGCCAGCGCCCACAGCCAGCCCACACCCACGAACGCGACCAGCGCGACGGCGGCGAGGTGCAGGCCGCTCACGCTGAGCGCGTGGTAGACGCCCGCGGCGCGCCACGCAGCGTCGGTGTCCTCGTCGATCGCGCTGCGATCACCGAGCACCGCGCCACGCACGAGCGCGTTGCCGACCGGATCACCGCCGCGCGCCGCGACCTCCGCGCTCGCGGCGCGCGCGAGCGCCGCCGGCCAGCGCCACGCGCTCATCCGGTCGGCCTCGGCGAGGCGCTCGAGTGATCGCGCGCGCATCTGCCACGGCGCGCCCTGGGCCTGGGCGAAGCCGGCGCGGTCGAAGGCGCCCGGGTTGCGGGCGCCGCGCACCGCCAGCACGCGTCCCGTCACGCGCACGCGGTCCCCGGGCAGGACGTCGACGGGGTCGGCGCTCACGCGCACGCGCACGTCGCCCCGCTCGACGTCGAACGCGAGGCCGCCGCGGGTCGCCTGGATCGGCCCGCTCACCCAGCCCTCGATCACGTCGTCGTGGCGGTCGTCGGCGATCGCGCCGACCGGCGCCGGCTGCGGCGCCCGCGCGCGCGCCCCCAGCGCCGCCGCCAGGAGCGCGACCACGACCAGCGCCCGGACGACCGGACGGCGGCCGAGCGCCAGCGCCGACGCCGACGCCGCGAGCACCCACGGCGCGGTCTCGGCCGCCCACGCGGTGAGGCCACCGAGCCAGATGCCGCCGGCGGCGGCGAGCGCCAGCGCCGGGAGCCGGGGGGCCCGAGCAGAGAACCGGTGCGAGGTCACGAGCGGCGTATCGCCACCGGCCGGCCGCGGTTGCGTCGAATCCGGAAGAAATCAGCGGCGCCGGCGCACGGTGCCCCACGCGATCGCCGCGAACAGGAGCGCCTGACCGACGAGCGCGCCCCACGCGGTCAGGAGCACCCGCGGCGTGTGCGCGTACTGCGGCTCCTCGGGCATGGGCACGAGCAAGGTGAGGTGGTTGGTGTCGACCGTCGCCGACAGCGCGTCGACGGCGGCGCGCGACGAGACGAGCCACGAGACGACGGACATGACGCCCGTGAGCTGGAACATGACACCGGCGAGCACCACCTGCGGCACCAGCACGATCGGGATGAAGCTCGTCGCCTTGTCGGGCGTCGCCGCCACCGCCGAGACCGCGAGCCCGAGCCCGACGCCGGCCAGGCCGGCGAGCGCGATCGTCCCGTAGATCTCGAGGAACGGCGGCAAGAGGATGCCGTCGTCGGGCAGCTCGACGCGCAGCGCGACGACGCCGACGAGGAGCGCGCTCTGCACCAGGACGAGCGCGAACAGGACGACGAGCTTCGACGCGACGTACGGCCCGGCGCGCAGGCCGGCGAGCCGCTCGCGGCGGAAGATCGGCGCCTCCTTGCAGATCTCGCGCGCCGCGTTGATGACGCCGAACCACACGCCGCTCGTCGCCAGCATGAACACGAGCTTCTTGGCGTCGATCCGGCCGCCGGTGAGGCCCTGGCTGTTCGACACGAGCACGAGGAGGAGCCCGATCACCGGCGCCTGCAGGAGCAGGAGCGCGAGGTTCTTCCGGTCGGCCGCGATGAGCTCGACGTAGCGGCGGCACAGGATCAGGAGCTGGCGCCGGCGCGAGAGCGCGAAGGTGCGCGCCCGCCGTTCCTTCTCCGAGGTCTGGGCGTGCGACGGCGCCGCCGGGGCGCGCGCCGGCCGCGCGATGGCGTAGCTCTGGTGCTGGAGCGAGCCGCGGTACTTCTCCTGCCAGGTCGTCGCGGACTCGGGGGCGTCGGTGGCGCCGCCGGTGACGAGGTAGATGTCGGCGAAGTCGGCGACCCCGAAGAACTCGAGCGCCTGCGCCGGCGGCCCGAAGTACACCAGCTTGCCGGCGACGAGGAAGGCGATGTGGTCGCAGACCGTGATGTTCTGCGTCGCGTGCGTGATGAGCACGACGGTGCGCCCGCCGTCGGCGAGGCGGCGGAGCGTGTGCATGAGCTTGCGCTCGAGCCCGGGGTCGAGCCCCGAGGTCGGCTCGTCGAGGAAGAGCAAGAGCGGGTCGGCGAGCAGCTCGCACGCGATCGACACGCGCTTGCGCTGCCCACCCGACAGCTGCTCGACGAGCTTGTCGCGGTGCGCGCCCATCTCGACCGCGTCGAGCACCTGGTCGATGCGCGCGTCGATCTCGGCCGGCGCGGTGTCGGCGGGCAGGCGCAGGCGCGCGGCGTGATGGAGCGCGCGCGCCACCGTGAGCGTGCGGTGCAGGATGTCGTCCTGCGGCACGTAGCCGACGATCGAGCGGTAGGCGTCGTAGCCGGCGTAGAGATCGTCGCCGTTGATGGCGACCTGCCCGCTGGTCGCGCGCTGGAAGCCCGAGAGCGCCATCATGAGCGTCGACTTGCCCGAGCCGCTGGCGCCGACGATGGCGACGAACTCGCACGGCTCGATCGAGAGCGTGGTCTCGTCCAGGATGACGCGGTCGCCGGCGAGCCGGCGCAGCTTGCGCACGTCGAGGCGGATGCAGCCGTGCTGGTCGAACGAGTCGAGGCTGTCGCCGTCGTAGGTGAGGCGGAACGTGCCGATCTGCACCTCGTCGCCGGGCGCGAGCGGCCGCGGGGCCACGACCGGCGCGCCGTTCACCCAGGTGCCGTGCCGCGAGCCGCAGTCGCGCAGGACGTGCCGGCCGCCCTCCCACGCGAGCTCGGCGTGGCGGCGCGACACCAGCGGCGCGTCGAGGACGATGTCGGCGCCGGCGCGCCCGATCGTGATCAGCGCCTCGCCCGGCGGGGTCGCGAAGTGGTGCATCTTCGCGATCGGCGGCGCCAGCGGGTTGCGATAGACGAGCGTGGCGAGGCTCGCCGTCGCCGGGTCCGAGAGGCGGATGACGTCGCCGTCGTGGAGCACGGCGTCCTCGACGGCGGCGCCGCCGAGGAGCACGCGGGCGCCGGGCTCGGCGACCACGTGGTGCGCGCCCGCGACGAACGTGAGGCGGGCGTGCACCGGCGCCACCCACGACGCCGCCAGCACCACGTCACAGTCGGCGGCGTGGCCGATGGTCAGATCGGCGCGGCGGACGAGCACGACGCGGGTCGTCGCGCCGTCCTGCACCTCGAGCCGCGCCGGCTGCACGGCGCTCGGGTCGACGGTCGCGAAGGCGTCCGGCTGCAAGGGATTCAGAATATCCCAGGAGTAGCGCGCACTGCACCATCGCTCCCAAGTCACCCCAGCGGGGCGATTGTAGCAACGAGCAAACGCGCGCTACCGTTGCCAACACGCCTGAGCAGGGGGGAATGATGCTCTCGAAGGGATCCGTTTGGCAAAAATGGGACCTACATGTTCACTCGCCAGCATCCTTCCATTGGCGCGGCAAGAAGCTGCACGAGATGAACGGTGCTGAGCGCGACGGACTCTGCCTGCAGATGATCGCGCGAATGAACGAGGTCGACGTCGCCGCGTTCTGCATCATGGACTACTGGACCTTCGACGGGTACCTGCTGCTAAACACGTACGACAAGAAGAATCCAAACGAGCTGACGAAGACCGTTTTTCCCGGAATCGAACTTCGACTCGAGGCCGCGGTAGACTATCGCCTCAACACACATGTCCTGTTCTCGGACACAACGCCTCCAGAACAACTCACCGACTTCCTCGCAAACCTCCGAGTTGGCGGCCCCTCAGGCAAGCCACCGTCGCGCACGAACCTCATTGCCATCGCCCGCGACTACGACAGCGGAAAACTCAAGTCACAGGGCTTCAAGGAGGATGATCGCGCGAACGAAGCAAAGATGCTTCAACTAGCGACCATGACCGTTGAAATCACACGAGAGTCACTCATTGAGGCAATGAATGTCGTCGGCCGAGAAAAGTGCCTACTCATACAACCTTACGACACGAACGACGGCCTAGACAAACTCGACTGGAAGCTGCATCCGTATAACGACACCGTCCTTATGCGAATGGCAGATTGCTTCGAAACTCGCAAGGAGGAGCACGTAAACCTCTTCCTCAACAGAGGCTATCCGAAGAAGCCAGAGGTCCAGAGGGATTTCCTTAAGAATCTTGGAAATCGACCCAAACCCGTCTTCAGCGGAAGCGACGCGCACGCAATCAAGGATTATGGCGTTTACCCAAGCGAAAGGGCCACTTGGCTAAAAGCCAAACCAAACTTCGCCGGACTGAGACAGGTCTGCAACGAGCCAAGCCTTCGCTGTCACATCGGAAAGCCGCCACCGAAACTGAGCCACGTTACGGCAAATCCGACGAAGTACATGCGAGAGATCCTGATTTCAAGAAATGCTGGCTCGGCGCTTGAGGAAGATTGGTTTGACGATACCTACATTCCTCTCAACCCTGGACTCATCGCGATCATCGGCAACAAGGGCAGCGGCAAGAGCGCCCTCGCAGACGTTATTGCGCTCGCCGGCAATGCGCGCTGCGACGAAATGGAGTTCCTCAACGACACTCGCTTCCGCGCGCCGCCGAACCGTTCGAAGCACTTTACAGCGACGATCCGATGGGAGGACGGTTCATCTTCCATTGTTGGACTTCATCAGAATCCGGATCCGAACCAGCCCGAACGAGTTCGATACCTTCCGCAGCACGCGATCGAGGAACTCTGCAACGAGATCGCCACAGGCAAGGAGATGGGCTTTGAGCAGGAGCTCAAGAAGGTCATCTTTTCGCACGTGCCCGATGAGCGCCGGCTTGAGAAGGGCACACTGGATGAACTCATCGACTACGAAGCCGCGATTCGGCGAAGCGCAATTGCTCAACACCGAGTATTGCTTCATTCGCTCAACGACGAGATTATCCACCTCGAACAAGAGACGAGCGAAGACGCCTTACGCGCGCATCTCACTTCCCTCGCACTGAAGGAAGCGGAGCTTACCGCCCACGAGAACTCGCGGCCAGCCGAAGTTGCGCCACCGACCGAAGTCGATCAGAGCGACACGCTCAAAGAGTCAAATGCCAAGAGAAAAGAACTCAGTCAACTGCGGGAACGGATCACCGAACTAACAGCCGAGCGCGCACGACTCTCTGCGCGCGCGGCCGTGCTCACGCGAGCAGAGGGCCACCTATCGAACTTGGAGAAGCAAATCGAGCGGCTAGCAGCCGAGGCTGCAAAGGAACTGAGCGAGGTAGGGCTTGAGTTCGGAGACGTCTTCACGTGGGAGATTCGTCGAGTTCCAGTTCAGGACAAGAAGCAAGAGATCGACACTCGTCTCGCGACCATCGCGTCCCTTCTCGATGGCTCAGCGGAGGATGCCGGACTCAGCTCCAAGGCGAATGACTGCGAAGCCGAAATGGCGCGCCTAAATGAGCTTCTTGGAGCCCCGCAACGACAGTACCAAGAGTACCAACTGTCTCTGGAAGCGTGGGAAAAGCGACGAAGCGAGCTTATCGGCAGCGAAGATCGCCCGGACACTCTTCAGTACGTTCGCGCTAGGATTCAGAGAATAGAGGGAGAACTCCCCGATCGACTCGCGCAACTTCGTGGCGAACGACTCCAATGCGTTCGAGATATTCACAGCGAACTCCGAAGCATAACAGAGCTATACAAGGATCTCTATGCACCGGTCCAGGCAATCGCCAGAAAGACTGAATTGGCGAGTGAACTTCGCGTGCAGTTTGACGCGTTCATCCTTGCCCCCAGATTCGAAGACAACTTCCTCGACTTCATTCATCGAAACCGGAGAGGGGCTTTCTACGGCGACGAGGAAGGCCGGCAGACGTTGCGTTCGATGCTTCGCGAGAATGACCTCGGAAGCGAGGCTGGCGCTGTGCTGTTCGTCGAGACTCTTCTCGCCGCCCTGACCAAGGAGGCCGACGGCGGCGCTGGGTATGCGCGCATCGTCGCTCAACTTCGACCCAAGAAGCGAGTCGAAGATCTCTACAACTTCATCTTCGGCCTGGAGTATCTTGAGCCTCGGTATACGCTCAGGCTGGGAGAGCGGGAGATCACACAACTATCCCCTGGGGAAAAGGGAGCGCTTCTCCTAGCCTTCTATCTTCTTCTCGATCGGGAGGAGATTCCCATCATCATCGATCAGCCAGAACAGAATCTCGACAACGAGTCAGTTGTGCGACTGCTTGTCGGATGCATTCGCGAAGCCCGGGCGCGGCGACAGGTCGTAATCGTCACGCACAATCCAAATCTCGCCGTCGTGTGCGATGCAGATCAGATTATCTGCAGCAACATCAATCGCGAGGATAAGCACCGCATTGTATATTCGTCAGGGGCAATCGAGGATTATGATATCAACGCGATCGCTGTCAATGTTCTCGAAGGCACCTACAGTGCATTCGACAACAGGCGACGGAAGTACCACGAGCCGACGGTGGACTACTCGCAGCAAGCCGAGTCGCAGGCGAATGGCTGAGGCCTGTCTTCATCGGCGCCGCGCCGCGATCGCCGTGCCGCCGATGATCAGGCCGGCGCCGGCGAGCGTCGTCCACGGCGGCGTCTCGGCGAAGATCACCGCGCCGAGCGCGACCGCGAACACGACCTGCAGGTAGCCGACCGCCATCGCCCGCGCCGCCGGCACGCGCGAGAGCCCGTAGGTCAGGCAGACCTGGCCGATCTGCGTGGTCACGCCGACGCCGGCGAGCAGCGCCCACTCGCGCGCGTCCGGTGTCACCCACTGCGGGATCGCCCAGACGAGCGACGCCGGCAGCGCGACCAGCGGGAAGACGAGCACGATGACCAGGGGGTGCTCGGTCACCGCGAGCCGGCGCACGGTCACGTACGCCGCGGCCGAGGACACGGCGCCGGTGACCGCGACCGCCAGCCCGGCGCCGTCCATGTCGAACCCACCCGCGCCGGGCCGCGCCACGAGCACGACGCCGCCCATGCCACACGCGAGCGCGACGGCGGTCCCGCGACCGACCGACTCGCGCAGGACGAGCCACGCCAGGATCGCCGTCCAGATCGGCGCGGTGTGGTGCACCGTCGCGGCCTCGGCGAGCGGCAGGCGCCCGAGCGTCCAGTAGTAGCAGGCCAGCGCGAAGAACCCGAGGGTGCCGCGGAGGAGCAAGGCGCCGTTGCGCGTGCCCGACGGCCGCACGCCTGCGCGCCGCACCATCAGCCACGAGAGCACCAGCGTGATCGCGGCGCGCGCGCACACGATCTCGGCGGTGGGCAGGGTCGCCTCCGCCTCCTTCACCAGCGCGCTCATCACCGAGAACGCCGCCGCCGCGCCGACCATGAACAGGAGGCCGGACGTGTGGAGACGGCGTTCGGTCACGCCGGCAGTCTACTCGCCCCCCGTCCAGCGCAAACCCAGCCCGACGAACAGCGCCTTGCCCGAGAACGACGCGTCCATGCTCTCGATCCCGGTGGTCGACCGCGACGCGAGGTGGAGGTACTGCGCGAAGGCGTCGACCGTGAAGGCGCGCGAGGCCACGACCGAGGCGCCCGCGCTGAGCGCGGTGCGGTTGGCGTCGGGCGACGACGGCGCCAGCGTGTCGTCGGGCGCCGGCGACGGATCGTAGGCGACGCCCGCGCGCGCCACCACGCGCGCGCCGAGCCGCGCCTCGCCGCCGGCGCGGACCGCCAGGGTCTTGTGCCAGCGCGTGGGCTGGTTGACGTCGGGCGTCTGCTCCTGGGCGAAGTCGATCTCGAGCGCGCGGTACGTGCCCCACAGCGTGAGCTCCAGATCGGCGAGCGCCGTCCACCGCCCGTGCTGGTAGCGCGAGCCGAGGACGAAGCGATCGGGCAGGGTGATCGTGGCGCGCGCCTCCTGATCGGGCGTCTTGCCGGCGAAGGCGTCGGGCACCGTGAAGTCGGCGCCGCCGGCGAGCGGCAGCTTCGTGCGGCTCTTGTACGTGAGCCCGACGGCGACGTCGTCGGACGCCTGGGTCCACGCCGCCAGGTGGGCGCCGACGCCGGTGCCCGCCATGTCGATCGCGACGTCGCCCTCCATGTCGATGAAGTCGAGCTGGCGCGCGACCCGCATCCGCCCGCGATCGACGTGCAGGCCGCCGGCGACGCGCACCTTGCCGAGGTTCCAGCCGACGAACGGCGCCACCCGGAAGACCTCGAGCCGCGAGCGCACGATCTCGAAGCGGCCCTGCCAGTCGACAGGCCACACCACGCCGCCGCCGAAGGGCACGCCGGCGGCGAGGCCGAGGACGAGCTTGCCGTCCGCCCAGGCGAGGTCGACGTGGGGCGGCGTCGCCCACGGGTTCTCCGTGGCCGAGGTCCACGCGCCGTCGTCGTCCTCGCCGGTCGCCGTGATCGACGGGCGGGCCACGACGAGGCCGAGCCCCGCGCGCCAGCCGCCGCCGTCGGCGAGCGCCGCCGGGTTCGTCCACGCCGCGCCGGCCTCGTCGTCACGTGCGGCGCCGGCGCCGCCGGTGCCGGCCGCGGTGATCGTCTGCTCGGCGATCGCGAAGCCGCCGGCGGCTGCGGTGCCGCCGGTCGCGGCGAGCAGCGAGAGTCCGAGGACGGAGCGTCCGAGGATGGGAGCGATGGGCTTCACGGCAGTGCCTCCCCGTTGAGGAACGCGGCCATGTCGCGGCCGCCGCGCCCGGCCTCGGGCTCGATCGGGATCACCAGGAACGCGTGCTCGGCGATGTAGTCGCGCCGCGGCGCGCCGGTCACGCGCTCGAGCGTCCGCGTGTACGGATTCGGGATGATGAAGTCGAGGGTCGCCATCTGGATGAGCAGGTTGCGGGCGCCCGTGGCCTCGCCCAGGTTCGCGGGATCGACCGCGTCGACGACCCAGCGCGCGACGTTGAGGAAGCGCTCGCCCTCGTACGACGCGCGGTCGACGCGGAGCCGCGTGAACAGGCCGTCGACCTGCTGCCCGAACACCGACGAGTCGTCGAACATGTCGACGAGATCGGCGCCCGGCACGTTGAGGACGGCGCGGCGGATGTCCGGCGCCCCCGCGAGGTACGTGGCGCCCAGGATGCCGCCCAGCGACTGGCCGGCGTAGAAGATCCGCGACGTGTCGACCGGCGCCCCGAGCACGCCGGTCCAGTTGCCCTGGCGCAGCGAGCGCTCGAGCGCGCCCAGGTCGACGAGCGCCTGCTCGAAGTGGTCCTTGGTGTTGACGATGTGATCGACCTCGAGGAACGCCGCGCCCGACGCGACCGGGTAGTTGATCACCGGGAACATGCTCAGGTGGTTGCCCTGGCCCGACGCGTCGACGCACCGGCCCTGCGGGTTGCACGTCGTGCCGCTCCGGCACGGCGGCAGCGTCGTCACCTCGCCGGTCTGCGGGTTGACCACCGCGATCGGGCTGTTCGAGACACACACCGCGCGCGTGCCGTGGAACGGCAGATCGATCGCGATCGCCGCCATGCCCTTGGACGCGAACACGTCGCCGAGCGCGAGCACGAACCGGCGCTCGGTCATGATGCCGTGGCCGAAGATGACGACCGGCACCGGGCGTCCCGCGGGGAGCCCGCGCGGCACGGTCATGGTGAAGGCGACCTTCTCGACGCGATGCCCGCCGTCCTCGCGCAGGCCCCGCGTGGTCTCGTCGAGGTAGTACGGCGACTCGATCGTCCCGTAGACGACGCGATCGACGTTGAACAGGCTCGTGATGCCGAGCGCGAAGTCGTTGATGGCCTGGGCCGGCGTCTTCGTCGACAGGTCGCCGGGCGTGGTCGCGACGCCGACCGTCGCCGCCCGCCGCACCATGTCGTCGATGCGCGGCTTCACCAGCATCGTGGTGAACGGCCACGCCGCCACCACGTGCTCGCGCCCGAGCTGGTCGAGGAGCGGCCCGACGAGCGTGCGCGCGCCCTCGATCTTCTCGGCGTCGTCGTCGGGGACGACGCCGACCTGCGACACCCCTGCCTCGGCGATCGCGGCGTGCGCCTTGAGCAGCGCGCCCGCCGGCATCGCGACGATCGCGTCGCCCGCCATGTCCAGGACGCCGTCGGTGACGACGACCGCGTAGCCGGTGCCCGGGGCGAGCGGCTGCACCTCCGGGCGCACCGCGACGCCCTGCCCGTCGGCCATGAGCCGCACCGTCGCCGGCACGCGCACCGACGGCGAACCGAGGCGCCAGAGCTGCACCGTCTGCGCCGTCACCGACGCCGGCTGCACCGGGCCGGTGAGCTGGAAGATCATGTCGGCCGACGTCGCGAAGCCCTCGTACTCGCGCAGGCGGTACTTCACCTCGGCCTCGGTGGGCGTGTCCCACTCGGCGGTGGGCAGGTCGATCTTGCCGGTGTGCGGATCCAGGAGGAGCTGGATCGGCAGCGGCATCCGCTGCGAGGCCTTGTCCATCGCGAGCTCGACGCGCGACGTCACCGTGAAGCGCCAGACCGCGGCGACGTCGGTGCGCGGGATGCCGCGCCCCTCGAGCCAGTCGAACTGCGGCAGGAGCTCCTGGCGGAGGTCCTCGAGCTTCCTCGCGTTCTCCGCGCGCTCGGCGGCGTCGGCGCCGGGGAAGGCGCGCGCGTGCGCGGCCGTGTCCAGCGCCTCGGTCTGGCGCAGGAAGTAGAACGCGGCGTCGCACTCGACCCGCTCGCCCAGCTTGCCCTCGACGCCGTCCTCCTGCCCGCGCAGGACGACGACGTACTGCGCGCCGCGCTCCCAGCCGTGGCGAGGCGCGTCGATCGTCAGCGAGCGCTCGTCGTCGGCGATCGTGACGCGCGCGTCGGTCACGCGCTGCGGCGTGCCGCCCCACTTCCACACCTCGAGCGTGCGCTCGTTGATCGTCCCCGGCGCGATCGGCGCCGTGAACTCGACCTTGGCCGCCGACGCGCTCGACCAGCCGTCGAGCGTGTTGAGGTAGCCGTAGAGCTCGGCCTCCGCGGGTGTCAGCGTGTCGTCGATCGGCAGGTCGAGGCGCCCGGCGACATCGTCGCGCAGGACGTCCGACGGCATCGGGATCACCTTGGCGTCGGGATCGAACCGCGCGTGGATGACCGGCGGCGGGTCATCCGGGGTGAACGAAGCACATCCTCCTGCTGCGAGCGCAGAAAGACACAGACACGACACGAACGCGTGCGCGTGGCGATGCATGGCCGAAGCCTCCCTCGCCGTGGACCCTACATGAACGGCAACATAAGTTGCCAGGGTTTTTGTGCAGTGCGTTACCCACGTAAGAGCCCACACAGACGGCACTTCTCCGTCGGATACGCTGTGGGCGACGCAACGCGTCCAGATCGCTATCGAATCTGGATCGATAGCGCGCCGCGGGCCCTGTTGACCGAAACCCAGCGGGCGATCGACCTCACCTCGACATCACTGGAGACCGCGACGCAGCCGCGCGTCCATCCGAGCGCTACCGCGACGCGACCGAGCGCGCGGAGGCGGCGGTCGGGGCCGTGGATCCCGATCGCGCCGCCGGTCACGCCGCGCTCGCGCTGCGCGGCGGTCGGGAAGCCGATCGGGATGAAGGTGTCGTAGGCCCTCGAGCGCCGAGGCGCGCCCAGCGGATACGTGCCCAGCGGCGTCTTCCCGTCGCCTTCCTGCTCCTTGCCGACGCCACCCCCGCCGATCGCGACGGGGTAGCTGGCGACGAGCTTCCCGCGCTCGCACAGGGTGAGCACGCGCGTCGCCGTGTCGACGACGATCGTGGTCGCGCCCGCGTCGCATCGGGCCACGTCATCGGCGGCGGCCGGGGGCGCCGCGAGCGCCACGAGCGCCGCGACGGCGAACGCGCCGGATCGGAGGGGGCGCATCACAGGTTTGTCAGGCATAGTACCAGGCTCATGATGGAGGGAAGTCCCGCACCGCCGCACAGCCGGGCGACCCTCATCATCGGGTTGTACGGGGCGCTCGCGCTCGTCGGGCTGCTGCTCTCGTCAGGGCGCGGCGACGCCGACGTGTACCGGGCGGTCGAGGAGCGGGCCCTCTGGTGGCACGTCGTGTCGCCGGTCCTGGGCGTCGCCGTCGGGCTCGCGGTGGTCTACGCCAGCCGCCTCGTGACCATGCGCTCGGCCTGGGGCCGCGGCCTGCACGACGAGTTCCACGCGCTGCTGGGCGACATCAGCGGGCGCGAGGTCTTCATCCTCGCGGTCTTCAGCTCCGTGGGCGAGGAGGTCTTCTTCCGCGGCGCGCTGATGCCGTGGATCGGCCTCGTCCCGCAGGCGATCCTCTTCGGGCTGCTCCACATCGGGCCGAGCAAGCGCTTCCTGCCGTGGACGGCGTGGGCGCTGCTCATGGGCCTGGTCTTCGGCGGGCTGGTGGAGCTGACCGGCGATCTGGGCGGCGCCATCGCCTGCCACTTCACGATCAACTTCATGAACCTGCACTTCATCCGCAGCCGGATTTTTGCCCCCGACCGCAGCCTTCCGTAGCGTCGGGGGATGAACCGGACGACCGTCCTGGCGCTGGCCGCCCTCGCGTTCGCAGGCCCGGCGCGCGCCGACGAGACGTCGACCGCCGACAAGCTGCGCATCCTCTACTCGAGCCGCTTCACGTTCACGGACGAGGGGCTGCCGCTGGTGACGGTCGAGGTGATGAGCGGCCAGCGCGAGGTGCGACTGTCCGCGCCCGGCGGGCTGGTCATCCTGCCCGACGGCGAGGGCGGCAGCGCGACGCGGATCGCCGGCGCCACCTCGGTCGAGGTGACGAGCGAGGGCGCGATACCCGCCGAGCTCCGCGAGTGGACCGTCGTCGAGCGGCTCTCGCCCGACGACACGGGCGGCATCGCGCAGGCGCAGGCGACGTGGACCCGGCGCGGGCTCGAGCCGCACGGCTTCGAGGTGGGGACGCTCTTCGCCGTCGACGGCGAGGTCATCGACACCCGCGAGCACCTGATCGCGGTGGCGCCGGTCGCGCCCGGCAAGGGCGCGGCGAAGGCCAAGGCGATCGCGGAGGCGCACGGCGTCGTGACCACCGTGCACCGCGAGCTCGTCCGCCGCCCGCGCGGGACGATCGTCGCGCGCGCCGGCGACACCACCGTCTCCAACCCGTCGGTCCTGTGGTTCCGGCCCGCGCGCGCCGGCGACACCATCACCGTGCGCGACGTGCCGACCAACACCGGCGGCTCGCAGCTCGCGACCGGCAAGGAGGATCGCCGCTACTGGGGCGCGGTGTACGTGACCTTCGGCTCCGACGGCACGATCACCGCGGTGAACGCGGTCGCCGAGGACAAGCTGCTCGCCGGCCTGGTCCCGTCGGAGATCTTCCCCGACGCCCCCGAGGCCTCGCTCGAGGCGCAGGCGATCGCGGCGCGCACCGAGTTGCTCGAGAAGATCGGGCGGCGCAACCTGACCGAGCCGTACCTCCTGTGCTCGACGCAGCAGTGTCAGGTGTACGCGGGGGCCGGCAAGGAGCACCCGCGCACGACGCGCGCGGTGGCGAAGACGCGCGGGGTGGTGATGCTCCGCGACGGCGGCGGCCTCGTCGACGCTCGCTACAGCGCGTCGGCCGGCGGACGCACCGAGGACAACGACGCGATCTGGGGCGGCACGCCCGATCCGTCCTTGCGCGGCCGCGCCGACACGACCGACCGGAAGCTCGCCGAGCGCTTCGCCGTCATCGACGACCGGAACCTCGACGCGTTCCTCGCCGCGCCGCCCGACGCGTTCTGGAGCGGCTCGTCGCGCTGGGGCAAGAAGCATTTCCGCTGGACGGTCGAGACCAGCACCAAGGACCTCTCCGCGTACGTCGCGCGCGTCTACCCGACGGTCGGCACGGTGACCGCGCTCGAGGTCGTGCGCCGCGGCCGCAGCGGCCGGGTCCAGGCGCTGCGCGTCGTCGGCACGAAGGCCACGGTCGTCGCCGAGGGCGACCTCCACCTCCGCCGCCTGCTCGGCGGCCTCAAGTCGTCGCTCTTCGCGGTGAAGGCGACGCCGACCGGCTTCACCTTCCGCGGCGCCGGCTTCGGCCACGGCGTCGGCATGGATCAGGTCGGCGCGATCGGCATGGCGCAGGCCGGCAAGTCCCACGCCGAGATCCTCGCCAACTACTACCGCGGCATGCACCTGCACCGCCTGTACTGACCGGCGCGCGCTGGCCATCGCAACCGCAGTAGCCACGTCGTGGCCGGATCTCGGACAGCACGATCGCGCTTGCACGAAGTTGCGCGAGGCACGATCCTTGCCGAGCTCACGCTCATGAATCCGGACCGCAGCGCACCCGCGACGATCGGGGACCTTCACGACCTCAAGGCCGAGCTCAAGGCCGAGCTCAAGGCCGACCTCGAGACCGAGCTCGGCGCGCTCGAGGAGCGGCTCACGCGAACGACCGCGACGGAGCTCGGCCGCATCGCGAACGTGATCATGGAGCACACGACGTCGCTCATCCGCGCCGCCGGGGACCACCCCAGAGCGATCGAGGAGCGTCTCGACGCGCACATCGCCGACGAAAACGTTCACCGCCGCCCGTCACGAGCGCGCCGCTCCTGAGTCGCCTACGGTCGGGGGCGCTCGAACAGGCGCACGGGCGCGCCCTGCATCGTCGTCTCCGCCCACGGGCGGAAGCCGAGCTTCTCGGCGACCCGGACCGACGCGGCGTGGCCGGCGTCGATCAGGCACACCGTCCGCGCCACGCCGAGGTGCTCGTCACCCCACGCGAGCACCGCGCGCATCGCCTCGGTCGCGAAGCCCCGGCCGTGCGCCCACGACGCGAGCGCCCAGCCCGCCTCGGGGGCGCCGTCGAACGACGGCGCGAGGTCGCGCCGGAAGTCGGCGAGCCCGACCTCGCCGACGAAGCGCTCGGTGCCGCGCTCGCGCGCGACCCAGTAGCCGTAGCCGAGCGCGTGCCAGTGCCCGATGTAACCGAGCAGCTTGAGCCACACGCGATCGCGAGGCTGCGTCACGCCGCCGATGTGCCGGACGACGTCCGGATCGCCCCACATCGCCGCGCACGCGTCGAGATCCGCGGCGGCATGACCACGCAGGACGAGGCGTTCGGTCTCGATGACCGGAGGTAGCACCGTCTGTCAGCGTGCCATCGATCGACGTTTCGGGCTTGAGCGGCGCCAGGATTCGAGCTACGCGGGAGCTTCATGCAACGGCGCGTCGCGCGCATCGTCCTGAACCTGACGGTCGAGCTGACCGCCAGCGGCCAGACCATCCGCGCGGTCTCCCAGGACGTGACGCCGTTCGGCATGTTCATCCGCCTGGGCACGCCGCTGCCCGTCGGCACCGTGGTCGAGCTCGCGATCGCGCCGCAGGGCGTACGCCTCTCGACCACCGCCACGGTCGTGCACGCGCTCGCCGAGCCCGAGGCGCGCCTGCTCGGGCGCAAACCCGGCGTCGGCGTCGCGTTCCGTGACACGGCGCGGAACCAGGCGGACCTCGAGTTCCAGGCCGAGCTCATCAAGCTGATCGAGATCAACCCGCAGGTCGACCGCGTGACCGACGAGCTGCGCATCGTCGTCGCCGATCCCCAGACGCGCCTCCTCGAGCGGCTGTCGACCTCCCTCGGCAACGCGGGCTTCCTGGTCTACACGGCGACCAACGGCATGGAGGCGCTCGGCGCCGTGCTCAGCCGCGAGCCCGACGTCGTGGTCGCCGAGCGCGACATGCCGGTGATGGACGGCCTCCGCCTGCTCGAGGAGATGGGCCGGCAACCCGAGCTCGCCGCGATCCCGGTCATCATGATGTCGGAGAACGCGACCGACCTCGTGCGCCTGCAGGCGCTCCAGCTCGGCGCGGTCGACTTCCTGCCCAAGCCGTTCACCGCGCTCGAGGTGATCCTGCGCGCCCGGCGCCTCGGCCGCGTCGGCCGGCGCGAGGGCGAGCGGGTGCTCCTGCGCGGCGCGGTCGAGCAGCTCGGCCTGCCGTCCTTGCTCACCATGCTCGAGCAGGAGCGCAAGACCGGGGTGTTGCGGCTGACCCACAAGGAGATCGTGGCGTGGCTCTCCTTCGTCGACGGCCGGCTCGTACGTGTCCGCGCGTCGGACCGGCGCGACGACTCGCGCGCGACGCTCATGCGCATCCTCGACTGGACCGCGGGCCACTTCGAGCTCTCGGCCGGCAGCGCCGAGGGCGTCCCCGAGCTCGACGACTCCGTCACCCATCTCCTCCTCGAGCACGCGCGCGTGACCGACGAGGCGCGGGCGCGCTCGTAGCCGGGGCGGTCACGCGACCGGTCGGCTCAGAAGCTCGAGCCCGGCTGCTTCAGGAACTCGAGCTCCGCCGGCGTCGACGCGCGGCCGACGACCGCGTTGCGGTGAGGGTAACGCCCGAAGCGCTCGATGATCGCGGCGTGGCGGTGCGCGTAGTCGAGCGCGGCGTCGAGCCAGCCCGTCACCTCCGTGGGCGCGCCGGCGAGGACGCCGTCGTCGCGCAGGCGCCGGAAGAGCTCGACGCTCTCGCGCTGGACGGCGCGATCCTCGGCGTGCTCGAAGGGCAAGTAGAAGAAGGGGCGCACGGCGAGGTCGACCTGACGATCGTGGCCGGCGGCGATGGCCGCGCGCGCGACCGCCAGCGCCCGCGCGTCCTGGGCGAAGGCGCGCGCGCTGCCGCGGTAGATGTTGCGCGAGAACTGGTCGAGCAGGATCACGAGCGCGAGCGCGCCCGGCGCCGTCGCCCGCCACCCGTCGAGCTCGCCGCGGGCGCCGGCCGCGACCAGGTGGCCGAAGCGGGCGCGGAGCTGGGCGTCGAGCTCCGGATCGGCGCGGAACCAGCGCGCCTGCTGGTCGGCGAGCGGCGCGCCGGGCGCGCCCAGCCAGAAGGTGAGCACGGCGTCGACGCGGGGATCGCGGCTGGTCATGGTGGCGCTCATGGTGCCCGCAGCGCGCGGTAACCGCCACCGTTGACGACCGCGGTGAACCCGGCCGACTCGAGCGCCGCCCGGGCGATCGACGCGCGCGGCCCCGACCCGCAGTAGAGGACCACGGGCCGGTCCTTGCCGCCCGCCGCCTGCTCGATCTCCGCCGCCCGCGCGCCGACCTCGTCGTGGGGGATGTTCCTCGCCATCGGCAGGTGGCCGTCGGCGAACTCGTCGGCCATGCGGACGTCGATCACGAGCGCACCCTCGGCGATGAGCTTGCGGGCGGTCGCGACGTCGACCTCGGCCGTCGCCCTGTGCGGCGCCGCCGAGCCGCCGGGGGCGGCCGAGGTCGAGGGCTTGTCGTTCCCGCAGCCCACGAGGGCGAGCGAGAGGGCGAGCAAGAGGGCGGTCACGACGTTCCAGCGGGACATGCCTCACGCTACCCTCGGGTCGACGTGTCGTCGAGCCGCCTCGCCCTCGAGTCGTACGCCGAGCAGCAGCGGCGCTGGCCGCGCGCCGGGCGCCACGTGATGGCGCAGTTCGACGACGCGTCCGTCGTCGTGTACCAGGCCTACCGTCCGGCGATCGGACACTTCGCCGCGACCCACGGCTACTTCGGCGGCGAGTTCTCGCTCGGACGCATGAGCTGGGTGAAGCCGAACTTCCTGTGGATGATGTTCCGCAGCGGCTGGGGCACCAAGGAGGGCCAGGAGGTCGTGCTCGCGGTCTGGCTGCGGCGCGCAGCGTTCGACGCGATCCTCGAGGCCGCCGTGCCGTCGACGTTCTGGCCCCACCGCCACGCCGACCACGCCGCGTGGCAGGCCGCGGTCGCGGGCTCCGACGTGCGGCTCCAGTGGGACCCCGACCACGGGCCGTCGGGCGCGCCGGTCGAGCGTCGCGCGGTGCAGCTCGGCCTGCGCGGCGCGACCCTGCGCAGCTACGCCAAGGACTGGATCCTCGGGATCGAGGACGTGAGCGACCTCTGCCGCGCGCAGCACGCGCGCTGGCGCGAGGGCGGCGACGCCGCGCTGGTGACGCCGCGCGAGGACGTGTATCCGCTGACGCCCGCGGCGACGGTGGCGCTCGGCACGGACGAGCGATGACCGACGCCGTCGACGGCGGCGAGCGCAAGCGCGTCGCGCTCGGGTTCGTCCTGATGATGGGCCTCGTCAGCCTGTTCGCCGACGCCTGCTACGAGGGCATGCGCAGCGCGGTCGGGCCCTACCTCGCCCACCTGGGCGCGAGCGCGACCGCGGTCGGCGTCGTCGCGGGCTCGGGCGAGCTCGTCGGCTACGGCCTGCGCTACGTGACCGGGCGCATCGCCGATCGCACGCGCGCGTACTGGACGCTCACCATCATCGGCTACAGCACGAACCTCGTCGCCGTGCCGCTCCTTGCCGTCGCCGGGAGCTGGCAGGCCGTGGCCGCGCTCGTCGTGCTCGAGCGGCTGGGCAAGGCGGTGCGCAACCCGGCGCGCTCGACGATCCTGTCGTTCGCGGCCGCCGAGGTCGGCCACGGCAAGGCGTTCGCGCTGCACGAGGCGATGGATCAGCTGGGCGCCGTGATCGGCCCGCTGTCGGTCGCGGCCGTGCTCTGGTGGCGCGGCGACACGCTCGACGGCTACCAGTGGGCGTTCGTGATCCTGGGGATCCCTGCCTTGCTCAGCCTCGTGACGCTCCTCGCCGCGCGCGCGAAGGTGCCGGACCCACGCGCGCTCGCGGCCGACGACGACGGCGACGAGGCCCGGCGCACGTTCGGCCGCCCCTTCGTCCTCTACCTCGTCGGGGTCGCGCTCGTCGGCTTCGGCCTCGCCGACTGGGCGCTCCTCGCCTTCCACCTCGAGTCGCGCGACGTGCTCGCCGGCGCGATCGTCCCGGTCGTGTACGCGGCCGCCATGGCCGCCGACGGCGGCGCCGCGCTCCTCGTGGGCGGCGCCTTCGATCGCGCGCGCGCCCGCGGCGGCACGGGCCTGACCGTCCTCGCCGCTGCGCTCCTCGTCGCCGCCGCGTCGCTGCCGCTGGTGCTCCTCGGCAACGCCGCCGCCGCGGTCGCCGGCATCGCGCTCTGGGCCGTCGGCCTCGGCGCCACCGAGTCGATCGGCAAGGCGACCGTCGCCACGCTCTCGCCGCGCGCGCGCCGCGGCGCCGCCTACGGCCTCTACTACCTCGTCTTCGGCGCGGCCTGGTGGCTGGGCAGCATCCTCATCGGCGTCCTCCTCGACCGCTCGCGCGCCGCCGCCTCCGCCTTCGGCGTCGTCGCCCTCCTCCTCGCCGCGGCGACGATGCTCGCCGCCGACCGCGCCGCGCGCCGCACGCGCTGACGCCCCGACGGCGACGCCTACGTCGAGGCGACGTCGTCGAAGGTCAGGTCGAAGCGCGCGAGGTACTTGCGCAGGCGGTCGGCGTCGTTCGACGACGTCTTCTGCGCGCGCGAGACGGCGAACAGGCGCCGGCCGGCGTCGGACAGCGAGCGCGATGCGCGGCACGTCCGCAGCACCGCCTCGAGCTGCGCGCGATCGAAGAGATCGAGCTGGTGCGCGCGCGCGCCGAGCAGGGCGTCGACGAGGCCCGCCCGTTCCTCCTGAGCGAGGCCGCCCCTTCGACTCGGCCCCTGCGGGACCTCGCTCAGGGTGAACGGAGGGACCTGAGCCTCCCAGCTCCGCCGCAGCCGCGCGATCTCCGCCGTCACCTGCGCCGTCGTGATGCGGCCGCCGGGCGCGAGCGTCGCCATGCGGCGCACGGCGCCGCCGAGATCGCGGAAGTTCCCCGGCCACGTGGCGTCGTCGCCGGTCGCGAACGCGAGGAACGCGGCGCGCGCCTCCTTCGCCATGGTCACGCGCACGCCGAGCGCCGCGCCGGCGCGCTCGAGCTCGTGGTCGACGTTGGGCTCGAGGTCCTCGCGCCGCTCGGCCAGCCCCGGCAGCCGGAACGTCCACAGGTCGATGCGGGCGAGCAGGTCGGCGCGGAAACGCCCGGCGGCGACCTCCGCCGGGAGATCCCGGTTGGTGCCGGCGAGCAGCTGGAAGTCGCTCGTCACCTCGGCGTCGCTGCCGAGCGGCGGCCAGCGCTTCTCCTCGAGCGCGCGCAGGAGCATCGCCTGCTCGCCGGCCCCGAGCTCGCCGATCTCGTCGAGGAAGAGCGCGCCGCCGTCGGCCTGGGCGAGGAAGCCGGCGCGCGTCGCCGCCGCGCCGGTGAACGCGCCCTTGACGTGGCCGAAGAGCGCGCTCATCGCGCCGTCGCCGCGGATCGTCGCGCAGTTGACCTCGACCAGCGGACCGCCGAGCTTGCGCCGCGCCTTCTTGAGCTCGTACACGCGGCGTGCCAGCTCCGACTTGCCGACGCCGGTCGCGCCCAGAAAGAGGATGGGATCGCGCGACGCGACCGCGACCTGCTCGAGCTCGTCGATCATCCGGTTGAACGCAGGCGACCGCGTCGCGATGCCGGCCTTGAGCAGCGTCCGCGCGTCGGCGCGCTCGCGGGCGAAGCGCGCCGCGACCCGGTCGTAGCGCGCGAGATCGAGATCGATGATCTGGTACGTGCCCTGGCGCGTCTTGTCCCGGGGCGACGTCTGCACCAGCTCGCCCGGCAGGTGGCGCGACTCGGCGAGCAGGAACATGCAGATCTGCGCGATGTGCGTGCCGGTCGTGATGTGGATGAGGTAACGCTCGCGCTCGGTGTCGAAGCGGTAGGCGCGCGCGAAGTCGTGCAGCGCGCCGTACACCTCCTCGAGGTCCCACGGATCGTCGATCGGCAGCGCGTGCAGGCGCACCTCCGTCCCCGGCGACACCTGGCGCACGTCGGCGGCGACGAGCTCGGCGAGCGCCGTCCACTTCGGCGGGTGGAGCAGCTCGAGGCGCGCCACGTCGAGATCGTCCTGCGAGCAGATCGCCACCGTCGGGCGCCAGCGCTCCCAGCGCTGCGGCCCCTTGCCGGTGTCGAGGCTCGTCCCGAGCATCCCGACGACGACCGTCTTCATGGATAGAAATCTATCCTGTGTGATAAATGCGGCGCAAGCGCATTCGCGATTCCGCGCTGTTAGAACGGCACGGAGCCTGCTCTAGCGGCAGCCACTATGACGAACACGAGCTTCCAGGTCACCCACGTCCCGGGCGGCGTGCACATCAAGTCGTGGACGAACGGCGTGCCGTTCGAGGACGCGGCGCGCGCGCAGCTCGTCAACATCGCGACCCTGCCGTTCATCCACAAGTGGGTCGCGGCGATGCCCGACGTGCACCACGGCAAGGGTGCGACGGTCGGTAGCGTGATCCCGACGGTGGGCGCGATCATCCCGGCGGCGGTCGGCGTCGACATCGGCTGCGGCATGATGGCGGTGCGCACGTCGCTCGGCGCGAACGATCTGCCCGACGACCTGAAGGGCCTGCGCGCGGCGATCGAGGCGGCGGTCCCGCACGGCCGGACCGACAACGGCGGCCCGAACGACCGCGGCGCGTGGCATGACCTGCCGGCGGCGCAGGCCGAGGCGTGGGAGACGCTGCGCCCGGGCTACGAGGCGATCGTCGCCGCGCACCCGAAGATCGGTCGCGGCGTCCACGTCCAGCACCTGGGTACGCTCGGCACGGGTAACCACTTCATCGAGGTCTGCCTCGACGAGTCGGACCGCGTCTGGGTGATGCTGCACTCGGGCTCGCGCGGCGTCGGCAACCGGATCGGTAGCTACTTCATCGAGCTGGCGAAGCGCGAGATGCGGCGCTGGTTCGTGAACCTGCCCGACCAGGACCTCGCCTACCTGCCGGAGGGGACGGAGCACTTCGTGCACTACGTGCGCGCGGTGAGCTGGGCCCAGACGTACGCCACGATGAACCGCGAGCTGATGATGCGCGCGGTGATCGCGGCGCTGCGCTCGACCGGTGCGCTGCCGGCGTTCTCGGCGGAGCTCGAGGCGGTGAACTGCCACCACAACTACGTGCGCAAGGAGCACCACCACGGCGCGAACGTGTTCGTGACCCGCAAGGGTGCGGTGCGCGCGGGCAAGGGTGAGCTGGGCATCATCCCGGGCTCGATGGGCGCCAAGAGCTACATCGTGCGCGGCCTCGGTAACCCGGCGTCGTTCGAGAGCTGCAGCCACGGCGCGGGACGCGCGATGTCGCGCGCCGAGGCGAAGCGGCGCTTCACGGTCGAGGACCACGTGGCCGCGACCGCGGGCGTCGAGTGCCGCAAGGACGCCGACGTCATCGACGAGACGCCGGCGGCCTACAAGTCGATCGATGCCGTGATGGAGGCGCAGAAGGATCTCGTCGAGATCGTGTCCACGCTGCGCCAGGTCCTGTGCGTGAAGGGATAGCCCGAGCCCGCGCAGCGAGCGAGCCGGCTGGCACAATGGAGATGACGATGTCCGAGCTGCTCATCATCGATGGCTCGCACGGCGAGGGCGGAGGGCAGATCCTCCGCTCCTCGCTGGCGCTGGCCCTGGCGACGGGGCGTCCGATCCGGGTCGAGCAGATCCGGGCCGGACGCGCCAAGCCGGGGCTCCTGCGCCAGCACCTCACCGCGGTCAAGGCCGCGGCCGAGGTGTCGGGGGCCGACGTCACGGGTGCGGCGCTCGGCTCGCGCGAGCTCACCTTCATCCCGGGCCCGGTGCGCCCGGGCAGCTACGCGTTCCCGATCGGCTCGGCGGGCTCGTGCCTGCTCGTCGTGCAGGCGCTCCTGCCGGCGCTGCTGGTCGGCGACGGCACGTTCACGATCACGATCGAGGGCGGCACCCACAACCCGTCGGCGCCGACCTTCGACTACTTCGTGCGCGTGCTGGCGCCGATCCTGCGCCGGCTGGGCGCGCGGCTCGAGGCGCGGCTCGACCGCCCCGGCTTCTACCCGGCCGGCGGCGGCCGCCTGCACCTCACCGTCCACGGCGGCGCCGCGCAGCGCCTCGCGCGGCTCGACCTGCGCGAGCGCGGCGAGGTCACGTCGCGCCTGGTGACGGCGCTGGTGAGCGCCCTGCCGCGTCACGTGGCCGAGCGCGAGATCGCGACGGCGTGCGCGCGCCTCGGCTGGGACGCGTCGACCTGCGGCGTCATCGCGTCGGCGCGCTCGCCGGGACCCGGCAACGCGGTCTCGGTCGAGGTCGCGGCCGCGCACGTGACCGAGCTCTTCGTCGGGATCGGCGAGAAGGGCGTGCCCGCCGAGCGCGTCGCCAGGACCGCCGCCGACGAGGCCGCCACCTGGCTCGCCGCCGGCGTGCCGGTCGGCGAGCACCTCGCCGATCAGCTCCTGGTCCCGCTCGCGCTGGGCTCGGGCGGCGTGTTCCGCACGGTCGCGCCGACGCGCCACACCACGACGCAGGTCGATCTGCTCCGGCAGTTCGTCGGCGTCGACGTCGCGGTGCGCGCGCTGGGCGGCGGCGTGTGGGAGCTCGAGGTGCCGCCGATGACGTCGTCGTCGATCGATCAGGTCCGGCCCGGCTCGTCGCCGTCGGGCACGACCACGCCCTCGGACTGATCGTCGCCCTCGGGGATCCGGTACTCCTCGGAGAGCCACTTCCCCAGATCGATCGTCTGGCAGCGGAACGAGCAGAACGGGAAGGCGTCGACGCCGCGCCTGGCGTCGACCACCGCGCCGCGCACCGCCGGCTTGCCGCAGATCGCACACGCCGCGACGTCTCCAGGCTTTCGCGCCGTCCCCATCGCCCCTACTCCTTGCGCTCGAGGCCGTAGTACGCGCACTTCTGGATCAGGTAGCTGCGGCTGATGCCGAGCTCCTTGGCCAGCTGCGACTTGTTCCAGTGCGTGCGGATGAGGCCCTGCAGGATCACGTCGGACTCGACCGACTCCATGGTCTCGCGCAGCGTCCCGTTCAGCTCGCGGCCGCCGAGCCGGGACGACGCGGCGGGCGTGGGCTCGGCGTCGCGGATGCGCTGCGACAGGAGCTCCACGCCGATCTCCGAGGCGTCGCCGCCGAGCACGAGCGAGCGCTCGATCTCGTTCTCCAGCTCGCGGATGTTCCCGGGCCAGCTGTAGCCGGCGAGGAGCGCCATGGCGGCGTCGGTCGGACGCGGGACGTCGGCGCTCGCCATGTGCGCGTCGCCGCGGGCCATGCGCGCCGCGTGGTGCTTCTTGATGAAGTGCTCGACCAGGATCGGGATGTCGGTCGGACGTTCGCGCAAGGGCGGCACCGTGATCTTGAGGACGTTCACGCGATAGAAGAGGTCCTCGCGGAAGTGGCGCTGCGCCACCATCGCATGCAGATCCTTGTGCGACGCGGCGATGATCCGCACGTCGACCTTCACCGGCTTGGTGCCGCCGACCGGGATGAAGGTGCCCTCCTGCAGGACCCGCAGGAGCTTGACCTGGAGCGCCGGCGACATGTCGCCGATCTCGTCGAGGAAGAAGGTGCCGCCGTCGGCGACCTCGAACAGCCCCTTCTGGTCCTTCACCGCGCCGGTGAACGCGCCGCGCACGTGGCCGAAGAGCGCGCTCTCGAGCAGGTTGTCGTTGAACGCCGAGCAGTTCTGGACGACGAACGTCTTCTTCGCCCGCGGCCCGTGATAGTGGATGGCGCGCGCGATGAGCTCCTTGCCGGTGCCGCTCTCGCCGTGGATGAGCACCGTCGACTCGCTGCGCACGATCTTCTCGAGCAGCCGGATGACGTCGCGCACCGCCGGGCTCTGGCCGACGATCTCGGTGAACGGATGCCCCGGGCCGCTCGGCGCCGTCGCCTGCGCGAACCGCGGCGCCTGGCGCACGACCTCGGCCGCCGCCGCCGCCACCAGATCGCGCAGGCGCTCGAGCTCCGCGTCGGGCAGCCGCGGCACGTCCGCGACGTGGCGATCGGCGTCGCCCTCGATCTCGGCGAACTCGCGCACCTTGCGCAGGAGCTCGCCCTTGCCCACCAGCGTCGGGTCGGCGCGCAGGCTGCCGCCGGTGAAGACGAAGCCGACGAGCTCGCCGTGCAGCCAGATCGGCGACGCGACCACGTCGAAGCCGAGGTGACACTGGTGCACGTACGCGGTCGGTGGCTCGCCCGGTCCGCTCGCGCGACCCGCCCGCAGGTGGTCCTTCACCACGCGCACGCTCTCGTTGCAGCGACGGAAGCCTTCCTTGGAGAACAGCGCCAGCCGGCACAGCTCGTTCTGCGAAGGGAAGATCTTGCCGTCGGCGTGATCGAGCACGTAGCCCTTGGCGTCGGCGAACGCCAGCTCGAGGCCCCACCAGCGGCGCAACACGTCGCGAATGAGCGCGACCGTCGGCAGCTCACGGAACCTACGGAGGTCGACCACTGTCCGCGGACTATAGTCTGTCACGACGCTCTAGGGCAGCCGCCAGCCGCTCCCGTCGGCGACGGCGGCATCGTCCTCGACCAGCTTGACGAGGTGGGCCAGGAGCGAACGCTCGGCGAGGGGCCACAGGAAGGTCGGCGTGTCGGCGTAGGCGACCGCACAGAGCTCGGCCGCGGTCCGCGGCGCCCTTCCGAGCGCGTCTCGCACGCGCCGCTCGCGCATGAGGCGGTGGGCGATGTACTCGCGCAGCTTGCCCGGTCCGTCGGCGATGACCGGCCCGTGCGCCGGCAGGAGCGCGCCGGTCCCGATCGCGATCATCCGCTCGAGCGACGCCAGGTACGTCGCCATGTGACCGCCCGACGGATCGATCAGGATCGTGCCGAGCCCTGCCACCATGTCACCGGCGATCGTCGCGGCGGTCGCCTCGTCGCGATAGCACAGGTGGCCCACCGCGTGCCCCGGCGTGTGCACGGCGCGCAGCGCCCGGCCGCCGACCTCGAGGACCTCGCCGTCGGCCAGGTGACGCGCGATGGCGACGCCCGGCAGCGCGGCCGCGGTCGCGGCGTGCGCCCAGATCGGCGCACCCGTCGCGGCGGCGAGCGCCTGCGCGCCGCCCGCGTGGTCGCCGTGATGGTGCGTCAGCAAGACGGCGACGAGCTCGCCCCGCTCCCGGATGACGTCGACCAGCGCGCCCTGCTGATCGGAGAAGGGCGAGCCCGGGTCGATCGCCACCAGCTCACCTTCACCGACGAGGTAGCAGGCGGTATGGGCGGCGGGCGGCAGCGTCGGCGTGCGCAGCGCCACCGACGTGATCCCGGGTGATGCCTCGGTTAGCGCCGGGGGCGCGACCGCCGCGTCGGTGCCGGTCAGCCGGCGGACTTCCGCGTAGATGGCGTCGATACCGCCGGAGGTGGTCACAGGCTCGGGCATCCCTCTCGTCCTTCTTAGATGATGACGCAACCTCGATCAGGTCGTATTCTTGGGGGAGACCCAGGGCGGTCCATGGTCAGCGTAACCGCTCGCAAGATCCGCGACCACAGCATCGAACGCACCACCAACAGTGGTGCGCTCGGGCGGGTCTATACCGGATATCTGATCAGCTATCCGTTCGTCGGTCGCGGCATGGTCATCTTCCGCGACCCACACGGGCACCGCATGATCACGACGCCGGTGAAGCGGGTGCTCGGCGAGCCGGGCGGCAAGATGATCTACGTCGAGACCGAGAACAGCGTCTACCGCCTGGAGATCCACGGCGAGCCGCTGTTCCCCATGAAGGCGCCGGGCGAGTAGGTCGCTCGGGCCGGCCGAACGCCAGCCGAACCGCAGCCGATCGGGTAGATTGCGTCCGACGTGACGTTACTCGATCGACGGCTCATCCTCGTGCTGGGCAAGGGCGGCGTGGGTCGCAGCACCATGGCCGCGGCGATCGCCGCCGCGTGCGCGCGCCGCGGACGCCGCACCCTGCTCTACCAGGCCAACGCCAACGACCGCTTCGGCGACTACTTCGGCAAGCCCGCGCTCGGGCCCGAGCCGACCGAGCTGGCCCCCAACCTCTTCGGCCTCAACACGAGCCCGGCCGCCGCGCTGAAGGAGTACGGGCTCATGATCCTCAAGTTCCAGAAGGTCTACGACATGATCTTCGAGAACCGGATCACCAAGGCGTTCCTGCGCGCCATCCCCGGGCTCGACGACTACGCGATCCTCGGCAAGGCGTGGTTCCACACCACCGAGGAGAAGCGGGGCCGACCGCAGTGGGACACGCTCGTGTTCGACATGCCGGCGTCGGGACACAGCCTGACGATGCTGCGCATCCCGTGGGTGATCCTCGAGACCGTGCCCGAGGGCCCGCTCACGCGCGACGCGCGCACGCTGCAGGCGCTCCTGCGCGATCAGGCGCGCACGGCCGCGATCATCGTGACCATCGCCGAGGAGATGCCGGCGACCGAGGCGCGCGAGCTGACCGAGAAGCTGGCGCCGCTCGGGATCGTGCCGCAGCGCGTGCTCGTCAACCAGATGGCGACCGACCACTTCCCGGCCGGCTCGCCGGCGGCGCGCGTGCTCGGCGCGCTCAAGGCTTCGCCGCCGGCTGATCCGCTGCTCGCCGGCGTGACCGCGCACGGCGCCATGGCCAAGGCGCGGCGCGCGCTCAACGAGCACTACTTCGCCGAGATCGCCGCGACCGTGCCGTCGCCGGCGTACCCGATCCCGTACCTGTCGCGTCCGGCGCTCTCGCCCGACGACATCCAGCAGCTATCGGGTCTCGTCGAGCGCGGGCTCAGCACCCCGGCCAGCTGACGGCGGCGGCTCGGGCCCCTCGTCCTCCACCGGATCGACGGGGGCGGCCTCGACCTGCACGGCGACGCCGGACGCGCGCGCCGAGCGCCAGCCGAGGAGCTTGCGCAGGCTCCAGATGCCGGAGTCGGGCGTGACCTGGAACTCGAGGTTGGCGACCTTGTCGGCGCCCATGGTCTTGGCCGCGACGATGAGCATCCGGTTCACGACGCGGTCGAGGTCGACCTTGCCGGGGATCGGGATGAAGAGGATGTAGCCCGTGGTGGCGTTCACCTGGATCGCGGCGATCGGGCGGAGCCCCGGCCCGGCCGCGACGTTCTCGGGCTGCACCCGCACCGTCGACACCGACGAGCACGCGGCGAGCGCCGCCATGACGACGATCGCGCTCACGATGTGCGGCAAGCCACGACGGCCGAACATGGCTCGACCGTATCACGCGGCGGGAGCGGGCTTGGTGTACGATGACCACATCGTGATCGGCTGGGGGAGACCATCCCGAGGCGTGGCCGTGATGGCGACGATGCTCGTGCTGTCGATCACGACGCCGCGCGTCTCGGCGCAACCTCCGCCGCCCGCGCCGGAGACGCCGGAGACGCCGGAGCAGGTGCCGCCCGACGAGGTCGGGCCCGAGGAGGCGCTGACCCAGAAGATCGCGGTCTGGCGCATCGACGCGCTCGGCATCGAGCCCGAGCTCGTGGCGCGCCTCGAGTCGCTGTTCCGCATGGAGCTCGATCGCCTCGCCGCGCGCGCGCTCCCTTCGCGCACGCAGATCGACGCGGCGGTGACCAGCGACCGCTCCCTGCGGGGCTGCGGCGGCGAGGACAAGTGCCTCGCCGCGATCGGCAAGAAGCTGGGCGTCGACGTGATGGTCACCGGCTCCGTCGCCGCGCTCGGCGAGAGCTACATCCTCAACATCAAGGCCGTCGACGTCGGACGCGCCGTCCAGATCCGACGCATCGCCACCGACCCGCTGCGCGGCAGCCCCGACGAGCTCATCGACAGCATCCGCGTCGCCGCGTATCGCCTGCTCGCCCCCGACCAGCTCCACGGCTCGATCTTCGTCCTGTCCGACTCCGTCGGCGCCAGGGTCAGCCTCGACGGCAAGGACATCGGCATGACGCCCTTGCCGGCGCCGATCTCCAAGCTCGCGCTCGGCGAGCACGTCCTGCGGGTCGAGATGAAGGACTACCACCCGTTCGAGGAGAAGGTGGTGGTGCGCTTCCAGAAGTCGACGCGCGTCGTCGTGCGCCTGGCGCCACGCGCCGAGGCGCCGATCGGGCCGCCGCGGACGGTCGTCCGCGAGGAGAAGCCCTGGTACACGTCCCGGTGGGCGTACGTCGGCGCCGGCGTGACGGCGCTCGTCCTCGGCGTCGCGATCGGTCGATCCCTCGGCACGCCGACCGAAGTACGATGCGATGAGGTACCGTGCAACTGACGAGGTCCATGGCGGTCATGTGCGCGCTGGCGGGGAGCGCCGCGGCGCAGCCCAAGAGCGGCGCGCCGCCGGCCAAGCCGACACGCATCGCGCTGGCGCCGCTGTCCACGCTCGGCGCCGAGGACACCTCGGCCGCGGCCAAGAAGCTCGAGAGCGAGCTCGCGCGCGAGCTGGCCGCCGCCTCGGGCGCGCGGGTCGTCGCCGGCGACGACGTCGCCAGCGAGATCAAGAAGGCGAAGAAGCCGCTCCTGCGCGCGTGCGACGGCGACGCCGGGTGCCTCGCCGAGCTGGGCAAGCTCATGGGCGCGTCGCACGTCGTCTTCGGCGAGGTCGGCGGCCTCGGGAACGTGCAGGTCGTCTACCTCGTCCTCGTCGACGTCCAGAGCGGCAAGGAGGTGCGGCGCGCCCAGGTGCAGATGGACGTCGCCCAGGAGGGCGGCGTGAAGGGCGGCGCCGTCCGCCTCGTCGATCCCGACGGCTACACCGGCCGCCTGGTCATCACCACGCCGGTGAAGGACGCGGTCATCTACGTCGACGGCCGCCGCGTCGGCAAGTCGCCGGCGCCGGCGGTCGCGCTCCCCGTCGGGTCGCACGCGCTGCGCGTCACGCATCCCGAGCACCGCGACTTCGTCCGCTTCGTCGAGGTCGGGTTCGACCAGGACACGCCGGTCGCCGTCGAGCTCACTCCTTACGGCGCGGTCGAGACCGAGCTGGGCGCGACCGAGGTCGGGCCGAAATCCAACGTCACGTACGTCGACGGCAAGCCGAAGTGGTACCGGCAGTGGTGGGCGATCGCCGGCTTCTCCGCCGCCGCGCTCACCGGCGCGGTCATCATCGGCGTCGCCACCGCCGACGGCGTCGACTTCGACGCGTCGGGCACGGTCCGGCCCCCCGACTGACGGGCGCGCGACGTGCCCGCGACGGCCGCGCCTGATGCGCTTGACGCTCTTCAATACCAACGGTATCCAAATACCATGGGTATCCGTCAACGGCAGACGCGAACCGAGCAGAACGAGGACAACCGGCGCCGCCTGCTCGACGCCGCCACGCGGGTCTTCGTCGCCCACGGCTACCACGGCGCCACCCTCGACCGCGTCGCCGAGAAGGCCGGGTTCACCAAGGGCGTCGTGTACTCGCGCTTCGCCAGCAAGGCCGACCTGTTCCTCGAGCTGTACGAGGCGCACGTCGCGCGCCGCGTCGCCGAGGTCGCGGCCCTGCCCCCGGCGCCGACCTCGGCCACGATCGAGGCGATCGGCGAGCAGTGGCTCGTCCGCATGCGGCTCGACCCGGCGTGGTCCCTCCTCCTCATCGAGTTCCGCGTCGAGGCGGCGCGCCACCGGGCGCTGGCCGCGCGCTACGCCGAGCTCCACGACCGCCTGGTCGCCGCCTTCGCCGCGATCCTCGCGCGCGACGCGGCCGCCGCGGGGGTCGAGCTGACCACGAGCGCCGACGAGGTCGCCCGCCTGGGCATCGCCATCGGCACCGGCTTCCTGCTCGAGCGGACCGCCGCCCCGGCCGCGCTGGGCGACGCCGCGCTCCGGCGGATCAACCAGGCGTTGCTCGCGGCGAGCACGCGGCCGCGCCGGAGGCGATCGTGAGCGGCTGGCGCGAGCGGGCCGGCAACATGCTCCACGCGCTCCGCGGCCGGCGCGAGGCCGACGCGCGCATGCGCTGGAGCCGCGACCAGCTCGCGGCCTGGCAGCACCATCGGCTCGGCGAGCTCGTGCGCTGGGCCAGCGCGCGGTCGCCGTTCTACCGCGACCTGTACGGTGGCGCGATCGATCGCGACGTCGAGCCGAGCGAGCTACCGGTCGTCACCAAGCCGGCGATGATGGACGCGTTCGACCGCGTGGTGACCGATCCGCGCCTCGCGCTGGCGCCGCTCCTCGAGCACCTCGAGCGCGTCCGCGGTGACGACCTCTACCTCGGCGAGCACCGCGTGATGACGTCGAGCGGCAGCTCGGGACGCAAGGCCGTGTTCGTCTACGATCGCGCGGCGTGGCGCGCCGTCATGACCGGCAACCTACGCATGTCGCGCCTGACCGGGCTCGCGCCCCGCCTGCCGCGGCCGCGCCTCGCCACCGTCGCGGCGCCCGACGGCAAGCACATGACCTTCCGCGGCGGCGCGTCGATGGACGTCGGGCTCTTCCGCGCGCGGCGCTTCTCGGCGGCGGCGCCTCTGCCGGAGCTCTGCGCCGGGCTCGACGCCTACCGCCCGACGTTCATCCTCGGTTACCCCACGACGCTGGCGCTCCTCGCCGAGGAACAGCTCGCCGGACGCCTGCACCTCGCGCCGCGCACGATCATCACGTCGAGCGAGGTCTGCACCGAGCGCATGGCGGACGTGATCCGCACGGCGTGGAACGTCACCCCCTTCAACTGCCTCGGCCTGACCGAGCTCGGCATCACCGCGGTCGATTGCAGCCGGCACGAGGGCCTGCACCTCTTCGAGGATCTCGCGCTCGTCGAGGTCATCGACGACGACGGGCGTCCGGTGCCCGACGGATCACCCGGCGCGAAGCTCCTGGTGACGAACCTCGGCAACCGCGTGCAGCCGATCATCCGCTTCGAGGTGAGCGATCTCGTGACGGTCACGAGCGCGCCGTGCCCGTGCGGCATCACGTTCCGCCGCATCGTCGCGCTCGACGGGCGCAGCGACGATGTCCTCACGCTCGCCGGCCCGCGCGGCCCCGTGCGCGTCCACCCGATCCACCTGCGCGGCGCGCTCGCCCAGCACCCCGCCGTCCTCCAGTACCAGATCACGCAGACCCCCGACGGGCTCGACGTCCAGGTCGTGCTCGCCCGTACCGCGGCGCCAGACGCCGCGGCGGACGTCACCGATCGCCTGACCCGCGCCCTCCATGCCCAGGGCGCCGCCGTCGCCGTGCGCGTGCGCCCCGTCGCCGCGATCCCGCGCGAGGCCGGCGCCGGCAAGCTCAAGCTGGTGCGGGGGCTGCCCGCCGGCTGACGCCGCGGCGCCGGCAACCCGCTTGCGGTACCATCGGCGCATGGCCGACGGGGCGGCGCGGACCGTCACGATCCTCCTGCGCGACTGGCGCGCCGGGGATCGAGCCGCGCGCGACGCGCTCATCCCGCTGGTCTACGCCGAGCTGCACAGGCTGGCGGCGGCGTACCTCCGCGGCGAGCGGCCCGGGCACACGTTCCGGCCGACCGACCTGGTGTCGGAGGCCTACCTGCGCCTGGCCGAGGGCGCCCAACCCGACTGGGACGGCCGCGTCCACTTCTTCGCGATCGCGGCCCGCACGATGCGCCAGATCCTGGTCGACCACGCGCGCAAGCGCGACGCCGGCAAGCGCGGCGGGGGCGAGCGTCCGAGCACGCTCGACGAGGGCGCGATCGCGCTCGACCGGCCGACCCGCATGATCGCGCTCGACGAGGCGCTCGCGGAGCTGGAGAAGCTCGACGAGCGCAAGGCCCGCGTCGTCGAGCTCCACTACTTCGGCGGGCTCACCCAGGACGAGATCGCCCGGGCGATCGACGTCCACGTCAACACGGTCGCCCGCGATCTGCGGCTGGCCGAGGCGTGGATCCGCCGGCACATGACGGCCGAGGCGTGAATGCGCGCGGCCGGTTGTGGTTTCCGCCCTCGCCTCGCGCATGCCCAGACGACCGTGCGCGTCCTCTCGCTGCTCGCCGCGCTGTTGCTGCTCGGGTACGCCGGCACCGCCCGGGCGCAGGCACCCGCGCCGGTGCCACCGGCCGAACCACGCCCCTGGGCCGACGGGGTGTCCGAGCACGCGCAGTCGCTCGCGCTGCAGGCGTACGACCAGGGCAACGCCGAGTTCGTCGAGTCGCGCTTCGCGCAGGCGGTCGCCCGCTACCGCGAGGCGCTGGCCCACTGGGACCATCCGGCGATCCGTTTCAACCTGGCGGTGTGCCTCATCAACCTCGACCGCCCGATCGAGGCGCGCGAGGCGCTCGATCGTGCGCTCGCGTTCGGCCCGGCGCCGCTCGGCGCGGAGCTCCACCAGCAGGCGCTCACCTACAAGAAGCTGCTCGACGGCCGGCTGACCGAGCTGACGATCCGCTGCGACGAGCCCGGCGCGGAGGTCTCGCTCGACGGCAAGCTCGTGTTCACGGCGCCGGGGTCGTTCCGGTCGTGGGTCGAGCCGGGCGAGCACCAGCTCGTCGCGACCAAGCCGGGGTTCCTGACCCACTCCGAAACGCTCCGGCTGGCGCCGGGAACCAGCGAGACCGTCGCTGTCCGGCTCGTGGCGTTCACGGCGACGACGCGCACGATCCGACGCTGGGACACGTGGCGGCCGTATGCCGTCGGAGGCGCCGGCATCGTGGTGGCGGGACTCGGCGGGATCGCGTACGCGCTCGCGGCGCGCGACTACGCCGCCTACGACGAGGCCGTGAGCGCCGCGTGCCCGCGCGGATGTGACCGCATCGAGGCCACGGTCCTCGCCAGCGCGCGCGCGCGGCGTGACCGCGCGGACGTCGCGCAGACGACGGCGATCTCCATGTTCGTCCTCGGCGGCGCGCTCGCCGTCGCCGGCGGCCTCGGCCTCTACCTGAACCTGCCCCGCACCGAGGTCGTCACGCCCACCGTCACCCCGACGATCATGACGCGCCCCGGCGGCGGGCTGCTCGGCGTGGACGTGAGGTTCTGACGATGCACCACGCGCTCACCACGGCCTTCGTGCGCCTCGCCGCGTTCTTGCTCGTCGCGGCCAGCGCCTGTCTCGGTCCCCAGGCCGCCGACTGCCCGGGCGGCGGTGTGTGCCCACCGGGCCTCGTGTGCCGGCTCGATCGCGGCGACCAGACGTGCGCGCTCGCGTCCTGTGGCGACGGCGTGGTCGATCCAGGGGAGGCCTGCGATGACGGCAACAACGACTCGGGCGACCTCTGTCCCGGTGACTGCCTGACCTTGCCCAGCTGCGGCGACGGCACCATCGATCCCGGCGAGGATTGCGACGACGGAAACCGCGTGTCGGGGGATGGCTGCCAGGCGACGTGTCGCTTCCCGGTGCGACCACCCGCGCGATGGGGGCACGCGATGGCCTACGACTCGGCGCGAGGCGTGCTGGTCATGTTCGGGGGGTACAGCATCGGCTCCCTGAACGACGTGTGGGAGTGGAACGGGACCGACTGGATCGAACGCGATCCGGGGACCCCCAGGCCGATGGCGAGGTGGGGCGCCGCGATGACCTTCGATCCCGTCCGCGGACACGTGCTCCTGTTCGGCGGCTTCGACGTCATGGGCGCTGGCACCAACGACCTGTGGGCGTGGGATGGCGGCGGCCGCTGGGTCGAGCTCACCGCGGCGCCGGCGCCGTCGCGGCGCGGTCTCGTGTCCCTGGCGTTCGACACCTCGCGCGGCGTCGCCGTGCTCTTCGGCGGTCGCGACTGGATGACGGGCCCGAACGACGAGACCTGGGAGTGGAACGGTGGCGCGTGGTCGCTCGCGCGGCCGCCGGTCTCTCCGCGCCCGCGCGAAGCCGCCGCGATGGCCTACGACGAGTCGCTGGGCCGGACCATCCTCGTCGGCGCTGGCCCAGCCGACGAGATGGCCACCTGGATGTGGAACGGGACCAGCTGGTCCGAGTACCGGATCGTCTCGCCGAGCCAGTTCCACGGCGGCGCCATGGCCTACGACCGCGCGCGCCGGCGGACCGTCTTCCTGGGCGGCTTCACCGTCGATCAGCCCGTCCCCCCCACCCCGTGGTTCGGCCCCACCATGGAGCTCGCGGGCGTCGCGTGGATCGATCGCAGCACGATCCCGCCGGCCTACCCACGCGAACGCTTCGGCATGGCGTACGTCGACGGGATCGGCGCCGTCGTGTTCGGTGGTAGCGACGGCTTCACGAACAGCGAGCCGAGAGCGTTCAACGATCTGTGGTCGTGGGACGGCACGACGTGGCAGGAGCGGCTCTGATGGGGCAGCGCCGGGACGACGCACGTGAGCCACCACGACGTGATCAGCGGAGCGTGGTCGTGATCTCCTTCGCCCGGCGCTCGGCGGCCTCGCGGCGCGCCTTCTCGCGCTGGTAGAGCGCCTCGGCCTCGATGCGCGTCGCGCGCTCGGTCGCGGCGGCCTCCTCGGCGCGCTGCTCGGCCTGGCGGGCCTTCCGGCCCTCCTCGGCGGCGGCGCGGGCCTCGGCGCGGGCGGCGTCGAGCGCGGCGCGCAGCTGCTCGCGGGTCATCGCCGCCTCGTCGCCCTTCTCGCGCGCGGCGCTCTCGGCGGCGGCGCGCGCCGCCTGCTCGGCCTCGAGCCGCTCGAGCTGGGCCTGGACCTCGGCCTCGGCGCGGCGCGCGCGCTCGGCCTCCGCCCGCGCTCGCTCGGCGGCGGAGACCGCGCTCGCCTTCTCGGCGACGGCCTCGGCCGCGGCGCGGTCGGCGCGACGCGCCTGCGCCAGCGAGATCACCGCGGCGGCGACGAGCGCGGCGGCGACGGCGGTCACCGCGGCCATCGCCACGCGGTTGCGCCCGACGAACTTGCGCACGCGATAAGCGAGGGTCGCCTCGCGCGCGTGCACGGGGAGACCGTCGAGGAAGCGGCGGAGATCGTCGGAGAGCTGCTCGATGGAGGCGTAGCGCTTGACCGGGTCCTTCTCGAGCGCCTTCAGGATGATGTTGTCGAGGTCACCGGCGAGCTCGCGCCGGCGCTCGTCGGGCGCCACGGCGCTCGGCCGCACCGGCTCGACCTCGCAGATGACGCGCAGGTTCTCGATCATGCTCTTGCCGAGCGCGTGCGGCGAGGTGCCGGTGACCAGCTCGTAGAGCACCGCGCCCACCGAGTAGACGTCGGTCGCGGTGGTGACCGCGTCGCCGCGCGCCTGCTCCGGGCTCGCGTACTCGGGCGTGAAGAGGAGGTGCCCGGTGCGCGTCTGCGCCTCGCGCTCGATGCCCACGGTCGGCGCGAGCAGCTTGGCGATGCCGAAGTCGAGCAGCTTCGCCGTCCCGGCCGCGTCGATGAGGATGTTGCTCGGCTTGATGTCGCGGTGGACGATCAGGTTCTGGTGCGCGTACTGGAGCGCGGCGCAGACGTCGCGCACCAGCTCGATCCGCGCGCGCACCGAGAGCCCCCGGGCGCGCGCGTACGCGGTGATCGGCTGCCCCTCGATGTGCTCCATCACGAGGTACGGCAGCTCCTCGTCGGTGCCGCCGTCGAGGAGGCGCACGATGTGCTCGTGGTCGAGCGTGGCGAGGATCTGCCGCTCGTCGCGGAAGCGCGCGACCGCCTGAGGGGAGCCGAGCGCGCGCGGCAGGATCTTGATCGCCACCTGCCTGGCGAACTGCGCGTCGTCGCGATCGGCGAGGTAGACGGCGCCCATGCCGCCTTCCCCGAGGAGCTCGCGCAGGCGGTACGGCCCGAGGCGGCGCCCGACCGCCGACGCCGTGGCCTGCCGCGCCACCTCGCCGGCCTCGCCGGCGACCACGTCGTGGAGCGAGATGTGGGTATCGTCGGCGCTCGCGAGGAGCTCGCGGACCTCGTCGCGCAAGCTGGCATCGCCGGCGCACGCGCCGTCGAGCCAGCGGCCGCGCTCGGGCGCCGGCACGTCGAGCGCGCGATGGAACACGTCCTCGATCTGCAGCCACCGGGCGCGGTCCATCGTCATGCTCGAACGCATGCGCAGGCTACCACCGCCTAGCGGGAGAGATCGACGAGCCACGTCGCCGGCACCGGCTCACCGTCGAGCATCATCAGGAGCTCCACCAGGTCGTTCTCCTCGGTGCCGGTGAGGCCGAGCGGGCGGATCCGCGGGTCCTTGACCACGCCGTCGGCGACCTCGCCGCCGCCGGCGTTGTAGAAGGCGACCACGTCGCGCAGCGTGGCGAGCTGGCCGGCGTGCATGTACGGCCGTGACGACGCGACGCCGCGCAGGCTCTTGGTCCGGAACTGCCCGCGCTGCGCGTCGACCTGGGCCAGCCCCGCGAGGCGGCCCGTCGCCCGATCGTCGCTCCACACGCCGTCGGAGTTGAAGGGGCTGGCGAGGAGCGCCGGCAGGTCCTGGTAGCGCCCGAGGTCGACGGCGGGCACGCCGGTCCCGACCTGCGGCACGCCGAGCGCGTGGAACTGGTCGTCGGCGAGCATCGGCCCGCCGTGGCACGCGACGCAGTGGGCGAGGAACGTGCGCAGGCCGCGCTTGGCACCCGGCGTGATCGCGTCCAGGTCGCCGGCGAGGTAGCGGTCGAGCGGCGCGCCGCGGCTGACGAGCTGGCGGGTGTAGGCGGCGAGCGCCTTGCCGTAGTTGACGAAGATGCGGTTGACGATGTCGCGGTCGGCCGGCGCCATCAGCTCCCACGGACCGTCGGGGTCGCTGGCGCTCGCCTTCGGCTTGCCGCTCGGCGGGAACCGCGCCGCGTCGGCCGCGCCGGGATCGAGCGCGGGATCGAGCGGCACGGGGAAGACCGCGTCGTACTCGGCCCGGTACTTCGCGTACAGGAGGTGCGCGATCTGGAGCCGCGTGCTGCGCATCGTGGCGCCGCCCTCGGCGACCGCGAGCGGCAAGGACCACTGCGAGTCGAAGCGTCCGCCCCAGTTGGTCCAGCGGTAGTACGAGGAGTTCACCAGACCGTGCGCGTTGCGCGTGCCCCACGCCGTCCCGAGCGAGACGTGGTTCGGCTGCGAGCGGCGGTCGTCCATCGCGCCGCTGCCGGCCGCGTGGCAGCTGTGGCACGACACCTTGCCGGTCTCGCCGACCTGCCCCAGGCCGTGGTTGGTCCCGTCGTCGCCGACCACGAGCGCGCCCGAGTAGCTCTTGTCGAAGAAGAGCATCTGGCCGAGCCGCGCCGCCCCTGGCTCGTCGGCGAACGCGTTGGTCGGATCGGGGGGCACGGGCGGCAGCGGCGAGAGCGTGGCGAGCAGCGCGCGCTCCTCGGCGGTGAAGTCGTCGAGGCCGGCGTCCACGCCGGGTGAGGCGTCCAGCTCGGCGTCGGGCGGCTCGTCGCCACAGGCGACCAGGAGCGCACACGTCGAGACCAGGCAGGCGAAGCGGGTCATGAGATCCTCCTGCCCTCACCTGCGCGGTCGGCGGCGGGATCCCACCATGGTGGTTTTCGCGGCCGCACCGCGCAGGCATGCGAGAAGGAGCAGCCCCCATGACCCTCGCCGCCGGCACCCTCGAGATCTCCATGCTGTCGCTGGTCACCCTGGTGACGGGCTGCGCCACCGACGAGCCCGACTTCACGTTCGCGTGTGCCATGGCGGAGGAGCGCGTCGGCTGTGGCCTGGTGCAGTGCACGATCGCCCCGATCGACGGCTTCCACGGCGTGGTCGCGCTGCGCGCGAACGCGCCGGCAGGCGTGGAGGTCTACGGGCTCGGTCCTCCGATCGTCATGGCGGACGCCCCGGTGGAGCTCACGATCGGCGTCTCCGCCGAGCCCGCCGCGGACGCGCCGTTCCAGCTCCAGCTGACCGCCGCGACCGACGACCTCACCCACCCGCAGACGCTCGACGTCGCGCTCCGCGCCCAGGCTCCACCGCCCGAGCCCGGTGACATGGTCCTGTTCGGCTGCGCGGGCGCGAACGGCGTCATCGCCGATGCACCGCCGCTCGACGTCATCTACGTGGGCACGTGGCGCAACGGCTTCCGGAGCGGCTTCTGCGCGCAGACCCTCTCGACCGTCGCCGGCGCATATCAGCTGACGGTCCCCGCCAGCTGCGGATTCACGGACGGCGAGGCGATGTACCTCACGTCCGGCGGCATCGAGACGTGCACGCTCCCGTTCCGGGCCGGCACCGTCGAGCACATCGACGTCGTCGTGAACGCGACCTGCCCCTGATGGTGGATCTCGCGGGCCTCCTGCGCAGGAGTGATCGGAGGAGGACGACGACGATGGACCCTGCCAAGCTCTCGCTCACGATCCTGATCGCAGTTGCCGCGGCCTGCGCCCGACCGGGCGCGACCGTGACACCGCCCCAGCGCGCGGCCGCGCTCCGGCTCTTCGTGAGCGGCGCCACCACCGATGAGATCGCCACGCAGCTGGAGATCAGGCGCGACGACGCCCGCGCGGTCGTGCGCGACTCGCTCGTTTCGCTCGTTCGCCGCTATCACCGTGAGCGGTGAAGCCGAGGCCCGACGCCCGAGGATTCAACACAACGTCGCGCCCAAGAGGAGACGGAGACGGAGACGGGACGGGGACGGGAACGGGGAATCCTGAGCGAGCGCGAGCGCCAGCGAGCGCGAGTCG
>DDTA01000186.1:0-73187 GCA_002344285.1 Myxococcales bacterium UBA2376
TCAGCGCGTCGCTCGCCGCCGCCGCCGCCATCGCCGTCGCGTGGCCGTCGGCGAGGACGCCCGCGACCGTGCTCGTCGCCAGCCGTCCGTTCGAGGCGCGCGAGAGCGTCGCGCTCGGTGGTCGGGGCGTCGCCGTCGCCGAGCCAGGCGCCGCGTTCGGCTGGCGCAAGGACGGCGCCGCGGTCACCGTGCGCCAGGAAGCCGGCGATGTCTTCTACCGCGTCGATCGCGCCGACGCGGCGCCGTTCGTCGTCACCACGCCGGCCGGAGAGATCCGGGTCACCGGCACCTGCTTCCGCGTGGAGGTCATCGACATGAAGTCATCCCGAGCCAGTGTCCTCGGCGCCGCCGCCGGCGCCCTCATCGCCACCGCCGCGGTGGTCACCGTCTACGAGGGCAAGGTGCTCGTCGCCAGCCCGAGCGGCCGCGCCGAGGTGAAGGCCGGCGAGCAGGTGACGCTCGACGGCGCGTCGCCGGTACCGTCGAGCGTGGCGGGGCCGCCGGTCGACGTCGCGCTGCCGGCCGAGCCGTCGGCGACGATCACGCGCGACGAGCTGCTCGTCCGCGACAAGACCCAGCGCGAGCAGATCGCCGCGCTGACCGGACGGCTGAAGCAGCTCGAGGGTGCGATCGCCGCGGGTGGTGGCGTGGTCCGTCGCAAGGGGCCGGGAGGTCATGGCGGCGACGAGGACTGGCTCTCGCCGAGCAAGGAGGAGCTGCTCGCGATGGCCAAGGAGTGCGGCGTGAAGCTCGACATCCCGCCGGTCATGCGCGGCGAGCCGATGCGGGTGAGCCCGGAGCTCGCCGCCGCGGTGGGGCTCACCGGCGACGAGGTCGCGCAGGTGAACCAGACGTTCGTCGAGCTGAAGGCGCGGTGGGAGCAGCGCGTGCGAGGCTGGTACGTCGAGGCGACGGGCGATCACCAGGGCGCGGATCAGCTGTCGGCGCATGCCATGGGCGAGGAGATCCAGGACAAGGCCTCGCGCGGCGAGCCGGCGGCGGTGCAGAAGCGCATCTCGCACGAGCGCGCGGGGCTCGTGCGCCCACCGGCCGACCTGTCGCGCGCGACGCCGTACGAGCGGTACTTCCGTGGCCTGGCCGGGCTCGGCGACGAGGCCGAGCAGCTGCTCGCCGCGAAGCTCGGCCCCGAGAAGGCGCGCGCGGTCCGCGCCGAGGAGGGCGGCTGGCCGATGCGCATGTCGATCGCCGGCTGCGACGAGGGGCAGGGCGACGCCGACGCCGACGGTCCGCGCTGATCAGCCGGCGTCGCGCGCGGCGCGGACGAACTCGTCGCGCAGGACGCCGAACTGGTAGGTGTCGTGGTAGGCGCCCTGCTTCTTGATGTGGGCGCGCCGCACGCCCTCGGCGGTCATGCCGAGCTTGGCGAGCACCTTCGCCGAGCGCTCGTTGCCCCCGAGGTGCTGCGCGAACACCCGCGCGCAGCCGAGCCGCGCGAACGCGAACGCGACGGTGGCGGCCGCCGCCTCGACGGCGTAGCCACGTCCCCAGTGCTCGCGGCCGAGCCAGTAGCCGAGCTCGGCGTGATCGTGGCGCCGGACCCAGCGCAGGCTCGTCGTGCCGACCACGACGCCGTCGGTTGCCCGCGTGATCGCCCACGTCGCGCCCTGGCCCTGGGCCCACGTGTCGCGGTGCGCTGCGATCCACTCCTCGGCGAGGCCGGCCGGGTAGGGATGCGGCACGTGGAGCAGGTAGCGCGAGACCTCGGCGTCACCGGCGAGCGCGGTCACGGCCGCGGCGTCGCTGCTCGTGAACGCGCGGAGGCGGAGGCGGCCGGTCTCGAGGGGCGGGATGCTGGCCGGGAGGCGAGCCACGGGCGCGAGCTTACGACGGCGGGCGGTTGCCGAGCATCTCCTGGCGCGACGCACAGCCGGTGAGCGTGCCGCAGTCGCTGGCGCCGTCGGTCTGCGCCCGGTAGTAGATGTTGCCGGACAGGACGTCGCCGTCGAGGGACGCGTCGATGTCGGCGTCGATCGTGTAGTCGCACGTCCCCATCGAGAAGGAGGGCGTGCCGCGGATCAGCAGATCGAGGTGGTTGCCGTCGACGGTGCCGGTGAAGATGTGACCGCCGAGCACGAGGTCGAGGGCGATGCGCGCACCGCCGGGCTGGACGTCGGCCGTGACCGCGGTGCCGTTCTGCGTGATGACGACGCCGATGCCGGCCGCGGTCTCGCCCACGGTCCAGTTGGGGTTGTCGCAGCCGTTCTCCCGGTTGGTCAGCGAGACGGTGTAGGAACCGGCCGCATCCACCGGATCGTCGCCGCCGCAGGCCGGCAGGGCGAGGGCGCTCGTCGTCGTAACGACGGCCAGGGCGAGGGTGGGACGCATGGTCGCCATGATATGTCCGAAACGTGCCCCGTTCGGCCCGATCTGCCTATCGTGGTAGGCGCGTCACACGCGCGGCGATGCTCGCCGCGGCCGTGACGGGCGCGAACGCGATTCTCCCGGACATGCTGAACCTGCATCGCGAGCAGACGGCGAGCGGCATGACCATCCTCGCGACACCGGGCGCGGGTCCGGTCACGGTCGAGGCGTGGATCGGCGGCGGGTTCGGCGACGAGGTCGCCGACGACGGCATGATCGGGATGGCCCACCTCGGGGAGCACGTGGCGCTGGCCGTCGCGAGCGCGCGCCTGCGCGCGTCGCGCGTCGCCGTCGGGCTCGATGGCTGGGTGACGCCCGACGCGACCGTCTTCCGCGCGCTGGCCGCGGCCGGCGACGTCGACGGCGCGGTCGCGGCCGTCGCGCTGGCCGCCGGAGCGCGTGACGCGGCGAGCGCGGGGATCGTCGCGCGCGAGCAGGCGCGCATCGCGCGCGAGGAGATCGACGACGACGTGGGCGGCGACGGCGCGCGGGGATCCGCGGACGCGAGCGACGTCGCCGCGTGGTGGCGCGCGAGCTACGCGCCGTCACGCACCACACTCGCCGTGCGCGGCGGGCGCATCGACGACGTGGTCGCGGCCGTCGACCGGCGCTGGCGCCGGAGGGATCGTGATGCGATCGACAGGGTCCGGGAATCGATCGATTCCCGGACCCGGAGCGGGCGGGGCGAGCGCGCGGCGGTGCGCGGTCCGCGGCGCGCGGGCAGGGCGTGGCGAGCGCGCGGCGTCGACGTGAGCGCCGCCACGCTGCGTGAGCGCGCGGCGCTGTCGCTCGCCGGCGCCGCGCTGGGGGCGCGCGGTCGACCGGCCGACGTCGTCGTGACCCGTGACGCCGTCGTCTGGGTCGCGGCCGCGGACGTGGACGTCGACGCGTTCACCGTGGACGACGACGCGCTCGCGTGGGCGCGTGCGGCCGTGCGCGTGCCGCTCGCCGGCGTCGAGACGGCGATCGGCGAGATCGCCGCCGGGCAGCACCTGTTCGGCGATCCGGCGTGGACCGCGCGCTGGCGCGCCGAGGTCGCGCGGGTCACGCCCGACGACGTCGTGGCCGCGGTGCGGGCGCACGTCGCCGGCCGTGTCGTGCGCGCCGCGCGCCGGACGCCCGCGCCGCCGCGGCGGCGGCCCGCGAGTCGCGCCGTCGCGCGGGTGACGCTCGCCGGCGGCGTGCGCGTCGTCGCGGTGCGCGTCCCCGGCGCCGATCGCGTCGCCGTGCGCGTCGCCTGGAGCGGAGGCTTCGCGTCCGAGACGCCCGCCGATCGCGGCGTGGTCGCGCTGCTCGCGGCGGCCGCCCCGGTGAGCTGCGGCGAGGTCGACGCGGCGGCCGAGACCGCGGCGCTCGGGGGCGAGCTCGCCGGCGTCGCGGGGAGATGGACGTTCGGGTTGCGCTCGCGCTGGACGGCGGCGGCGTGGAAGGAAGGGCTCGCGCTGGTCGCGGCCTGCGCGCGCGCGCCCGCGCTGGACGCGGACGTCGTCGCGCGCGAGCGCGCACGGCTCGTCGCGCTGGCCACCGACGTCGCCGCGAGCCCTGCGCGGCTCGCGCGAACGACCTATCTGCGCGCGCGCTGGGGCGGGGATCCGCTGGGCAACGACACGCTCGCGTCACCCGCCGAGCTCGCGTCGCTCACCCGCGCCTCGGCCGCGCGCTGGTGGCGCGAGCACTACGCGCTTGGCGCCGCCGTCGTCGTCGTCGCCGGCGACGTCGATCCCGCCGAAGCGATCGACGCGGTGTCGGCGCACTTCTCGTCCGGACCGGGCGAGCCCACGACTGCCAGCGCCGCCACCGAGGCGACCACCACCGCCGTGCCCTCGCCGCCCCCCGCGCAAGCCCAGCTCTTCGTCGACGGACCCCCGGACGTGGCCGCGGTCGTCGTCGGCCTCCCCGGCCTCGCGGCCACCGACGCCGACCGGCACGCGCTCGACGGCCTGGTCGCGATCCTCGGCGATCCCGGTGGTCGCTTGCGCGCCGCCGCCGCCGCGCACGGCGCGCGCATCGTGCGCGTGGCCGCGGTCGACGGGCCGACGGCCGGCTACGTCGTGATCGAGGTCGCCGCCGATCCGCCTGCCGACGCGGCGCTCGCCGCGATCGAGGCGAGCGTGCGCGCGCTGGGCCGGGACGGGCCGGCGCCCGCCGAGGTCGCCGTCGCCGAGGCCGCGCTCGCGCCCGCCGACGATCTGCTCGCGATCGCCGACGCCGCGGCCCGCGCCGAGCTCCGCCGCGCCCCGGCGCGCGCACCCGTGACGGCGACGCTCGACGCCGGCACGCTCCAGCGCGTCGCCGCGTCGGTGCTGCGCTGGGACGACGCCACGATCGTGACGGTGCGGCCGCCGGCGATGACGCCGGGCGCGCGCGACCACGCCGGCAAGCGGGTGAAGCCCTCGCGCCGCACGCGCCACGGAGCACGGCGATGAGTCGCGCCGCCGCGCGCGCCGCCGCGCGCGCTCCACGCCGCCCCGCGCCGCGCGTCGCGTGGTACGGGCACGGCGACCTCGGCGCGAGCCTGGTGCTCGTCTTCCCGCTGGTCCTCGCCTACGGCATCGGCGCGCTGCTCGCCGGCACCATCAGCGCCGTCGACGTCCCGAGCCGCGTGCTGTGGCGGCTGTCCGGCGCCGATCGCGAGACCTACCTCCTCGTCTACGCCGCGCTCGCCGCCGGCTTCCTCGTCTGGATCGGCAAGCGCGGTCGCCGCGCCGCGCTCACCCTCGACGTCGCCGCGCCCGTCGTCATGGAAGCGGCCATCTACGGTCTCACCCTCGCCGCCGTCATCGACCTCGTCCTCTCCCGCGCGCTCGGCCTGGGTGTCGGCGACGACCTCGTCACCGCGCTCGGCGCCGGCATCCACGAGGAGCTGCTCTTCCGGCTCGGCGTGTTCGCCGGTGGCGCGCGCTTGCTGGCGCGGGCGGGCGTCGCGCCGCGCGTGGCCTGGCTCGTCGCGTTCGTCGGCGCCGCGCTCCTCTTCGCGGCCGCACACCACTGGGCCGGCGAGCCCTGGGACGAGCGCGCGTTCGCCTTCCGGGTCCTGGCGGGCGGGGCCTTCGGCCTCATCTTCTGGTACCGGTCGCTCGCGCACGCGGTCTGGGCGCACGCGCTCTACGACGTGTACGTCGTCTTGGTCAGATGACGCCGGCGCCGGTCGCTTCGAGCTTCATGCCGGTGACGTAGCAGTCGAACTTCATCGCGGCCGTCGCCTCGTTCGAGCCCTTCACCACCGAGAACGACTCGGGGCCGATGCCCGTGAGCGTGACGGTGTAGAGCGTCTTCTTCTTCGACGGATCCAGGTAGTCGATGATCGCGTCCTGCTCGTAGCCGCCGTCCTCGGCCGTGCCGCCCTCCTTCACGATCGCCTTCTTGAACCAGGCGAGCACCTTCTTCGCGTGCATCATCGGCACCACGAACGAGAACTTCGGCATGTCGAGCTTGCCCGTGGCCGTGTACTGCGGGTTCTGCACGCCGCCGATCTGGTAGGCCTTGGCCCCGATCTTCACGGTGAGCGCTTCGATCGAGCTGACCACGACCGGGCCGTCGGCGGTCAGGGTGAGGTCGAAGGCGGAGGTCAGCCACTGCTTCTGCTTGTCGATCTTGCCCGGGTGCAGCTTGGCCGCCTCCGCGATGGAGAAGTCCATCGTCTCCGGTTGACACTTCATCTTGAGCGTCGCGTGGTCCTTGCTCTTGGCGTCGAGCTTGGGGAGCGTGAACTCGGTGACGCGCGCGCGGGAGAACTCGTACGAGTACTGGGTCTTGAAGTTGCTGTCGGCGTGGAGGATCGAGCCGTTGAACGGCACGTGAGCCTCGCTCGGCTTGTTGACGATCTTCTGGACGAGGCCGAGCGCCCACTTCGCGCCCGACATGCCGAACTCGAACGAGAGGGCGTCGAGCTCGCGCACGGAGGCGTGCTTGCCGCGGAGGTTGTGGCCGCCGCCCGGCTCCTCGGTGGTGGCGGCCTTGTACATGCCGCCCTCGGCCGACTTCAGGTACGCCGTCTTGGCGTCGTCGCCATCGACGATGAGGGCGATGTGGTGGCCGGCGAAGTGATGTCTGACAGGCGGCATCGGAAACGCTCCGGGATAGCTCGGGACCCGAATCTTAATACGGGACTGCGGAGCGCCACCTCCCCTGGTCCGGTGATCCCGGCGGACCTTTCGTCACCCGGGACTCGAGTTCCCATCCCGGCACGGCGGCTGGGTGTACCCGACCACATTTCAGCCGCTTGGGCGGAGGTCACGATCGCCAACTACGCGAATGGTCGATCCTTTGTGCCTCGGCACGCGGGTTGTAGGAGAATCACGACATGACTCTCCGGCTCGCCGTCGCCGCGGCGTCCATCTTTCTGTTGTGCGCCGTGCTCGGCGGCGTGGCCGACGCCGACCGGGTGCGGACCACGAAGACGACCAAGGTGTTCAAGCGCACCGGCGAGCAGTCCGGGGTCGTCACCAAGGTCGCCAAGGGGAAGACCCTCGAGGTCGTGGCCAAGCAGGGGCGGTGGCTCAAGGTGCGCGTCAACGGCCGCACCGGCTGGGTCACGCAGTCGAGCGTGGTCGCCCTCGAGGCCCGCGACGTCCCGCGGAACACGCGACGCCGGCCGTTCGTCGACGGCCGCTCGACGCGGCGCGGGTGGGGCGGCGGCGCCCCCGAGGATCGCGTCGGCGCCGATGCGATCGACGATGGCGGCGGACGTGACTCGAGTGACGAGGACGACGAGGACGACGAGACCGGCCGTGGCTCGCGCGCGAGCCGCGACGACGATCGCAAGAAGCGCAGCCGCGACCGCGACCGCGATGACGACGACGAGGACGACGAGGAGGCCGCGGACGACGAGGACGACGAGGACGAGGACGACGGCGACACGCTGCAGATGGTCACCGTGACCGCCAAGAAGGCCAAGCTGTACCCGCGCGCGTCGAAGAAGGCGAAGGCGGTGCTCACCGTCCGCCGCGGCGCCCAGCTCATCGTGCTCGACGAGCACGAGTCGGGGAAGTGGATCCGCGTCGAGGACGACGAGGGCTCGGCCGGATGGATCGCGGCGGACGCGGTTTCCGCCCTCGATCGCGGAGGGGCGCCGCGCAAGCGCGTGATCGCGACGGCGGCCCGGCTCGGCTTCGCGTCGGTCGGCGGCAAGTTCACCTCGAACGGCACGGCGATGGCCGGCGCCAACCCGCCGGTCGACTACGGCTACGGCTCGACCGCCGTGAGCCTCGCCGTCGGCGGCGAGCTGACCATGCCGTTCAAGAAGGACTACTTCCTCGGCGCCGAGCTCGAGTACGTCGGCTGCGTCGCCACGCCCGGCATCCGCTACGCGTCGGGGATGATGGCCGAGGACATCGGCTTCAAGACCCACGACCTCGACGCGCGTCTCCTCGGCGGTTACGACTTCCACAAGCCCAACGGCATGACCGCGTGGCTTCGCCTCGGCTACCACTACGGCGCGTTCTCGGTCTCCAACCTCAACAACCTGGCCAAGCTCCCCTCCGAGAACTTCAAGGGGCCGACCATCGGCGCGGCGCTCCGGATCCCGCGGCTCGCCAACAAGATCGGCGCCGAGGCCTCGCTCGACGTCCTGTACGCGGGCAGCCGGCAGCAGACGGCCGGGATCTCCGACGGCACCCTGGAGAAGGCGCAGGCCGCGACCCTCGAGCTCCTCGGCATGTACGACTGGAAGAGCGCGTGGAAGCTCAACGGCGGCTACCGCCTGGGATACGCGGGGTCGCGCTGGAGCGGGACCTCGGATCGCGTGCCGACCGCGACGGCGTCCAAGCGCACCGACTTGTCGCACGTCGTCACCGTTGGTCTCGGCCGCGCCTTCTGAGCGGCGTCGTGTTACGTTCGACGCCGATGCCGGAGGACATCGCCGTCGAGTACGCGGGCTACCTGCGCCGCTTCGAGGAGGCGGTGGGGCCGCTCGAGCCGGGCGAGTTCGCCAAGCACAACGGCAAGCTCATCCAGAAGCTGGCCTTCGCCGAGTTCGAGCCCGTGTACAAGGAATACATGGGGCTCGCGTCGCACTACATCGAGGGCATCGACCGCGGCGACACGGTGAACGACCTGGTGGTCAAGCTCATCCGCGAGCACGCCGCGAAGCTGGTCTTGCCGTCGCCGGTCTGAGCTACTGCCGCGGCGTCGGCAGCTTGTCGAGGTCGAGCTGCGCGAGCGCGAGCCGGATGAGGTGCGACTTGTTCGCCTTGGTCCAGCCGCGGCGCTTGAGCTCGTGGACCTTGGCCTCGAGCTCCTCGATGTCGCGCGTGTACATCGAGATGCAGATGACCTTGTAGTGGGTGGGCCGCGCGGCGCCGCCCTTCTTGGCCGGCGTCGCCGCCGGTCCGCGACCGTAGAAGTCGTCGCGGAGGATGAGATCCGTCTCGGACAGCGGATCGTGCTGGAGCAGCTTGTCTTCCTTCATGGGTGCTCCTCGTTCAGGCGGCGACGGTGGTGTCGCCGCCGGTGGTGGCATGCTGGGTCGCGCTCGTGGCGAGGAGCCAGTCGACGACCCGGTTGTAGTCGGCCGCGCCGTGGGACTGCGGCGCGTACTCGAAGATGCTCTTCCGGTGGCTCGGCGCCTCGGCGAGGCGCGTGTTGTTGCGGATCGGTTCCAGGCACTTGTGCTTGAAGTGGCCCTGGAGCGTCTCCAGCACCTCCCGGGCGAGGCGCGTGCGGCCGTCGTAGAACGTGGGCAGGACGGCCGAGACCCGCACCGCGTGTCCGAGGTGGCGCTCGACGTCCTTGATCGTGCGCAACACCTGCTTCACGCCGACGAGCGCGAGGTAGTCGCAGGTGACCGGGATGATCACCTCGTCGGCATAGGACAGCGCGTTCTGGTTGAGCAGGTTGAGCGACGGCCCGCAGTCGATGACGACGTAGTCGTACCGCCGCGAGACCTGCATCAGGTTGAGGCGCCTGGTCATGACGCGCGAGCGCTGCCCGGGTTCCTGGCGCGCCAGCCAGATCTCGGCGGCGGCGAGCGTCGCGTCGCTGGTGATCACGTCGAGGTGGTTGCGCACCGGCACGGCCACGTCGGTCGGATCCTCGCCGTCGACCAGCACGTGGTAGAGCGACTTCTCGCCGGCGACACCGAGCGAGACGCCGACGTTGCCCTGCGCGTCGGTGTCGACGAGGAGCACCTTGTGCCCGCGCTCGGCGACGCCCGCCGCGAGGTTCACCGACGTCGTGGTCTTGCCGGTGCCGCCCTTCTGGTTGAGCACGGCCACGCGCCGCGCGCGACGGGAGCGGAACGCCTCGTCGCCGAGCCCGGCCTTGCGGCACTCGAGGGAGCAGTAGTACCCGCGCTGACCGTCCCCCGTGACGGCCACCTGGTAGACGAACGAGGGGCGGAACGACGTTCCGCAGCAGCTGCAGAGCTTCTCCATGCCCTTATGCAAGCGACCACACGCGCTTCGGGGCAACATTTTGGCGGTTTTCCGGACGGCCTCGCGCTACGCGCTTCGCGGGTGCCCGAGGTCGAGGGCGTGAAGGCGCGGTATAGTCACGTGGTGGCAGAGGGAGCCAGCGCGACCGGCGGTGGAACCCGCGCGGTGAGGCGCGCGAGCGTCCACGCGTGCACGCCCGAGCAAGTCGCAGCGGACCTGGCGGAAGCGCTCCAGCCGGAGCCGACGTCCCTCGTCGTCGCGTTCGTGTCGAGCGCGCTCGATCCCACCGCCGTCGCGGCGACGATGGCGGCGCGCATGGCCCCGGCGCGGGTCGTGGGTTGCACGTCGATCGGCGAGATCGCCGGTCCGGTCGCCTCGCACACGGCGGTCGCCGTCGTGCTCGACGGCGTGCGGGTGCGCTACGGCGTCGGGCTCGCGGCCGAGCTGTCGCGCGGTCCGATCCAGGCCGGCCGGGCAGCGGTGAGCGCGGCCGCTCGCGCGATGAACCTGGTCGCCGAGGACCTCGATCCCGCGCGCCACGTCGCGATCACGCTCGTCGATGGTCGCTCGCCGGTCGCCGAGGGGTTCTGCCTGGGGACTGCGGCGACCGCGCCGCGCATCGGGTTCGTCGGCGGTTCGGCGTCGGACTCGCACGACGTGCCTCGGGGCAACGGCCCCGCGCGCGACCCGCAGACGGCGGCGGTCTTCCACGACGGCGTCGCGCTCCGGGACGCCGGGGTCGTCGTGGTGCTCGCGCCGCAGGGGTCGTTCGAGGTGATCACCTCCGAGCACATGATCCCGACGCCGCTGCGCGTGGTCGTGACCCGCGCCGACCCCACGCGGCGCCTCGTGCTCGAGCTCGACGGCTACCCGGCCGCGCGCCGCTACGCCGAGGTGATCCGCGCTGCCGGCGGCAACGGCCCGCTCGACAACGCGCTCGCGGCCCGCTTTCCCTTCGCCATCTACGTCGGCGGCCGGCCCTACGTCAGGTCGGTTTCGGGCGTCGCCGGCACCGAGCTTCGGCTGGCCGCCGCGGTGGACGAGGGCGCGGTGTTGCGTATCATGCGCCCCGGTGATCTCGTGGCGCAGACTCGAAGCGCACTAGCCGGCGCGAGCTCGCGCCTCGGCCAGCTCGACGCGGTGCTCGCGTTCTCGTGCCTCGGACGTCACCTCGAGGCCCAGAGCCGCGGCGCCTCGGCGGCGCTGGACGACGTCTACGCGTCGTTGCCGGTCTGCGGCTTCCACAGCTTCGGCGAGCAGTCGGGGCCGCTCCTGGTGAACCACACGCTCGCGGCGCTCGCGCTCGGAGGTGGTGATGCCTGAGCGTGAAGGCGGCGGGCGCGGGCGTCGGCGGCGAAGCTCGCCCGAGCAGGCGGTCGCAGGCGCGTCGGATCCGGTCGCGCGCCTCGAGCTGGAGCTGCGCGCTGCGCGGCGGACCATCGAGGTGCTGATCGCGCGCTCCGAGCGCCGCGCCGCGGTGCCGTCGCAGGCCGAGCTGTTCGAGGTCGCGGCGCGCATGGAGCAGCAGATCGAGGAGCGCACGCGCGAGCTCGCCGACAAGCGCGCCGAGCTCGAGGCGATCACCGCCAACATCGACCACGGCATCCTGCAGCGCACCCGCGCGCTCGCCGAGTCCGAGGCCCAGCTCCTGCGCAAGAACGCCGAGCTCGAGCGGCAGAGCCAGATGAAGGCCGAGTTCATCTCGATCGTCGCGCACGAGCTGCGGACGCCGCTCGTGTCGATCGTCGGCTACCTCGACCTGCTCGTCGAGGGTCGCTTCGGCGAGCTCGCCGAGCCGATGGAGCGTCCGGTCGCGTCGATCCGGCGCAACGCCCACCGCCTCAAGCGGCTGGTCGACGAGATGCTGCACTTCTCGCGGCTCGAGGCCGGGCGCGTGCGCCTCACGCGCGAACAGGTGGCGCTCGGCGCCGTCGCCCAGGACGCGATCACGGAGCTCACGCCGCTCGCGCAGGCCAAGCGGCAGGAGATCATCCCGTCGATCGTGCCCATCGCCGACATCTCCGGCGACGTCGACAAGATCCATCAGATCATCGTGAACCTGGTGTCGAACGCGATCCGCTACACGCCCGAGGGCGGCGAGATCCGCGTGTCCGTCGACGACGCGCCGGCGGCGACGTACCCCGGCGACTGGGCGCGGCTGCGCGTGCGCGACAACGGGATCGGCATCCCGCTCGCCAACCGTCACCGCATCTTCGAGCCGTTCACCGACGTGCAGCCGGCCAAGCACCACACCTCGTCGGGACCCGATTCGGCGGGCCTCGGGCTCTTCATCGCGCGCGGGCTCGTCGAGCTCCACGGTGGCCTCATCACCGTCGAGTCCGAAGAGGACCGGTTCACCGAGTTCACGGTGTTGTTGCCGCGGGCCGCCTAGCCGCCACGGCGAGAACAGGCCTCGGGCCTCGGGCCTCGGGAAGGGAAGACGGACTCAGGCGTCGGCTGTCGACCGAGTCGTGCTGATCGAGCTAACAGGCCAGCGACGCCCAGTCGCGGGACGCGAGCCGCGCAGCTACTTCTTCTTCTTGGCCGGCTTGGCGGGCTTCTTGGCGGGCTTGGCCGGCTTGGCGGGCTTGGCCGGCTTGGTCGGCTTGGCGGGCTTGGCCGGCTTGGTCGCGCCCTTGCCCTTGGTCTCGGCCTTGGCCGGCGCCTTGGCCGCCGGCTTCGCGGGCGCCTTGGCCGGCGCCTTCGCCACCTTGGACTTGGCCTTCTTCTTCTCCTCGGCGAGCCGCGACGTCACCACGCGCTGGCCCTCCTCGGTCTTGGCCGCCGCGGCGGTGCGCGCCTTCTCGAGCGCGTTGTTCACGTCGGCCTCGGTCCGCACCGAGATCGTCGCCGCGTTGTCGTCCTTCTTCTTGGGACGCTTCTTCTTCTTGGCGTCGCGCGGCGGCGGGATCTCGCTGATCCCCGGCATCTGCGTGGCGAGGTCGCCGCGGTTGTGCACGAGCACGCGCGGCTCCGGCTCATCGCGGAACACCATCGCGACCTTGTTGTCGGGCAGGAGCTCGATGACGAAGCCGATATCGAACTTGGGGTGAGCGACGACGTCGCCGATCTCGTAGGTGTCGCGAATCGAGTAGGGGCGGCAGTTGCCGAGGTCCGCCTCGGTGGCGCGCGACATGGCGTCCTTCCAGCTCACGCGCTGCTGGCGGGTGACCTTGCTGGGCACCACTGCCTCGGGGCCGCCCTCCTCGGGACCGTCGCCGCGCGGCTTCCGGTAGGCATGCACCTCGCCGCACACCACGCACTGGACGCGGCGAACCTCGTCCTCGTACATGCTGATGATCGTGTGCGTCGTGTCGGCCTTGCAGCGTGGGGACGGGCAGTACGCCTCGATCTCACCGCCGACCTCGTCCACGTCTTCGTCGAAGATAGAATCCATGGGTGGCCCTGTGATGCTGCCTGGATAGCCTGTCAGCCGTTAGGTAAGTGACTGAAACCGCACCGCTCCGGACCCCACTCCGGCAACGGGGCTCAGTTTCAGTCAGCGTCCTAACATAGCCGTTCATGCCGAGCAACCATCCCCACTTACAAGTAACAGCGCGGGATCGCGATTTGCTCGTACCGGCCGAGAGGACCAGGCGTGGTAGAAGTGCAGGGGGCATGCGGCGGCTGATCGTCGTAAACGCGTTGATCTTCGCGGTGTTGGCGTCGGCCGCTGCCCTCGCATACTACGGCTACAGCTACACCGCCGAGGCTTCCTCGCGCGAGCGAGCGATCATCCAGGACACGATGCGGGAGCTCGCCGAGGAGAAGATCATCGGCATCGAGACGCCGATGCTGGAGGCCGACGAGAAGCTGTTTGCCTGGATCGAGCCCGAGAACCTGCCTGATCTCGCGAACAAGGTCCGCACGCTCAACGCCCCGATCGTCTCGGTGTTCGTGCTCGGCGAGGACTTTCAGGTTCTTCCGAGCGGTTACGTCTCCACCCGGCTCGGTGACGAGGGACAGGCGTTTCTCACGTTCTTCGAGTCGGAGGTCGTGCCGGTCCTCGGCCTTCGCATGCTGGCCGAGGGGACTCGCGGGCACGAGCACCTCACGCTGGGTGGACGGCCGTACCTCTTCTCGTACTCACGGCGCTCGAGCGGTGGCCGCTCCTACTACGTCGTGATCGAGGCCGACCTGCTCCACCTGGTCGCCAACGTGTTCCCGCAGTTCTTCGGCGTGCGCTCGCCGCGGCTCTACCAGGTGGTCGATGACGGTGGAGAGCTCGTGTTCGGCATGCCGTTCCGCGAGCGCGGCGCCGCCGTCGTCGAGCTCCCGTTCGCCGAGACGGTGAGCCAGTGGCGGCTGCGGGTCGCGCAGCGCGACGCCGACACCCAGGACGCGCGCGGTCGCCGCACGGTGATCGACTTCGTGCTCATCGGCCTCGCGCTCGCCGTCATCACCAGCGGCATGGCGATCCTGCTCTACGCGATGCGCCGCGAGCGCAAGGCCAACGAGCTGAAGAGCGACTTCATCTCCAACGTCTCGCACGAGCTCAAGACGCCCCTCTCGATCATCAGCATGTTCGGCGAGATGCTCGCGGCAGGGCGGGTGAAGACGCCGGCCCAGGCGACCGAGTACGCCGAGGTGATCTGGCGCGAGAGCGTCCGGCTCGCGCGGCTCATCGACAACGTGCTCGACTTCGCGAAGATCGAACGCGGCGTCGACATCTACGAGTTCGCGCAGGGCGACGTCGGCGAGATCGTCGCCCGCGCGGTCGAGCTGTCGACGCACCGGTTGAACGCGGCCGGCATGACGTGCACCGCCGACATCGCGCCCGAGCTCCCGCCGGCGCGGGTCGACGGCAACGCGCTGACGCTCGCGGTCCTCAACCTGATCGACAACGCCATCAAGTACGCCGCCGACGGCAAGCTCATCGAGGTGACGACGCGCGCCGAGGGTGAGCGCATCCTCGTCTCGGTGCGCGACCACGGTCCCGGCATCGAGGCCGACGAGCACGAGCGGATCTTCGAGCGCTTCTACCGCGCGCGCGCGGTGCGGTTGAAGCCGATCCGCGGGTCGGGGATCGGGCTCGCGCTGGTCGAGCGGATCGCGTCCGCGCACCACGGCGGCGTCGAGGTGGACAGCGCGCCCGGCAAGGGTGCGACCTTCACCCTCTGGCTCCCGGCCGAGGCCTCTCGTGATATGACGGCGGCGTGAGCGAAGGCCCGCCCCGCAAGATCCTCGTCATCGAGGACGAGCCCGACATCGTTCGCGGCCTCACCGACGCCCTCGGCTTCGAGGGCTTCGAGGTGCAGGCGCGGGGCACCGGGCAGGACGGCCTCGAGGCGGCGGCGGCGTGGGGACCGGATCTGGTGCTGCTCGATCTGATGCTGCCCGACGACAACGGCTACCGCGTCTGCGAGCAGCTGCGCGAGCGCGATCCGGTCGTGCCGATCATCATCCTCACCGCCAAGGCGCAGGAAGCGGACAAGGTGCGCGGCCTCGACGCCGGCGCCGACGACTACGTGACCAAGCCGTTCTCGGTCGCCGAGCTGATCGCGCGCATCAACGCGATCTTCCGCCGCCAGCAGCGGCTCGCCGCGACCGACGAGGCGTTCGCGATCGGGCCGTGGACGGTGAACGCGCGCAAGCACACGCTCACCAAGGGGCGGCAGAGCAAGCGGCTCACCTTCTACGAGCTCGAGGTGCTGAAGCTCCTGCGCGAGCGCGCCGACGACGCGGTCTCGCGCGACGAGCTGCTCGAGAAGGTCTGGGGCGTGCAGGGCAACCCGACCAACCGCACCGTCGACAACTTCATCGTGAAGCTGCGCCGCAAGCTGGAGGAGGACCAGAAGAATCCTCGGCACATCCTCACGGTCTACGGCTACGGCTACAAACTGGTGCCGTGAGCTCGGGCTAACGTACAATCGCGGGATGCCCGAGGGGATTCCCGGGACCTCCCAACCCTGCCCAGCCTGCGGGGTCAAGGTGATGCTCGGGTACGCCAAGTGCCCCAAGTGTCACGCGCCCATGCCCAACGCGACGGTGCGGAGCCGGCGGCCGTCGGTGGCCGGCGGCGGGACCACGAGCCAGCCGATGGAGCGCCTCGACGGCGGCGGCGGCAAGGGATGGATCGTGGGGCTGGTCGCGCTGGTCGCGATCTCGGGCGCGGTCATCTGGGCGGTCGAGCTCCGCGGCCGCGGCGGGTCGAAGCGGCCCCAGGAGTCGGTCGAACCGGTGGAGACGCGGCGGTTCTTCGACACGGTGGAGACGGATCTGCGACCGCCCGACGAGCTACCGCCGCCGACCTCCGCGAACGCGCCCGATCCGGCGTACATCGCCGACGCGCTGGAGGGCGAGCTCGCGCGCGACCGGCTGTTCGCGACCGTCCAGGTCGCCGGCGATCTACTCGAGGTCCGCAGCGCGTACTGCAGCGATCCGCGGTTCGAGGAGATCTCCGCCCGCTACGTCACCGACCTGAAGGCGGCGGGGATCGTGCGCATCCGGTGCAGCGAGACACACGGCGAGCAGGTATACGAACGGCCGCTGTGAAACACCATCGCTTGATCCTCCCGCTGGGGATGCGTGTGCTCGTCCGCCTCATCCGCGACGAGGAGCGGACCGACGCCGGCCTCTACCTCCCTCCCGGCGCCAAGGAAGCGCAGGACGAGGCGATGTTCGGCGAGGTGATCGAGGTCGCGCGCGACCGGCCGACGTCCGACGACGTCGCCGAGAACGTGTCAGGGGTCCCGCACGGCGCCAAGGTGCTGTTCCGGAAGGACGCCGGCGTGCGCGTGCCCTGGGACGAGAAGCTCCGCGTCCTCGACGTGAAGGACGTGCTGGCGACGGTCGAGGAGCTCACCGACGACGACGCGCACTGACGCCGAGCACGAGCAGCACCAGCGCCGCGAGGGTAAGCGGCTGGGTCGGTTCCGACGAGGTCGAGCAGCAGCCGCCGGAGAGATCGTCGGGCGCCTCGCACGCGCCGGGCTCGTCGGCGCGCGGGTGGGAGCCGCAGATCGCCTGGATGTCGTCGGGCTCGAGGCTCGCCTTCTTGGTCTCGCCGCACTGCTGGTACGGGTACATCGTCGCCTCGGTGATGACGGGCTCGCTGGTCTGCGTGCACAGCGGGACCGCGGCGCCGGTGTGATCGACGCGCGGCGGATCGTCGGGGCCGCGGCACGTGTGCTCGAGGCCGAGGAGGTGACCGAGCTCGTGGGTGAAGGTGTTGGCGAGGTCCGCGGCGCACGGCGCGGCGCCCGCGCCCTGGCCGTTCACCGTGATCCGGAACGTCACGTTGTTGAGCTCGATGTCGGCGTCGACGATCTCGCCGTCGCGCTCGTCGGTGGGCTCGTCGATGTACGTCACGGTGGTGACGCCCGCGGCCTGCGGGTTGAAGCAGCGCTCGGGATCGTCGTCGACCGCGGGGCGACACCAGCGATCGTCGCGGAACTTGATCGTGTTGACGAAGTCGCGGCCGACCTCGCGGGTCTGCGTGCCGCGGTCGTCGACGTCGAGGAAGCTGCACGAGGCGACGGCGCTGTTCCACGTCGCCATCGCGTCGAGGATCACCTGTTGCTCGGCGTCGCCGGCGATGCCGGTGGTGCCTTCGGCGGCGCGCACGACCTGGGCGCAGCTCTTGGCCCAGTAGAGCGGCGAGCGGCTCTTGCTCGTCACCGTTCGCACCGACGGCGTCGCGAGGCCGGTGGCGAGATCGATCACCTCGTCGGCGACCCAGATCGCGCCGTCCTCGTGGGCGGCGATGCGCACGCGCAGCCCCGGCGCGAGCGCGACCTGGTCGTGCCACACGACCTGGCTGAAGCCGTCGGCGTGTCCGCCGAGCTGCGTCACCTGGAGCTCGCGGCCGTCGGTCGTGCGCACGGTCGCCGTGGTCACGATGCGGGAGCCGTCCGCGGTCCAGCGCCCCTCGGTCCGCACGACGTCGGCGGTGAACCAGGTCGACGCGAGCCCGCAGACGAGCGGGAGGAGCAACATCCCCGGGACGGTAACACGCGCCACCTGCCCCGGATCGGGCACGGGCACGGGCACGGGCACGGGCACGGGACCGGCGTCACTTTGATAGAGTGCGCGTGATGGCGGTCTCGCCTCGTCACGATGCCATCCCCGATCGCACCGCGGTCAACGCGCTGTGGCTCATCAAGCTGCGTTGGGCGCAGATCGTCGGGCAGGCGGGGACGATCCTGGTCGCGCACGTGGCGCTCGGACCGGGCGCGCTGCCGATCACGCCGCTGGTCGCGCTGGTGGTGATCGGGCTCGTGTCGAACCTCTTCCTCGAGCTGCACCTGCGCCGCGGTGGTCGTATCAGCGAGCGACGGCAGGCGCTCAACATGGCGCTCGACGTCGCGCTCCTCACCGGGCTCCTCTACCTGACCGGCGGGCCGCTCAACCCGTTCGGGTTCCTCTACCTGGTCCAGATCGCGCTCGCGACCGTCATCCTCCACGCGGCGTGGACGTGGGCGCTCGTGTTCCTGTCGTTCGCGGGGTTCGGCATCCTGCTCGTCGACCACGAGCCGCTGCCGATCGCCGACGAGACCCGCATGATCGGCATGTGGGTCGCGCTCGGCGTGTCGTCGGCGTTCATCGTCCACTTCCTCCTGCGCGTCACGGCCGCGCTGGCCACCCGCGAGCACGAGCTCGCCGAGGCGCGCAACCTGACCGCGCGGCAGGAGCGGCTGGCGTCGCTCGCGACGATGGCCGCGGGCGCCGCGCACGAGCTGGCCACGCCGCTCGGCACCGTCGCGCTGGTCGCCAAGGAGCTCGAGCGTCACCTGGCCGGCAAGGATCCGGCGCTCGTCGACGACGCTCGCCTCATCCGCGAGCAGGTCGGCCGCTGCCGCGCGATCCTCGATCAGATGGCGGGCGGCGCCGGCGCCGCGGGTGAGAGCCTCTCGCGGGTCACGGTGGCGGCGCTCCTCGACGAGGCGCTCACCGGCGCGCGCAGCGAGCCGCCGGTGACCCGGCAGATCGCGGCCGAGGTCGCCGCCGCCGAGGTGCGCCTGCCGACGCGCGCGGTCGCGCAGGCGCTGCGCTCGCTCATCACCAACGCACAGGACGCGTCGCCGCCCGACCAGGCGGTGACGCTGTCGGCGGTCCTGCGCGCCGACGTCCTCGCGATCGACGTCGTCGATCGCGGGCCCGGCATGTCGGAGGAGCTGATCGGGCGCATCGGCGAGCCGTTCTTCACGACCAAGCAGCCGGGGCGCGGGATGGGCCTGGGCCTGTTCCTGGCCCGCGCCGTGGTCGAGAGCGTGGGCGGGGCGATCGCGTTCGACTCGCAGGAGAACCAGGGCACGCGGGTCACGGTGACGGTGCCGGTCGACGTCGAGGCGCGGGCCCGGCGCGTGGCGGCTGGTCCCCGCGGATCCCGCGCAACGGTCGCCCCGGGTTCTGCTATCTAAGGAGGGCTCATGAGCTCGGACACCAGCAAGCAGTCCCTCCTCCTCGTCGACGATGACGAGGTGTTCCGCACCCGCATGGCCCGGGCCTTCGTCGAGCGTGGGTACGAGGTGACGAGCGCGCACGACTACGACAGCGCCGTCGCGCACGCGCGGATCGAGTCGCCCGAGCTGGCGGTGCTCGACCTGAAGATGCCGGGGAAGAGCGGCCTCGAGCTGGTGAAGGCGCTGCTCGAGATCGATCCCCAGACCAAGATCGTGGTGCTCACGGGCTACGGCTCGATCGCCACGGCGATCGACGCCGTCCGCCTGGGCGCGACGTATTACCTGCAGAAGCCCGCGGACGCCGACGAGATCCTCGCCGCGTTCGCGCGCGGGCAGGCGCCGCCGCTGGATCCGCCGGAGTCCGACTACCGCGCGCCCAGCCTGGCGCGCGCCGAGTGGGAGCACATCAATCGCGTGCTCAGCGACTGCGGCGGCAACATCAGCGAGGCCGCGCGCCGGCTCGGCATCCACCGCCGGTCGCTGCAGCGCAAGCTGCAGAAGTATCCGCCCAACCGCTGATCCGGAAGGGCCGGGGCTGAAGGCCGGTCAGCGGATAGGATGCGCGAATGAGCGAACTCGACCGACTGATCGACGACGATCACACCGGCATCCCGGCGATCGCCGCGTACCTCGACGGCCTCGACGCGGACGAGCGCTGGCGCGAGGTCAGCGCGCTCGGCCGCGGGCGTCAGCGCATGCTCTACGAGAAGGCGGCGCACGCCCGGCCGATCGATCTCGCGCACTTCGTCGGCGACGCCGGCGAGCGCGAGGAGGTCATCCACGACGGCATGAACACGCTGCCGGTGCCGCGGCCGCTCCGCCGCTTCCAGAAGCGCTTCTGCCGGCCCCCCTTCGACTCGGTCTCGCAGTCGCTCGGCCTCGCTCAGGGTGAACGGGCTAATGGTCATGGCCCGCGCCTCTTCGGCTACAACGAGGGCCCGACGCGCAAGGTGGTCGGCCCGGGCTTCTTCGTCGCCATCCCGACCGACGGCCGCCCGCACTGGACCGCGCGCGGCCCCGTCGTCGTCGACTACTTCCAGGTCCCCGACGGACCGGTCGCCGTGGGCTGGCCCGAGGTCGTGCCCAACGACTGGCGCCTCCAGCGCTTCGTCTACAACGGCACCCGCGACTTCATGCGCCGCGTCTCCTCCCACGTCTCCATCGGCGCCGCCTTCAAGGGCGAGCGGCCCCTGGACCACTACTTCGTCCTCTGTCGCCGCTAGAGGGGACGCCCCGCGCCCGGGGCGGAGCCCCGCCCGTTAAGTTGTCAAAGTTGACANNAACGCGTTCTATTTGGGGACGGTGTCAACTTTGACAACTTAACGGCCCGCTCATCCGTACCGAAAAGTTGTGTCATCATGCGCGGCTCGATGCAGGCGATGCGGGCCTGGCTTGCGGATCCGGTCGCCTCGGGCGTGGCGGCGGGCTTGTTGCTCGCGCTGGTCGAGCTCGGGATGCTGGGGGAGGCGGGCGGCGGGCTGGTGCTGGCGGTGGTCGGGCTCTGCGTCGGAGCTGGCGCGCTCGTCGGGGTGAGCGTGGTGGCGACGTACGCGATCGCGCGGCGGCTGGGGCTGGGGCGGGTGACGGGCGCGCTCGTCATCGCGGCGCCGTCGCTCGCGCTCGGTGTGCCGCTGGGCGAGAGCTTGTTCCAGGGCGCGTTCGCGGCGACGCTGCCGGGTGCGTCGGTGGCGCCGGTGGTGGTGCCGGTGGTCGCGTGGCTCGCGATCGCCGCCGCGGTGTTCACCGGTGGCGTGCTGGTGCGCGCGCGGCCCGCGTCGCACGTGCCGGTCGCGCTGGCGCTGGCGCTGGCCGCGATCGGGGTCGACGCGGCGAACCGCATGCTCTTCCGCAGCGGCTATCCGGACCTGCACCTCACGCTCACGTTCGCGACGCTCACGCTCGGCGCGGTGGCGCTGGGGCTGGGGCTCGCGCGGCCGCCGGTGTCGTGGCAGGTGCGCGCGGCGACGGCGGTGGTCGCGGCCGGGCTGACGATCGCGGCGGCGGTGCTCGGGCTCGACGACGCGGGTGATCGCAAGCTGGTGGCGACCCGCGGCGAGGACGCGCGGCACCTCGTGCGCGCGGCCCGCGCCGTGCTCGATCTCGATCGCGACGGCTCGTCGGCGTTCTTCGGCGGCGGCGACTGCGACGAGGGCGACGCCGCGCGCCACGCCGGCGCGCGCGACGTGCCCGGCAACGGCAAGGACGAGGACTGCGACGGCGCCGACGCCGTGGCCCATGTCGCCGTCGTGGACGCGGCGGCGGCGAGCTCGCTCGACGAGTGGCGGCGCCGGTCCGACATCGCCGCCGTCCTCGAGCGCACGCGGATGATGAACCTGCTCGTCGTCTCCGTCGACGCCCTGCGCGCCGACCAGCTCGCGCGCGGCGCGGCCGGGCGCGACGACTTCCCACACCTCGCGGCGCTGCTCGATCGCTCGGTGTGGTTCGAGCACGGCTTCGCCCCCGGCGCCGGCACCGACATCTCGCTCACGACGTTCCTGACCGGCCGCTGGAACCCGTTCCAGCCGGTGACGACGACGCTGCCCGAGGCGCTGGCCGCGCGCGGCCGCCTCACCCACGCGATCCTGCCGCGGGAGGTGCTGCGCTACGTCCCCGAGACGCTGCTCACGCGCGGGCTCGCGTCGGTCGATCGCGTCGTCACCGACGGCGGCAAGCGCGACGTCGGCGATCGCATCACCGCGGGCGAGACCACCGATCGCGCGATCGCGTTCCTCGACCGCGCCGGCGGCAACCGCTTCGCCCTGTGGGCGCACTACTTCGACGTCCACGAGCACCTGCAGCTCGAGCGCACGTACCGCGAGCTCCTGCAGATCGTCGACGCCGAGGTCGGCCGCCTGCTCGCCGACCTCGAGCGCCGCGGCCTCGCCGACGAGACCATCGTCGTCCTGTTCAGCGATCACGGCGAGAGCCTGCGCGAGGATCCGCGGCTCCCCGACAACCACGGCCTCGTCGTCTACCAGGCCCTCGTGCACGTCCCGATCGCCGTGCACGTCCCCGGCGTGCCCGCGCGCGTCGAGCCCGCGCCGGTCTCGCTCGTCGATCTGGCGCCGACGGTGCTCGCGCTCCTCGGCGAGGCGCGCGGCGACGGGGCGATGAGCCCGCTCGACGGCGTCGACCTCGTGGCCGAGCTCCTCGGCGCGCCGGCCGAGCTGCGCCGCCGCGATCGCGCGCTCGTGATGAACGAGCAGGATCAGTGGGCGGTCGTGGTGTGGCCGCTCAAGCTGCTCGTGCGGCCCAAGGACGATCTCACCGAGCTCTACGACCTCGCCGCCGATCCGACGGAGCAGCACGATCTCTCGGGCGCGCGCCCCGACGACGTCAAGGCGCTGCGGGCTCGTTACGGCGAGTTCCCGGCGGTGCCGATGGACCGGACGCAGAAAGGACGGCGGTGGCGAGAAGGACAAGCGCAGCGACCCCCGACGCCGCGCTGAGCAAGAGCAGGAGCGGCGAGAGCCAGCCGGTCCAGAACGGGACGATCGGGCACACGGCGTCGCCCCACAGGAGCGGCGCGCCGCCACACGCGACGAGCACGGCGAGCGTACCCAGCGCAGGCAGCGCGAGCTGCATGACGAGCGCGCGCGTCCAGCGGCCGCCGTCGTCGCGCACGGCGAGCAGCAACGAGACCGCCAGCACCGCGAGCCCGGGCGCGAACGCCTGCGCCATGTCGAGCCCCTTGGGCTTGTAGATCATCGGCGTCGACAAGGTCGGCGCGCGCTCGAGGACGACCAGCGCGAGCATCGCGACCGCCCACCACCAAGGCAGCGCGACCAAGAGCCGCCAGCCGCGGCGACGCCACGCCGCAGCGGCGGCGGCGGTGGCGGCGACGGCGAGCGCGACGAGGAGCCACGCGACGATCACGCGGTCGCGCGGGAGCCGCGGCAGGACGTGTGCGTCGGTGACGGGGGCCGCGAGCGCCGCCTCGAGCGGGCGCGCCGGCGAGTCGGCGGGCAGGGTGACGCCCAGCGAGTCGGCGATCGCGCGCGAGAAGTCGGTGATGTGGATCGGTCCGCCGCCGCCCTTGCGCACGCCCGGTCCCGAGATGCAGGCGCGGACGACGCGGATCGCGCGGGCCTCGCCGGCATGGCCGCCGCTCGCGATGTGATCGTGATCGGAGAGCACGAACCAGCGCGCGTCGGGCGGTGTCGCCGCGATCAGGCGCGCGAGCGCGTGGTCGGCGCCGGCCGCGGCGTCGCGCCACTGCGAGGAGCGCTTGCCGGTCCGGTGCCCCGCGGTGTCGATGCGGAGGATGTGGACGAAGACCAGCCGCGCCTGACTCGCCACGGCGGTCACCGCCTCGTCGATCCACCGGGTCGCCCAGCCCTCGGGCAGCTTCTTGTCGAGCGGAGGCCGGGTGTCAGCGAAGCCGAGCGAGTGCACGATGTACGGATGGCTCTCGGCGATGGCGATCGCGCCGGGGACCTGCGCCGGGATCCCCGCCGCGCCCAGCGGCGGCTTCGCGACCTTGCCCGAGTGGAAGAGCACGCCGGTCTGCTGCTGCGTGCGGGCGCTCCACAGGGCGAGCTGCACCGGCAAGGACACCGTCGGGAAGCCGACGTCGAGCGCGACGTCGAGGCCGCGCGCGCACACGGCGTTCCACGCCGGCATCGTGCGCGCGGTGTCGGCGCCGGCGCCGTCGACGAGCACGACGCGGACGTACGGCGCGGGCGTGAGACCGGCGCCCTCCGCCTGCGGGAAGCGGGGCCCCGCCGCCGGCGCCGCGTCGTTGCCGACGACCGCGGCGATCACGTCGCGGCGGAAGTCGCCGAGCACGTAGAAGCCGAGCGCGAGCACGCCGACCACCAGCGCTCGAAGCCCGTCGCGCAGTACGGTGGCTCGATGCCGGCCGGCTCCCGCGCGGACACGCTCCGCCGCATCCTCGCGGGTGCTACCCCGGTCCTCGCTTCGCTCGCTGCCCCGCTCGTCGCGGCTGGCCGTCATGGGCTACTTCGCGACAGTAGCAGGCGCCGCCGCGTCGAGGGGCGGCAGGCCGAGCGGCTCGTCCCACGGCGCGTCCGGGAGGATCTCGACGGGCATGAGCCGGAGGACGTAGGGCAGGGCGAAGCCCTCGGTCACGAGCGGCATGTGCCCGAACTGCGAGCGCACGTAGACGATGCGGGCGCGCGTCGCCTCGGGCACGACGCGGCCGTCGTCCGGGAAGCGATCGAGCACGAGCGACTCGCCCGCCAGCTCGCGCGCCAGCTCCTCGGTCCAGCGCACGGTGTCGTCGCCGACGACGACGAGGCGGCGCGCCGCCGAGCCTTCGATCCACGCCTGCCAGGTGTCGACCTCGTCGTAGACCGCGTCCATCGCGACGATCGCGTCGAGCGCGGGGTAGTCCATCCACGCGAACATCACGCGGTACGCGCCGCTGTGACCGATCGCGACGGTCGCGCCCATCGGCCGGGCGACGCCGGTCGCCCCCTGCACCTCGAGCAGCAGCTCCGCGAGCGACGGCCAGTGCACCGGCTGGCGCGAGCCCGATGGCACCTCGGGCGCGATGAAGAGAGCGTTCACGCCCGACAGCGCGAACTGCTGCGGCAGGCGATGGTTGACCCACGCCTTGTCGACGTCGGTGTAGTAGCCGTGCGCGTAGACGATCGTCGCCGCGCCATCGGGGTGATACCCGGCGGGCACCCACACGTGCACTGGCCCGTTCGCGGTGTCGAGGCGCCAGCTGCGCCCCGCGGCGACCGCCCTGTCGACGCGCGACAGCCCGCGTGTGAGCTCGGCGCCCGCGTCGACGCCGCCGTCGTCGGCGAGCGACACCGCGACCACGCCCGCGACGCCGGCGGCGAGCGCCGCGCCCAGGCCGAACATGAGACGCCTCACGCGATCAGTATACGGTCCGTGATCGCCGCGCTCGCGCGGGCGCCTGGCACCCACGCAGGCACCCGAGCGGGCGCCCAGGTCTCGAGCGTCGTCGTTGCCCACCGGCGTGACGATCGACACCGCCCAGCGCAACAGGGTGAAATTCGGGGATCGACACGTGGTGAGTGTGGTGGATCGGTTGTCGAACCTCTGACGCAGACGTTCGTAAAATCAGCATGTTGGGAATGGCACGAAGCTGGAAATAGCTCCCCGCATGTCCCGCTCGGCTCTCCTCCTCTCCGCGCTCGTCCTCACCGTCACCGCCACCGCGTGCAGCCACTCCGTGCTCGTCCACCGTCCCAAGGATCGCGAGGTCGATCAGGCGCTCACGAAGATGTGGACGTCCGAGATCGCGCGCGTCGCGCAGGACGGCGACTGGCTGCTCGTGCGCAGCTACGCCTCGGTCGGCGATGCGATCGTCGTCCTCACCAGCGGCGAGGAGGTGAGCCACGCCGCGATGTACGACGGCAAGACCGGCACGGTGATCGAGGCGATCACGCCGGTCGTGCGCGAGATCCCCCTCGAGGAGCTCGTCGGCCGCAACCGCTACGTCATCGTCGTGCGTCCGCGCGGCACCGCGGCCGAGAAGCGCGCGTCGGTCCTGCGCGCGCGCTCGACGATCGGCACCGGCTTCGACCTGCGCGGCATGTTCGGCGTCGCCGACCGCAAGGATCGCTTCTACTGCTCCGAGCTCGTCTACTGGGCGGGCGGCGTCGCCGACAGGGACGACAAGGCGCGCTTCATCATCACGCCGGTGTCGCTCATCCACCACGGCGAGGTCGTCTACTTCAGCGGCCGCCGCGACGACGCGCAGCTCCAGCGTGTCGCGCGCGGCTGGGCCGCCGAGCACGCCGAGGTCAGGGTGGTGTCGTCGGCTCGAGCCGAGTGAGCCCCTTCTTCACCACCCACTCCTCGTAGTACCGCTTCTTCCTGGCGCCGGCCTTCACCCGCTTTCGCGCCAGCGCCAGCTCCTCGTCGATGATCGTGCGGAACGCGGTGACCGGCTGCGCGCCCGAGAGGAAGCGGCCGTTGATGAAGAACGCGGGCGTGGCGGCGACGCCGACCGCCGACAGCTCGGCCATCTCGGTGACGACCCGGGCCGGGCAGGCGCCGGCGACATCGGCGCGATAGCGGTCGAGGTCGAGGCCGGCCTCGACGGCGAGCGTCTCGAGGTGCGCGGCGTCGAACTGCCGCGTCTTGAACGCCTTCTCCCAGAGCAGCGCGTCCAGCTCCCAGAAGCGGCCCTGCGCGTGCGCGGCGCAGCCGGCGTGGGCGGCGTCGGTCGCGGTCTGGGGATGGACGATGTAGTCCTTGTGGACGAAGCGCAGGTCCGTGCCGTACTCGGCGAGGAGCTGATCGATCGTGGGGCGCGTCTTCTCGCAGTACGGGCAGGCGTATTCGCCGGCCCGGACGATCGTGACCAGCGCGTCGGCCGGGCCGCGGCTCGGCGACCCGTCGACGGCGACCGCGTACGTCTTCGCCGGGTCGGGCTGCGGGCGTGTCGGACGCGACGGTGGACGCGCGGCGCCGACGCGCTCGACCTGAGCCTCGAGCCGCGTCAGCTTGGCGTAGAGATCCTCGACGCCGAGATCGGACAGGCGCCCGAAGTTGGCGGCGAGCGCGGCGAGCTGGGCCTCGATCCGGAGGAGCGTGCCGCTCACCTCGAGCTGACGCTCGGTCTCGCGCTCCTCGAGCTCGGCGACGCGGCGCTCGAGCGCCCGGTACTTGCCGCTCGAGACGCAGGCGGTGGACGCGGTGAGGAGCGCCGTGGCGAGCGCGGCGTGCGCGGCGATTCGCATGGGCAGGTTGTAATCTACCGGCGGGGCTTGGGCACGTCGCGATCGAGCACGGTCTTGCGCTCGTCCATCGCCGCGGCGCGGATCGACTCGTCGCAGATCGCGCGCACGTGATCCGACAGCATCTCGGCGACGGCGTCCGAGCAATTGAAGCCCGAGCGGTCCTTGATGTACTTCTTCATCTTCGAGACGACGATGAGGACGTCGCGGTCCGCGGGCTGGAGCGCGAGCTGCGCGCCCCCCGGTGACGCGGCCGGCGCGGATGACGGCGCCGGCGCGGCGACGACCCGCCGCGGCGCCTCGGGCGCGAGCGCCGGCCGCGGCGCGGGCGCCGCCGGCTGCGACCGGGGCGCGGCCTCCTCGGCCTGCTCGCGCGCCCACTGGTCCTTCGACGGCGCGCGCGCCTCGACCGCCCACGCGTCACGGTGGCGGAGCGTCGCGACGTGGCTGTCCCAGCACGCGACGCTGCAGAACTTGTAGTTGGTGTTCGAGCGATTGCACGTCGACACGTTGCACACCCAGTGCGTCGCGCCGAACCCGATGTCTCGCTTGCACGCGCTACAGCGCAGCCAGGTCATGCGGCGAGGATACGACGGCGCCGGCGCAGCAAGAGCGCGCCGAGCACGAACAGCGCCGGGAACAGGCGTCCGTGGCTCGAGCCGGCCTGGCAGCAGCCGCCGTCGTCGGTGCCTTCCGGCAGCTCCTCGACGACCTCGATCTCGATCCGCCCGCGCGCCGAGCGCGCCGTGTCGGTGGTGTCCGTCGCGCGCACGATGACCGCGTCGGGGCCGAGGTAGTCGGCGGCGGCGGTCACCGTGAGCTTGCCGCTGGCGTCGATCACCGCGGTGCCGTGCGCCGGCGGCGTCACGATCTCCCACGTGTACGCGCGGCCGGGCAGCGGGTCGTTGGCGTCGACGGTGAGCGAGCGCTCGCCGCCCGGCTGCACGAACAGCTTCTCGGCGATCGGGCCGCGCCCGTCGGCCAGGTAGACCTGCGCCTGCTGCTCGACCCACGCCACGATCTCGGCCTTGTCGGGGCGGGTGTAGATGCCGCCCTCGGAGCAGTCGAACTGGTTGGTGTTGTAGCCGCGCGACGTGATCCCGGCGAGGAACTCGCCGTACGGCGTGAGCAGGTACATCGGGCCGCCCGAATCGCCGGGGCACGTGTCGATGCCCGCGCCGCCGGCGCCGATCTCGCCGTTGGGGCGCGCGCCCGAGTCGCAGCCGGCGTGCTGGGTGCAGCCGGCGTCGGTGACGGTGCTCTCGGCCTCCTGCAGCTCGTCGACGTACGTGCGCGCGTTGCGATCGATCGCGCCGTAGCCGACGAACTGCACGCGCGCGCCATTGACGATGTCGCTCTGCGCCCAGCCGGTGGCGAGCAACCGCGGCGCGATGGTCGACGGTTGCGACAGCAGCACGATGGCGACGTCGTACTTGTCGCCGGGGTACGAGATGCGGCGGCTGACCGAGATGGTCTCGCCGGCGCTCGGCCGCGCCAGGCTGTTGGTGCCGATGAGCACCGCGTTGAGCGAGCTGTCGATGCAGTGGGCGGCGGTCATGACGACCGACGGCGCGATGAGCACGCCGGTGCACCCCTGCTGGCCGCCGAAAAGGACGGCGGCGGTGTCGCGCCACTTGCCCTCGGGGACCGGGCCGCCGCCCAGCACGGGCGCGACGCCGCCGGTGTCGGGCGGGGCCTGCTCCTCGACCCCGTCATCGGGGGCAGCGAGGGCGATAGCTGGGGTGAAGAGGAGGGTGACGAACAGCGCCGAGAGGCGGGGCAGCCGCATGATGCGACATTAGACCAGTCGCACGCGGGAGCGTCACCGCGGCGCTGGCCGCTGCTGGCTGGATCACGCCGGAGATGTCGACTCCGGGCGGCAGACGAAACCCCTCAGTACCGCGGGACCTTGGGGTCGACCTGCAGGCTCCACGCGTCGATCCCGCCCGCCAGGTTGTAGACCTGCTTCCAGCCCTTCTGGAGGAAGTGCTCGGCGGCGTTGTTGCTGCGCGGGCCGTGGTGGCAGAAGAAGGCGATCGGGGTGTTCTTGTCGAGCGCCTCGATCTCGGCGGCGGCCGCGTCGTCGAGGAGCTTGGTGCCCGCGATCGAGGCCTTCTCGCGCTCGGCCGGCGTGCGCACGTCGTAGAGGTGCTTCACCGTGCCGGCGTCGACGAGCGCCTTCAGCTCCTTGGGGCCGATGCTCTTGACGCTGGGGGGGCGGTTCGGGTTCTCGATCTTGAAGCCGGCGCCCTGCGGTCCGTCGACGAAGTCGATCACCACGCCCGCGGCGCGCCGCGCGCTCGTCGGATCGATCTGGACCGTGACCCCGTTGGTCTCGACCGTCATCGACGTCGGCTCGCGCGGACCGATGTCGAGCCCGTGCTCGTAGCGCCCGTCGATGCCGAGGTGGATGACCGAGCCGGCCTCGGACTCGGCGAGCGCCGCCCTGAGCTGCTCCGCCGCGCGCGGCGTGACCGTGACGTTCGGCGCCTCGGGCGCCCTGGCGAGGTCACCGAGCTTGGTCGCGAGCTCGCCCGCCGCGTGCATCTGGCGCACGATGTCGGCGCCGCCGACGAACTCGCCGCGCACGTAGAGCTGCGGGATGGTCGGCCAGTCGGAGAACTGCTTGATGCCGTCGCGGATCGACGCATCGGCGAGCACGTTGACGGTCGTGTAGTTGGGGAGCATGGTGTCGAGGATCTGCACCACCGCGGCGGAGAACCCACACTGCGGGAACGACCGGCTCCCCTTCATGAACAGGACCACCGGGTCCGATGTGATGATCGACTCGATCTTCTGACGAAGCTCAGGCGCGAGGCTCATGGACACAGCTTCTAGCACGACCGCGCGCCTGGTCATCCGGGCCGTCGAAAAGATCGGGAAAATCGATGCGGCAGCCTGGGACGCCCTCGACCACGGCCCGTCGCCCTTCCTGCGCCACGGGTTCCTGCGCGCGCTCGAGGACTCGGGCTCGATCGGCACCCGCGCCGGCTGGGCGCCGGTCTACCTCCTGGCCGAGGACCGAGGCCGCCTCGTCGGCGCCGTGGCCGCGTTCATCAAGGTGCACTCGTACGGCGAGTACATCTTCGACTGGAGCTGGGCGAGCGCGGCCGAGCGCGCGGGCGTCGCGTACTACCCCAAGCTGGTCATCGCCGCGCCGATCACGCCCGCCACCGGCCGCCGCGTCCTCCTCGCGCCGGCCGCCGACGCCGACGTCGTCACCGCCGCCCTGTGCGCCGGCGTGCGCTCGCTCGCCGATCAGGCCGACTGCTCGTCGATCCACTGGCTCTTCTGCACCGAGGACGAGCAGCGGCGCCTGGCGACGAACGGCTTCTTCCCGCGCGCGAGCTTCCAGTTCCACTGGCGGAACCAGGGCTGGTCGTCGTGGGACGACTTCCTCGGCGCGATGGCCTCGCGCAAGCGCAAGCAGCTCAAGAAGGAGCGCGCGCGTGTGCATGCGGCGATCGACGGCGTGGCGTGGGTCCCGGGGCGCGAGCTGACGGCCGCGCGGCTCGACGCGATCGATCGCTGGTACCGCACGACGACCGACAACCACGGCGGTCACGACTACCTGCGCCCCGGCTTCTTCCATCGCCTCGCCGAGACACTGCCCGACGAGATGCTGGTGACCGAGGTGTCGGCGGGAGGCCGCGTGATCGCGGGCGCGCTCTTCTTCGAGACGCCGGCCGCGCTCTATGGCCGCTACTGGGGCTGCGATCGTCCGCTCGAGTTCCTGCACTTCGAGACCGCGTACTACGCGGCGATCGAGCGCTGCATCGCGCGCGAGACGCCGCTCTTCGAGGCCGGGGCGCAGGGTGAGCACAAGCTCCTGCGCGGCTTCCTGCCCGCGTCGACTTACTCGGCACACTGGATCCGGCACCCGGGGCTGGGCGCCGCCATCGCCGACTTCTGCGCGCGCGAGTCGCACGGAGTCGAGCTCCGGATGCGACAGCTGGCCGCGCATGCGCCCTTCCGGCGCGAGGGCGCGGACGAGATCCCGGAACGTTAGCCTCCTACCTGAGCCGGTCCTCCGAATTCGGTTGCCGTTTCCGTCGGGCGGGGGGAGCCTTGAGAACACCGCGAGCGAGGAGGCGAACGATGATCGGCCAACTCCGCATGCGTCACGGCACACAGCCGCGAAATCGAGAACGTCGGACCGGGCACATCTGCGTGGCCTGCGGCCACCTGTTCGCCGCTCGGCCCGGCGAGCACCTGGGCGCGTTCTTTTGCCCTTCATGCCTCGCCGATCCGGACGATCCAGTGACCGCAGAGACGTACTGGGACCTCGGCGGCAGCGGCTGATCGCCTGCGCTTTCGACATTCGATCGCCGGGTCAGGTATGAACATCTCACCCACATCGACCTTGGAGGTCCGACCGTCCCGTATATGCCTGCAGTATTTGCCGGCACGCTGTGCATTGTAACGTGATTCACCTGACAGATCTTTCGAGTTGACGCCTACATCTGCTCGGGAAGACGGTGGTTTTCCCATGAGCAGAACAAAGTTGCAGTTCGACTGTTCAGGAGCGGACGAACGTCCGCCCCGTCGATTGCGCGCACGGCTGTTGAGCGCAGGAATTGCGCTTACGTTCGTGTCTGCCAGTTGCACGGATTCGACGACTTCCACTGAATTGCAGCCGATCGAGGATGATCCGGCGTGCGTGGGCGAAGCAGGTCACGCCCTCGGCGAGAACCCGCCCGTCTACTCGCTCGCCGACATCCAGTACACGCTGGGTGTCCTCGGCCAGCTGCAGGCGGCGGTGACGCCGTACGTCCAGGCGCTGCAGCCGCCGGAGCCCCTGTTCACCGGCAACTGGACCAACTGGTCGCAGGAGTCGGACCCGCGCGTCGCCCTCGCCAAGCTCGGCGTCATGCGCGGCATCCTCGACACGGTCAACCTCTGGGACATGTACCTGTCGAACATCAACCCGCTCATCCCGGGCGGCGCGCCGATGCCGGCGGTGCCGGGCGGCTGTGGGGCGGAGACGCTCCAGAACCGCACCATCGACGGCACGTGCAACGATCTGGCGAAGCCGTCCATGGGCGCCAAGGGCACGCGCTTCGGCCGCAACATCATGCCGTTCGTGGGTCAGGACCCGAACACCGGCCTGCCCATCAAGAACCCGGCGGCCTACTCGGATCCGACCAAGCTCCTGTCGCCGAGCCCGCGCGAGGTCTCGCGCCACCTGCTGTCCGCGAAGAGCAAGCGGACCAAGGTCCCCTTCCTCAACATGTTCGCGGCCGCGTGGATCCAGTTCCAGGTCCACGACTGGTTCGATCACGGCGACAACAGCAGCATCAGCCCGTACGCGATCCCGCTCGCGGCTGACGATCCGTGGCGCAAGAAGTACAAGATGACCCACGCGCTCGTGCCCCGCACGAAGCCGGATACCTCGCGTACGCCGACCGATCACTTCCTCCTGCCGCCGACGTTCCAGAACGACGTCACCCACTGGTGGGACGGCTCGCAGATCTACGGCAGCGACGCCGCCACGGCCGCGCGTCTGCGCGAGGGCGTCGGTGGCCGCCTCAAGGTCGACGGCAACGGGCTCCTGCCCACGGCCGCCGACGGCTTCGAGGACACCGGCATGCGCCGCAACTGGTGGGTGGGCCTGTCGGTCATGCACAACCTGTTCGCCGCCGAGCACAACGCGATCGCCGACATGCTCGCCGCGAACCACCCGGAATGGACCGATCAGCAGCTCTACGACAAGGCGCGCATGATCACGAGCGCGCTCATCGTGAAGATCCACACCGTCGAGTGGACGCCCGCCATCCTCCCCAACAAGGTGCTCGAGGAGGGCATGAACGCCAACTGGTACGGCCTCGAGAAGTTCATCGCGTGGCCGACCCCGGGTGGTCAGCCCATCCCGCCCGACACCTTCAAGGCCATGCTGCCGCCGCAGTTCCAGGCGCAGTGGCCGGTGATCAAGCCGATCATCTACGGCGTGGCCGGTGGCGACCGCGACCTGAAGAAGAACCCGCTGACCGGTCAGGCGGTGCCGTTCACGCTCACCCAGGAGTTCGTCTCGGTCTACCGCATGCACCCGCTGCTCCCCAACGACTTCGAGGTGCACTCGTTCGAGACCGGCGACAAGGTCGCCGAGTATTCGATGCACGATGCGCGCAACGCCGGCGCGCGCAACATCGTCGAGACCCACGGCATGCGCGACGTCCTCTTCTCGATGGGCAGCGAGCACCCCGGCGCGCTCGTGCTCAACAACTACCCGAAGTTCATCCAGGACCTCAGCGTGCCCATCTTCGGAAGGATGGACCTCGGCACCGTCGACATCCTGCGCGACCGCGAGCGCGGCATCCCCCGCTACAACGACTTCCGCAAGAACCTGCGCATGAAGCCGGTCGCCAGCTTCGAGGAGCTGACCGATGACCCCGAGCTCCTCGCCAAGCTGAAGATGGTGTACGGCACCGACGCCGACGCCATCAACCGCATGGACGCGCTGGTCGGCACCATGGCCGAGTCGACGCGGCCGACCTGCTACGGCTTCGGCGAGACCCTGTTCCAGGTCTTCACGGTGATGGCGACCCGCCGCATCCAGGCGGACCGCTTCCTCACCGACGACTACCGCGCCGAGGTCTACACCCAGGAGGGTATCGACTGGATCGAGAACAACTCGTTCAAGTCGGTGCTCTTGCGCCACTACCCGGAGCTGGCCGACACCGGCCTCTCCAACGTGGTCAACGCGTTCTACCCGTGGGAGTGACGCCGAAGCCCCGCGCCCGCTGAGCTCAGCGGCGCCGACGACCTGACGAGCGCGCAGCGGAGCACCCGCTGCGCGCTTCGTGCGTCCGGAGGCGGAGGTCAGTGAACGGGGCCGCCGCGATCGTCACCGCCGAGCTCGAGGACAAAGGTCCGCAGCTCGGTGGTCGCGAACAGCTGCACGGCCGCGAGGCGCGGCGCGAACGAGGGCGGGTTGTCGTAGCTCGCGGCGACGGTGACGGCGATCCCGCGCGCGGGGTAGACGAGCTCGGTGGTGGTGGCGCCTGCCAGCAGGAGGCGGCCCGCGCCCTCGCGCGCCGGCGCGCCGAGCTGGCGCTGGAGCGCCGCGGGCGCCGCCGTGCCGAGGTTCCCGGTGACCTCGACGAGGATCACGTGGTCACCGTCGCGGAGCCAGTAGCGCAGCCCGCCGGTGTCGACGACCACGACGTCGCGGCGACCGAGCCGCGCATCGCCGCGGGTGACACGCGACGGATCGATCGCGAGCGCGTCGAGCAGCTCGCGCTCGCGCAGCGTGGCCGGCAGCCCCGGCCAGCGTGCCCAGTCGGCGGCGCGCAGCGCGTCCGCCCAGCCGAGGGCCGCGCTGGCCGCGGTCGGTGCGAGCGGTGTCGGTGTCGGTGCCGTCGTCGTCGGCGGCGTTGGCGTCACCGTCGTCGCGACCGGCGTCGACGTCGTCGCTGGCCGCGGCTGGTCCGCGGCGGACGTGCACGCGACCGCGGCCAGCGCCGCCGCCAGCGCGACGCGGCCGCGCGCGCGCGTCCCCATCAGCGGCCCCTCGGGTCGATCACGCGTGGCCCCGGCTGATCGTCGCCGCCGAGCTCGAGCACGAAGTCGCGCAAGGTGCCCGGCGCGAACAGCTGCACGGTGGCGGCGAAGGGCGCGAAGCCCGGCGGCTGGTCGTAGCTCTCGGCGACGGTCAGCGCCAGCCCGCGCGCGGCGTAGACCCGCTCGGTGGTGGTGGCGCCCGAGCGCAGGTGGCGCCCCGCGCCCTCGCGGTCCGGCGCGCCGAGCGCGGCGATCAGCTCCGGCATCGTCGTCGCGCTCGGTGGATCCCGCCACTCGACGAGGATCACGCTCGGCCCGTCGGTCCAGATGTGCAAGGGCGGTGCGTCGACGCGCTCGCGCGTGCGCCGCCCCAGCGTACTCGCCACCGGCGGCGGCGTCGTCGTCGCGCCGGTGAGCTCGGCGAGCGCCTCGGTCGCCGTCAGCCCCGGCGGCAGCCCGGGCCATCGCGCCCACTCTCCGGCGCGCGCGATCGCCGCCGCCTGCTGCCACGCTCGTCGTCGCTCGTCGTCGGTCATCGCATCTTCCTCGGGCTCGGGCCCAGGCTCGGGCTCACGCTCACGCCACCGGCACGAGCAGCACCGTGCCCGCGGTGATCGGGGTGGTCGCCGCCGCCGCCGGCAACCTGTTGGCGCGCTCGAGCGCGGGCTGGCTCACCCCGTGCTGGCTGGCCACCTGGCCACGCGTGTCCTCGGCGATGGCGGTGTGCCAGCGGATGCCGGTGACGGTGAGCACCTCGCCCGCGGCGAAGCGATGACTGACGTCGGCCTGCTCGGTGCCGCCGGCGTCGACGATCCGCTGGACGCCGGTGCGGTCGCGGATCTCCTGCAACGTCTCGCCGCCGGCGGGGACCACGTACTGATCGGGTGTGCCGCCGGCGCCCGGCCGCCAGCTCGCGAGCCCGGTGAGCGGGTGCGCGCTGCGCGTCGACGGCCCCAGGCCGATCGCCTCGACGTGTCCCATGAAGTACGCGGCGCGCACGTTGTCCTCGCCCACCCGCGCCGCGATCGCGTCGGCCTGCGCCATCGAGTCGTAGTGGTTGTCGAGGACGCGGTGATCGATCGCGCTGCCGGGCGCGTAGTCGGCGGGGTTCACGGGCGTCTGCAGGAGCGAGCCCTCGACCGACTGGCGCAGCGCCAGATCGCCGGCGATGGTCGGCCGGATCGCGTTCCACGCCTGCTGGGTCATGTGCTCGTCCATGCCCTCGATGAGCACGTCGCGCGCCGCGCCGCCGATCGCGTCGGCGGCGCTCGTGTAGTTGGGGTGCGCGGCGAGGTGCATGAACTCGTGGATGAAGGTCGCGAACAGGCCCCACATGCCGACCCGGTCTTGATACCCCGGATCGCGGAGCTGCACGAACACGGTCCCGGTGCCGGCCTCCGCGGGCCAGGAGCGGATCAACTGGGTGACCTTGGCGCGCCCGCCGTGGTTGTTCAACCAGAGATCGCGCACGCGATCGTGCTCGGCGCGGTCGGGCGTCGCGCGGCTGTTGTCGAAGTGGTGCGCGGCCTGGATCTGTCCCGGCTGGTAGGTGCCGTTGTCCATGAAGTACGCCGTCCAGCCCAGGATGGTGCCCTGGTCGACCGGGCGCGTCGACGCATCGGCCAGGCCCATCCGGCTCGAGCCGGGGTGGAATTCGCCGTTGGGCCGCCGGCTGGCCATCACCATCGAGCCGCCGAACACGCGCTGGACGCGCTCCTGGGCCAGGTCGGCCATGTTGTTGGCCTGCGCCATGTTCGCGACCGGCGTCGCGGCGAGGTTCCCGGCGTACTGCGCGGCCAGCGCGTCGAGCGCCGCGATCATCTGGGTCTCGTAGGTGCCGCCCGGGCCCGTCCCCGTCATCGCCGGGCTGGTCGTGACGCCGCCGGACGAGGTCACGTTGGGGTTGAGGATCTGCTCGATCGCGTCGTGGTCGGCCTGGCTGACGGGACGCGTGCGATCGAGCACCGTGGTGCTCGGCCCGTTGATCCCGCGCGCGGCCAGCTCGTCGAGGATGCCCCAGGTGCGCAGGCCGCACTCGCCGTCGGGCGTGAGGCCGTGGCGGCCCTGGAACGCGACGAGCGCGGCGCGCGTGAGCGGCCCGAACCAGCCGTCGACGACGAGCGGCGGCGCCGCGCCGTCCTGGTTGAGGCGAGTCTGGAGCTGGCGTACGTCGTCGGAGTCGCGCATGCCCTCGCGCAGGACGGGGTGACTCGCGGGGCGATCCTCGACGCGGCGCTGCACGAAGGCGCCGCGCCCGGTTGCGGCGGCGGCGGTGGTGGCCCGTGGCGCGGCGACCTCGTCGAGCAGGTCGACCGCTGACTGACCGGCGACGACGCGAGCCGCGACCTGATCGGCGTGCTGCTCGTGCACGTCGCCCACCTGGCCGACGCCACCGCGGAGCTGGACGCCGCCCGCCTGCTGGACGACGTGCGCGGCCTCGTGCGCGGCGGTGAAGAGGTCGGGCGGACCTGCGAACGCGACCTGATCACCGGTCGCGTAGGCCTGGGCGCCCATGGCCTCGGCGCCCGCGGTCGCCGCGCCATCGGTGTACGCGCGCACCGACGACACGTCGTGCCGGCCGAAGAGCGGCTGGATCGTCTCGAGGTGAGGCAGCGGCCCGGCGGCGCCGCTGGTGCCGGCGGCGGCGGCGCGATGGACCGCGTCGCCGTCACCGGTCGCAGCGGGCGCGGCCGCGGCCTGCTGCTGCACCGGCGCCGACGAGAGCCAGGCGAGCGGACGCTCGTCGGGGAAGCGCGCGCCGCTCGCGACGGTCTCGCCGCCGTATGCCTGGACCAGATCGAACGACGACGCCGGCTGCGCGGCCGGCGTCGCCTCGGGGCGCGCCCGTCGCTGCACCGTGATGTGCTGGGTCAACGTCGCCGCGCCCGGCTTGGTGCCGGTCGGATAGACCTCGCCCGGCTCGTCTGCCAGCTCGTCCCGTCGCCAGTCCCGCACGACCGGAGCCTACACCCCGCGCCGCGGGCGAAGGCTGGCACCAACGGGCAGACGCAGGCACCTGGCGAGCCCACCAACCGGCGTATCATGGGCCCTCGCGACGTGAGCGACGAGGCCGACACCCTCCACTCGACCGACACCACGCGGGCGCTACACGCCGTGATCGTGGTGGGCGACGACATGCGCGTCGTCGAGCTGCCGCTGGGCGGTGAGCTGATCTTCGGCCGCGGCCGCACGTGCGACGTGACGATCGATCACCCGACCGTGTCGCGGCAGCACGCTGCGCTCCGGCTCGACGCGCCCATGGCGATTCGCGACCTCGGCAGCGCCAACGGGACGACCACGCGAGGGCAGGAGCTCGTTCCTGACGAATGGGCCCCGCTCCACGCCGGCGAGGCGATCCACCTCGGCGACGTCGTGCTGGTGATCCGCCGCCAGACCCGGCGCGACCGCGCACCGGAGGAGGCCCGGCTGTTCGAGCGCCTCGAGCCGACGCTCGCCCGTGTCGCCGCCGGATCGATCAGCGTGCTGGTCCTCGGCGAGACCGGCGCCGGCAAGGAGATCTGCGCCGAGACGATCCACCGGCTGTCGCCGCGAAGCGGACGCACGTTCCTGCGTCTGCACTGCGCGGCGATGCCGGAGACGCTGCTCGAGAGCGAGCTCTTCGGTCACGAGCGCGGCGCGTTCACCGGCGCACACGCCGCCAAGCCCGGGCTGCTCGAGAGCGCCGAGGGCGGGACCGTGTTCCTCGACGAGATCGGCGAGCTCCCCCCGGCCGTGCAGGTGAAGCTCCTGCGCGTGCTCGACACACGCGAGGTGATGCGCGTCGGTGGCTTGACGCCGCGCACCGTCGACGTGCGTTTCATCGCCGCCACCCATCGCGACCTGCGCGCCGAGGTCCAGGCCGGCCGGTTCCGCGAGGATCTCTTCTACCGCCTCAGCGCCGTCACGGTGCGCGTGCCCCCGCTGCGCGAGCGTCGCGACGAGCTACCGGCGCTGGCCGCCGAGCTGGCCGCGGCGGCCGCCCGCGACATCGGTCGAGGCGAGGCGCCGCGGTTCTCCGACGACGCGCTCGCCGCCCTGGCGCGCCACGAGTGGCCCGGCAACGTNNTGCGCGAGCTGCGCAACGTCGTCGCCCGCGCGGTCCTGCTCGCCGACGGAGGCACCATCGGGCGCCGACATCTCGCCCTCGACGAGCCGCGACCGGCAGCCGGCGCGACGCCGGGCGCGAGCCTCGAGCACACGGTCGACGCGACCGCGCCGGTACCGCGGCGCGCGTACGCCGAGACCGCGCCTCCGCCGTCACCGCGAGGCGCCTTCGACGCGCCGCTCAACGACGAGCTACGCGCGATCGAACGCGCGCGCATCCTCGACGCNNGTGCGGCGGCAACCAGACCCGCGCCGCGCGCATGCTGGGCATCGCGCGCGGGACCCTGATCGCGCGCCTCACCAGCTACGGGATCACGCGGCCGCGCAAGCCGTGATCCCGGCGACGATCAGTTGCCCGAGCAGCTCGAGAAGATGTCGCTCGACGCGTGGTTGTACTCGTCGCCGCAGTTGGGGTCGGAGCCGCCGCCCGAGGCGCACAGATCGTGGCTGCAGGCGTCGTGCTCGAGGCAGTCGAGCGTCCAGCCGCCGCCGAACCCGCTGCACCCGGCGCCGCAGCGCCCCATGCACGCGTAGTTGCCGCTGCCGCACGCCGAGGTCCCCCAGTTGTCGCCGACGACCACGCCCTTCGAGAACGCGGCGCCGTACCGGTCATCGTAGTACGCGGTCACCGTCGTCGTCTTCTTGATGCACACGCGCCCGTCGTCGTTGAGGCTCCACAGCGGCGTGCTCACCGAGTACTCGCGTCGCTCGAACGAGGGCGCCCACGCGTTGACCGGCTGGTTGGCGATGTGGAACGCCATCTTGGGGACGCTCGCCTCGAAGAGCTCCATCGCGGTGGTCTCGTGGCCGAGCTCCGCGACCAGCGCGTCGAGGGCGCCCTGCGCGATCGCCACGTCGTCGGCGTCGATGACGTGATCGATCTCGACCCGGTACCAGCCGTCGTGCTCGCCGGTGGCGGCGAGCGCCTCGTAGCGCAGGCGCTTGCCGTTCACGGTCATCTCGAGCCGCGCGCGGTCGTCGGTCGGCGACTCGGCGTGGAAGCGGACCTCGCGCTCACCGTCGCCGAAGCTGCCGACCAGCGCGGTCGTGTCGTGACGCTCGATCGTGAAGCCGACGGGCACGGGATCGTCGTGCGTGTCAGCGAGGTCGGTACAGCCGGCGGCCAGGAGCGCGGTCACGGTTGCGAGAGCCTTCACGTTCGACATCGAGTCCTCCCATCGTCGTTTGATTGACGCGTGTGCTGACTCACCAAAAGCACAACTGGTGCCATCGCCAACGAACGGGAATCATTCCGATGGCCGATCGCTCGCTCGTACGGGGGATGAGCGGATCGTTCAGGGCCTGAACGATCCGTTGGTCTGCCGGACGAGTGGTCCCGCTTCGCGGCGACAGAAGTGTCCAGTGGTACTCGACACTGGCTGATTGTCTGGCCACTCAGATCTTGTCGTTTCAGATGGTTGCGTCAGGCACGGGAGCCGCATATCGCAGCGCGCCATGCGGTTCGTCGACCTCCGTGTCCTCCTGATCGGCCCGCTCTTCGTCGCTTGCGCGGCGGCGACCGACGGCTCCGACGGAACGCCTTCGGGCGCACCGGAACCTGCCATGGCGGACCTTCCACCGCCGCCGAGCTGCCTCCCTGCGGTGGGCGTGCGGGGCGCCGCGGTCGCGGTTCCCGGCGAGGTCACGATCGGCGCCTTCGGCGTCCGGATCGACCGCGCCGGCGTCTCGATGCGCCACGCCTCGACCGGGGACCGGGCCGTGTTCGCGAGCGCCGCCGGCGGGCCGCTCGAGGCCGCGCGCGCGAGTCTCCATGTCGAGGATCGCCAGGGATCGTTCACGGTGCGCGATCACGTCGTCACGAGCTGCGCGCGCGCCCGCCTCGACGAGGCCGTCGCGATCGGTGATGCCGTCGTCGTGCGTGGCGGGTTCGACGACGCGACCGCCGCGTGCGCCGCCTTGCGCTGGGAGCTCGCGCTGTGCGAGGCGCGCCCCGGCCACCTCGCGTTCCGTGCCACGACCGACGACGTCTCGTTCGACCGGCTCACGCTGCGCATGAGCTCGCACGCCGGCGAGCGCATCTGGGGCGCGGGCGAGCAGTTCCCGCACCACCGGCTCGATCTCAAGGGCCGCGTCATCCCCGTGCTCGCGCAGGAGGGCGGCGTCGGGCGCGGTCACCTGCCGATCACCCCGGTGGTCGATGCGGCGTCGCCCGGCTCCGGCGGGCACGAGGGAGCGACGTACTACGCCGCCCCGCACCTCGTGACCAGCGAGCTGCGCTCGGTGTTCCTCGAGGACACCGCGTACGCCGAGCTCGACCTGCGCGCCGCCGACGTCACCGCGCTGCGCCTGTGGGCGCCGTCGATGACCGGCCGCATCCTCGCCGGCCGCGATCCGCTCGAGCTGATCGAACGCTTCACCGAGTACGCGGGTCGCATGCCGGCGCCGCCCGCATGGCTCGACGGCGGCGCCATCGTCGGGCTCGCGCGCGATCTGCCGGAGTCGCGCCGCATCGTCGGCGAGCTGCGCGCGCACGGCGCGGCGATCGCGGCGGTGTGGAACCAGACGTGGTCGGGCAAGCAGCGGACCTTCATCGGCGAGCAGGTGCTGTGGAACTGGGTGCAGAGCCCGACCTATCACCCGGGGTGGGACGGGTTCGTCGGCGACCTGGCCGCGCAGGGCATCCGCACGCTCTGCTACGTGAACCCGATGCTCGTCGATCCGCCGGCCGAGGCCGGCGTGACGCGCGACCTGTTCGACGAGGCGATGGCGGGTGGGCACTTCGTCCGGAAGCCGGACGGTTCGCCCTACCTCCTGCGGGTCACGGCCTTCGACGTCGGGCTCCTCGATCTGACCAGCGAGCCGGCGCGGGCGTGGATGAAGGCCGTGATCCAGGACGAGCTCCTGGACGGCGCGGGGTGCAGCGGCTGGATGGCCGACTTCGCCGAGGCGCTGCCGTTCGACGCCGTGCTCGCGTCGGGCGCCGACGCCGCCGCGTTCCACGCCCAGTACCCCGTCGAGTGGGCGCGCCTCAACCGCGAGGCGATCGAGGAGGCGGGGCGGCTGGGCGACGTGCTCGTGTTCAACCGTTCGGGCGGGACGCGCTCGCCCGCCCACAGCCTGCTGCTGTGGGAGGGCGACCAGCTCACGACCTGGGACCGCTACGACGGCATGGTCAGCGCGCTCCACGGCCTCGTCGGCGGCGGCTTCTCGGGGATCGCGCTCAACCACTCCGACACCGGCGGCTACACCTCGCTCAGCGCCGGTGGCGTCGGCTACACCCGCGAGCGCGAGCTCCTCAAGCGCTGGGCCGAGATGAACGCGTTCACCGCGGTCCTGCGCACGCACGAGGGCAACCAGCCCGGCGCCAACGCGCAGGTCTACACCGACGCCGATCTGATGGCGCACTTCGCGCGCATGTCGCGCGTGTACCGCGCGCTCGCGCCCTACCGTCGCGCGGTCTTCGCCGAGGCCGAGGCGCACGGCTGGCCGGTGGTGCGTCACCTGTGGATGCACCACCCCGACGATCCGGTCGCGCGCGACACCGACGATCAGTTCCTCCTCGGCCAGGACGTCCTGGTGGCGCCGGTGAAGAACAAGTGCTTCACGTCGCCCCTGTGCCCGTACGACAAGCGCGTCTACCTGCCGCGCGGCGAGTGGGTGCACCTGTGGACCGGCCGCGTCCACGGTTCGGCCACGACGGGCGCGTACACGAACGTCCCCGCGCCGCTCGGCCAGCCCGCCGTCTTCTACCGCCGCGGCGCCGCGATGGCGCCCGCGCTCGTCACCCGCCTCCGCGCCGAGGGCATCTCCGTGCCCGACGCGCCCTGAACCCTCCCTCTCGCCCCGAGGTCTCCATGTCGCGCTCACCCTTCGCTGCGCTCTGCCTCTCCGCGTCCTTCCTCCTCGGCGCCTGCGCCGAAACTCCCGGCGCCGACGGCGACGGCGCCCCGTGTCGCGGCAAGTGCGACGGCGGCGGCGGCCTCGGCGACGCCGACGGTGACGGGGCGTCCCTGTGCCTGGCGATCCGCGGCAACGGTCCGCGCATCACCGCGCACTTCGGCGCCATCGCGCGCCTGCTCGAGCATCACGGGCCGATCGACGCCGTCGCCGGCGGCAGCTCGGGCAGCATCAGCGCGTTCCTGCTCGAGAGCGTGCAGGGCAACCCGGCGGCGCGCACGTGCGCGGGCCGCGCCTGCACGCCGCGCGAGGCCGGTGAACGCGCCGCGCTCCTCTTCAAGTCGGTGCAGGGTTACGTCGAGGTCCTGGCCGACACCGACGAGGCGCTGGCGTTCGCCGAGACGGCGCGCCTGGCCCAGGCGATCGCCGCGCGCGACGTCGAGGCGCTGCTGGCCAGCGATCCCGAGGCCGGCGTCGCCGCGCTGCGCGGCGTGCTGACATCGCCGACCCTGCGCGCGCTGGTCAACCCGGAGCTGCTCGAGCTGCTCGCGACCTCGCCCGATCCGGCGTTCCACGCCCGCGACCTCGCGGCGACGCTGTCGCGCGGGTTGTCGTTCACCGCCGACGATCCGACGATCTTCGTCCGCCCCGGCGCCGTCGACTTCCCGGCCTTCATCGAGCGCGTCGGGCGCGTCGCGAGCTTCTACGCCGGCTACGGGCCCGATGACGGCGGCGCGCTCGCGTCGTGGCTCGACGACTGCGCGCCCCGGGCGCGCGGGCTCACCTGGGCCGAGATCGCGCGCCTGCCCCGCGGCGGCGCCACCTGCGGCGCCGACTTCCGCGCGCTCCTCGGCCGCTGGCGCGACGCCACGCTGGCCCGGCCTGGCGCGTACCGGTCGCGGCTCGACGACGCGGTCGGCGCGCGGCTGCCCGCGCTGGTCACCACCGGCGTGCTCGAGGGCGACGCGATCGACGCCTGGCACGGCGCGCGCGCGGCGTATCTGGAGGCCGGGCCGGTCGCGCTCGCGGTCGACTACGCCGACGTCGGCGTCGGCTACTGGGGCCACCGCGACGACCTCGCCGCGCTCCTCGCGGGCGCCGCGCGTCGGGACGATCTCAAGTCGCGGAAGCGCACGAGCCTCGGCGAGGCCACGTGGCGCGTCGCGCTCGCGGCGTCGCCGGCGGAGCCCGGGCTCTCGCGCGGCGTCGAGCTCGACGACGGCCGGATCTCGGTCGGGGGCTGGAGCGATCTACAGCCCGTGCTCGCGCTCGAGGACCTCGGCTGCGATCGCACGGTGTTCCTCACCCGCTTCGGCGGCGCCGGCAGCTTCGAGCGCGGGATCACCGAGCTGCTCGGCATCGACGACGCCGAGGCGCACGCGCTCTTCGCGCTCGCCGATCCGGCGTCGAGCTACTACCAGGCGCTCGAGGCCGCCGCCGGCGTGTGGTGCAGCGACTGGGACACGCCGCCGGTGACCGACCTGCCGCGCATGACCTCGGTCGGCTACGACGCCGCGTTCGAGACCACCGATCCGGCCTTCACCGAGGCCGACCTCCCCTACGCCGGGGCGGTGGCGCGGACCGGCATCGCCGGCTGCACCCTCGGCGTCACCGAGTGACCCGGCGTTCGCCTCCGGCGGACGTCGCGAATCGACCGACTCGTTCCCCGACCGCAAGGACCTCCCATGACCATCCTGCCTACCCATCTCGTCACCGCCGGAATCTCGCTCTCCCTCTCCCTCTCTCTCTCGGCCATCGGCTCGATCGGTTGCGTCGCAAGCGAGGACGATGAGCCCCGAGATCCCGCCGCCTGCGCCGGCAAGTGCGACGGCCCCGGCGCGGGCCTCCTCGATCCGGCGCGGCCGGGCGAGCTCGCCGTCCTGCGCCTCCTCGCCGACGCCGGGCGCGACGGCCGCGTCGACCTCGCGGAGGCCGACGCCCTCGCCGCCTTCGTCAAGGACGCCAGCGGCACGAACCCGCGCGTCGCGGCGTTCCTGACCGCCATCGCCGAAGGCGACGGGCGGCTCGACGGCGCGGCCGCGGCCCGGCTGCGGATCGCGGCCAGCGGCGAACGTCCGGGGGACGTCCCGCTCGCCAACACGGTCTACCGGCTCGAGCTCGGCGCGTCGCCGTTCCTGTCCGACGATCGCCTGTTCCTCGTCGGCGACGGCGTCGTCGGCGCGGCCACCGGGCTGCGCTCGCACAGCCGCGGCTACGCCGCCAAGCGCGACGGCGTCCTGTTCACACGCCACGGCTCGCTCGCGCCGCACCACCCCGCGGTCGCGACCGAGGACGAGACCGCGGCCCTGCGCGCGCGTGGCCCCGACGTGGCGCTCGACGCGGCCGCGCTCGTCGGTGGGCTGACCCTGTCGCCGTTCACCACCTTCTCGGCGACGGCGCACAGCCCGGCTTACTACGACCCGAGCTCGAGCACGCCCGACTGGGCGGGCATCTGCCAGGGCTGGACCCACAACGCCCTCGACGATCGGCTGAGCGTGCTCGTCGATCCGCCGGGCGCGCCGGGCGCGCGCGGGCTCTGGATCTACGGCCAGTGGGTGAGCCGCGCGGATCTCGGCAACGCCATGATGGGGGCCTCCTACAGCCTCGGCATCGCGGACTCCACGACCATCGACTCGTTCGTGCGTCCCGACAGTCTGGTCAAGGCGCTCGCGCAGCACGTCATGCGCTCGGGCGTCGGCCTGCGCGTCGACATCTGGAACGACGCTCACAACCCGAGCGGCGTGTACAACCCGCAGATCTGGAACCAGCCGATCGTCGAGGCGAGCATCGAGGTCGCGTCGGTGTCCCCCGCCGCGCGCGACGCGGTGCTCGACCACGCGCGCCGCGATCCGCGACGCTGGCAGGCGCTCCCCATCGACGCCGGCGTCAAGCTCGTCACGGCGCGGGCGCGCTGGGGCGCGGAGACTCGCGACGACTGGGAGCTCGAGGCGCGCTTCCGGACCAGCACGTGGGCGATGTACCTCATCGTCGGCCCCGACGGCCTCGTCGCGACCGGGTACATGGCGCACGACCTGACCGCCGCCGGCGTCACGCCGCTGCCGGTGACCGTGAGCGACGGGCTACCCGACTACCTCGCGGTGCCCCGTCACGAGCTGACCGACGCGGCGTTCGCCGGCGCGCCCCACCGGCTGCTCGGGCGCGACAACCCGGAGGGGGCGCGGTTCCGCTTCGTGGTCGGTGGCGTGCTCGCGCTCGGCATCCCCGAGCCGACGCGCGTCGCGTTCGAGGCCGAGGCCTTCGCGCGCGACGTCTCCCCGACGGAGCTCTCGGCCCGCTTCCCCGGGATCGCCAACGCGTACACGCCGGCGCAGTGGGCGCGTGTGTTCGAGTCGCGGCTCGGGCCGGCCACGGCGTTCGGCGCGCACTGGGCGCGCTGACCGCGCCGCGCCGTGGTCAGGCGTCGTCCGGCCGGGTCACGATCGCCAGGAGCGCCTGGAGGTCGACGGGCTTGCGCAGCCAGGCGATCGCGCCGAGCTCGCCCGCCGCTCTGCGCACGTCGACGTGGGCCGACAGCAGGACGACCGGGATCTCGGCGAGGTTCGCGTCCTGGCGCTGGGCCGCCCGGAACTGCCACCCGTCCATCACGGGCATCATCAGGTCGAGGAGGATGAGCCGCGGCAGCACCGCAGCTGCGCGCAGCTTGTCGAGGGCCTCCTGCCCATCGGCCGCGACGATGACCGTGTGGCCGTGATCTTCGAGGGCCTCCGCCAGGGCCTCCGAGATGTCCGCGTCGTCCTCGACGATCATCAGCGCGGCCGGGCTCATGCGCTCTGCGGCACCTCGAGCGGGAGACACACGATGAGGGTACATCCTTCGCCCGGGCTGGTCTCGAGCCGGATCGTCCCGCCGTGGGCCTCGATGACCTCACGACAGAGGTAGAGCCCGAGCCCGAGCCCGCCGTAGTGCGTGACCGAGCCGGAACGCCCGAAACGCTCGAAGAGCTTCCCCGCGCTCTCGGGATCGATCCCTGGGCCGCGGTCGCGGACCTCCAGCTGGGCGCCCGGTGCCGGCACGTGGACGGACACGTCGACCGGTTTGCCGGCGCCGTACTTGAGCGCGTTCGACAGGAGGTTGGTGAGGACCTGGTCGAGTCGAAGGCGATCCCACCGGCCGGGGCACGGCGCGGGCGCGTGCAGCCGGAGCTCGCATCCCGCGCGCCGGGCCGCGGTGGCGAAGCGCGCGAGCACGTCGCGGACGACCTCGACGAGATCGACCTCTTCGAGGTCGAGGCGCATGGGCTCGTGGGCGAGCCGCGAGGCGTCGAGCAGGCCGTCGACGAGCGTCGCGAGGCGCCTCGCCGCCGCCGTGGAACGGGTGGCGCACGCGGCGAGCTTCTCCGGCCGCCAGTCGTCCTCGCGGGTCTCGGTCAGCTTCTCGAGGCGCTGCAGCTGCAACAGCAGGGCGGTGATCGGCGTCCGGAGCTCGTGCGCCGCCACCGAGATGAACTCGTCGCGGGCGCGCACGGTCGCCTCGACCTCGTGCATCTTGCGCTGCAGCTCGGCGAAGAGCTGGACGTTCTCCATCGCGACGGAGGTGAGGTCGGCCAGGGCGCGGAGCAGCTTCACCTCTCCCTCGGTCGCCCGGTGTCGCTCGGCCCAGTAGTTCCCGATCGCGCCCACCGGCGCCGCGGTCCGGATCGGGACCATGGCCAGGCTCCTCACGAAGGTCGGGCGATACGCCTCCTGCGGGATCCGCGGATCGGCGTAGATGTCCTCGATGATCGCGGGCTCCCGGTGATGCATGGTCCAGCCGCTGATGCAGGCACTCATCGGGAAGCGGTGGCCCTTCCAGAGCGGGCTGATGGCGTCCTCGTCCGCGTAGAAGCACAGGTCACCGTCGCGCAGGACGAACGTCGCACCGTCGGCGCCCGTGAGCTCTCGCGCCGCGTGCCGCACCACCTCCATGACGGCGTCGAGATCGCGCGCCATCGACAGCGACTGGGCGACCTCGACGAGTCGCTCGGTCGCCGAGAGCTGCTCGCGCACGACGAGCGGAGCGCTCGCATCGGAGACGCGCGGATCGGCGGCTGGCCGGGTCATGCGCGGCTCCGCGGCTCGTGCGACAGGTCCGCGCCGGTCCGCGGCGCTCGCCGCGGCAACCGGATGGCGAACCGCGTCCCTTCGGCCTCCGTCGAGGTGACGCTGATCGTTCCGCCATGGCCGCGCACGATCTCGCGCACGATGTACAGCCCGAGCCCGAGGCCGCGCGATCGATCGCGGCGGTGTTGCGTGCTCCGGAACGGACTGAACAGGTGTGGGAGCAGCGCGTCGGGGATCGCGCCTTCGTTCGCGATCTCGATCTCGACCTCGCGCGTCGACGTGCCGTCGAGGAGAACGGTGACCGGCGCGTCCCGTCGTCCGTGCTGACAGGCGTTGGCGATGAGGTTCGAGAGGAGCTGGAGGAGCCGGTCGGGGTCCCACGAACCGCGCAGCTCACCGGCGACCCGGCGCTCGATCCGCCGTTCGGGGTTCGCCATCTCGAGCTCGTCGACGACCTGGCGGCAGAGGTCCTCCAGGTCGGTGTCACAGGGTTCGATGGGCATGCCGCCGCCGGTTCGCAGGCGGGTGAAGTCGAGCAGCTGCTCGATCATCGTGTTCATGCGCTGTCCGCTCTCCAGGATGCGGCCCAGCGGCCTTCGCTCGCGCTCCCCCGACGTGCGGTCGCCTTCGAGGCGCATGAGGAGGAGCTGCGCGGCGGTCGTCATCGCGCCGAGCGGGTTGCGCAGGTCGTGCGCCAGGACGCCGGCGAAGAGCTCGTTCTGGCGGACGGTGTCCTCGAGCTTCTCCATCGCGGTGAAGCGGGTGATCACCGAGGCCAGGTGATTCGCGATCGCGTGCGCGGTCTCGACCTCGCTCTCGGTGAAGGGGTGCGGCGCGCCGTAGTAGACCATCAACTTCCCCAGCAGCCGGCCACCCGTCACCAGCGGGATGAACGCGAGCGCGGCGATGCCTTCTCGTCGGAAGAGCGGTTGATAGGGCGCCATCGCCGCGTCCTGCTCGACGTCCTCGACGAGGATCGGCGCGGGCGCGCTCGCGTCGCTCCCCCAGGGGGAGTGTCCCTCCACGGCGTCGCGGTAGGCGTCCGACAGGTGTCGCCACGCGCGGAAGCGCATGACGCCCTCGTCGTCGCGTGTCAGGACGGCGCAGCGAGGCGCGCCGAGCGCGTTCTCGATGGCGGCGATGGCCGCGTCGAACACCTCCTCGACGCGCGCGGCCGAGACCACCGCCTGGGCGAAGCGGTACAGTTGCTCGGCGCGCTTCCGGCCGGTGCGGGACTCCTCGTACAGGCGACTGCTCTCGATGGCGACGCCGGCGCGTTCGGCCAGCTCCTCCATCAGGCGCAGGTCCTCCCGATCGTACGTCTCGCCCGGCCGACAACGCAGCGCGGTCACCGCGCCGATGACGCGGTTCTGGACGCGGAGCGCGGCGCCCATCATGGCGTGGACGGGAAAGCGTTCGAGGAACTCCTGGTACGGCCCGGGCGCGCCGGCGGACATCGTCCGGTCGATGACGGGGAGCAGCACGCTCTCGCCGGTGGCGGCGATCGTCCCGGTCACGCCCTCGCCGAGCTTGAGCGGCGCCGACGGGGCGATCCGGGTCAGGAGCTCCTGGGCCTCCTCGCTCGGATGCTGCATCGCGGCCGCGTGGAGGAGGCCGTCCGATCCGATGAGCGTGATGCCGACGCAGCCGTCGAGCACGCGCGACAGCTCCGAGGCGACCGCGCGAAGCCGCGGCGCGAGATCGAGGCTGGCCTCGGCGAACGTGCGCGACGCGCGGCCGAGGACCCCCATGCGCGCGGCGGCGGCGTCGGCGGCGGCGCGACTCCGCCGCTCGGCGTCGAACAGGCGCAGGCGCTCGAGGGCCTGCGTGGCGTACCGGGCGACGAGGAGCAGGAGCTCGCGCTCCTCGGTCGCCTCCCCGGCCGCATCCTCGAGGGTGACCCCCAGGGCTCCGAGGAGGCGGCGGTTCGCGACCAGCGGCAGGCACGCCACGCGATACGAACGGCCGGGGGTCACGACCGAGGCGAGGTGGGGATAGCGCTCGAGCATCGCCGCCTGGGACGGGATCCAGACCGGCGCGCTGGTGCGGATGCAGTCGAGCACCGGGAGCGACGACGCGAGGTCCAGCGGCAGGGTCTGGATCCGCTCCAGCGCCGGTGCGGCATAACCGCGCGACCTCACCATGCGCGCGACGCGTTGCTCGTCGTCGACGATCCACAGGCCGGCGGTGGAGGCGCCGAGGGCGTCCGCGACGCGCTCGACCAGGGCGCCGTACACCTCCTCGGAGGAGACGGCGCTGGCGATCGCGTCGGTGATCGCGAGGAGGCGTTCGGTCCGGGCCGCCGCCGCCGCCCGGAAGCGATCGAAGCTCTTTCGCGGCGTGACGTCGGCGACCAGTCCGACGAACCCCACGACGTGATCGCGCTCGTCTCGCTGGGGGATGTACGTGGCCTCGATCGACCGCATGCCCCCATCGCGATAAGGCACCTCGGCCTCGAACGTGGCGACCTCTCCCGCGAGGGCCCGCGACACGTGGGGTTCGAGGGTCCGGCAGGCATCGGTTCCGAGCACCTCCTCGAGCGAGCGGCCGATGATCTCGCGCTTCGCGTGACCGAACCATCGCTCGTACGCGGCGCTCGCGAACCGGTACCGCCGGTCGGCGCCGACGTAGGCCACCAGGACGGGCAACGCGTCCATGATCTGCTCGAGCTGATGATGGCTCTGGCGGAGCGCGGCTTCGGCGTCGCGGCGCTCCGTGATGTCGCGCGTGAAGCAGCGCGTGTGGACGAACTGGCCGTCGCGGACGAGCACGTTCGAGCTGATGAGGACGTGCTTGATCGATCCATCCTTGGCGCGGAGGCGGGCCTCGTAGTTGCGCAAGGTCTCGCCGCGCGTCAGCCGCGCGAGGATGTCGGCGATGACGTCGGCGTCGGCGTGGAAGTCCGCGATCGGCCTGCCCACGTACTCGGCTTCGGCGTAGCCGAGGAGCTCGAGCTCCGCGCGATTCGCCCAGAGGATGGTCCCGTCGGCGGCGACGCGGTGGAGCCCGAGCGTCGCGTTCTCGACGAAGTCCCGCAGGTCCGCCTCGTTCCGGCGGAGCGCCTCGTCCTTGGCCCGCAGCTCGCGGAGCGCAGACCGGAGCGCGTGCTCCAGCTCCACCCGTCGCGCGAGCTCCTGCTCCGGCTGGTACGTGACGGCGCTCTCGACGTGGGAGTGGGCGATGCAGACCCGCTGGTGCTCGGCCGGCAGCTTGTAGAAGCTCGCCATGGCGTACCCGCACAGCAGCGAGAAGCGGTGTCGGTGCTGGAGCTCGTTCCACAGCTCCTCGAGATGCAGCGCGGCGCCGTGCTCACCGCGACGCCAGAGGACGTCGACCATCTCGCCGTACGCCCTCACGTTCGCCGCCGGCCCGAGCGTGGCCGTCCGCGAGGCGACGAGCGCGCCGACCGACGCCTCGAACAGGGCCCGATCCGGGACCCCGTCTCGGATGAACGAGGCCAGCGTCTCGTCGGCGTCGAGGAACGTGAGGCGTCCATCACCGATGGCGGCGTCCACGTCGAGGCCAAGCTCGCGCAGCCGTCGCGAGAGCAGCTCGCGGTGTGGCGCCGCGGTGATCGCGATCACCAGGTCCGAGCCCGTCAGCCCCTCCGCCAGGAACCGGGCGACCTCACGGGCCAGCGTCGACGGGTCGTCGTAGAACCGGACCGCGTGGGTGGGTGGGGTGCTGTCGAGCGCCCCGTGTGCCATCGTCATGACGACGCTCCCTGGTCGATCGTTCGGGCATCCAGGCGCTCGCGTATCGCGGCGGTGAGCGCGTCGAGCTGGAGCGGCTTCTTCAACACGAGCGTCCCCTCGATGCCGGGCTCACGCGCCGCCGTCACCACGATCACGGGGATCGCGGCGAGCCTGGGATCCTGGAGTTGCCGCGCCCGGAAGTTCCAGCCGTCGACGCCGGGCATCTTGAGATCGAGGAGGATCAAGTCGGGCAGCCGGGCGCTGCCGGCGAGCAGCGCCATCGCCTCCTCACCATCGGCGGCGGCCAGCGCCTCGTGGCCCAGGTCCGACACGAGCTCGCACACGCTCTCCCGGATGAGCCGCTCGTCATCGACGACGAGGACGAGCCGGGACGCGGCCCGGGCGCGGCGCGGAGGCTCGCTCGCGGGCACGGATTCGCGCTGCGCGCGCATCCAGGCATCCACCTCGGAGAGCTTCAGCTTCCAGAGCTTGCCGACCTTGGTCGCCGGTAGCCCGCGCCCCTCGATCCAGCGATAGATCGAGTCCTTGCGAACCCCCACGTGCAGCGCGACGTCCTGGATCGAGACCCACGGCTCGGCGTTCGATGTCCTGGCCGGCGGGCGCATCTCCCATGCTGTTACCCCGGCGGACGAATCCCGGCAATAGCGAGCGAGAGTCGACGATAGTCGCACACCGAGCGGGTTCGCACACCCCCCTGTACAGCGCCGTGGGGTGGAGCCTACGATGTCGGAATGCGTCATCTGTTCGTGTCGCTCGTGCTCGTGACGGCGTGTGGCGGAGGCGGCGGCGGGGACCCGGTCGATGCGCCGCCGAGGACCGACGCGCCGAGCGGGCCGTCAGCCACGGCCCACTTCGATCCGCCGCCGCCGGCGAGCGGGGGCGCGTGGGGGGCGGTGCCGTACCCGTCGGATCTCTACCTCGACGCGAACGGGCGCATCGCGCTGACGACGGTGCCGGCGGGCCCGTCCGCGCAGCAGGGCAACATCGACATGCTGATCGCGGGGCTGGCCACCCTCGACGGCGCGGGGGTCACCTCCAACGTCTACTTCCCCATCGACGGGACCCTGGCGAAGGCGTCGGTCACCGGCGACGTCGCCACGCTCTACGACCTCGACGCGTCGACCACGGGCAACCTGGTCACGATCCCATCCGACGTCCTGTACCGTGAGGACCTGGGCGCGGTCGTCCTCGCGCCGCGCATCGGCAACGTGCTGCGCTCGGGCGGTCGTTACGGCGCCGTGCTCACCAGCGCCGCGACCGACGGCGCCGGGTTCCCGCTGGCGCGTTCACCGGACTTCGCCGCGGCCGTCGACTTCGCGTCGACGCCGGGCGACGCGTCGGTCGCCGCCGCGCAGGCGAACCTGCGCCCGCTCTTCGACCTCCTGCCCGACGCGAGCGAGGGTTCGATCGTCTCGGCCACGGTCTTTCGCACGGCCACGCACGTCGATGACACGCGCGCGATGCGCGACGTCATCGTGGCTGCGGCCTCGCCCACGGTGACCGTGACCGCGGTGTACGGCCCGGCCGAGACCGGCACCAACGGGCTCCAGGCGCTCTTCGGCGTGGCGCCCGCCGACGGCCAGCCGGGCGCCGACGAGAACGGCGTCGGTCCCGAGCCGCACAACCACGTCGCCGTGGTGATCCACGGGACGATCCAGCTCCCCAGCTTCCTGAGCGCCAACGGTGACGACGGGTTCCCGTCGCAGACCGGCGGCGCCTGGACGATCAAGGGCACCCTGGCCGTGCCGTTCACGCTCACGCTGCCGCGCAACTCGACGTGGACCAACCTGCCCGTGGCGATCTACGTGCACGGCCTCGGGCGCACGCGCCAGGACCTCCTGGTCATGGCCAACACCGCCGCGCGGCAGAACGTGGCGGTGCTCGGCATCGATCTCAACCGTCACGGCAGCCGGGCGATGAACGCGACGGACACGATGAACGAGATGCTCAACACCGTCGGCGCCGATGGCTTCGGCGACGGCGCGCCGGTCGGGCTCTTCGCGCCGATCCAGTTCTTCCACCTGCTCGGCAGCTCCGGCGGCATCCCGGCGGGGCATCCACGCGCGCTGGGTGAGAACCTGCGGCAGGCCGCGCTCGAGGTCGTGGCGCTGGTCGACTACGTCGCCGACGGCTCGACCGCGCCGATCAACGCCGCGGTCGCGCCCCTCGCCGGCCTGCCCGACGCCGTGTCGTTCCGCAACGACGCGGCGGTGATCACCGAGTCGCTGGGCGCGATGCTCGTCGGCGTCGCGCTGACGGTCGAGCCGCGCATCTCGACCGCCTACATCTCGAGCGCGGCGGCGGGGCTGCCGTTCCCGGCGATGATGCACAGCCCCAACTACGGCTCGACGTTCCTCTCGGTGCTGTCGACGCCGTTCGACCTCACGAGCCGCATCGAGCTCTACGACGCCGAGAAGGACGCCCGCTTCGATCCCGTGGTCGCGCTCTTCGACAGCGTGGTCGAGCGCGGCGACGCGCTGGCCTACGCGCCGCACACGCTCGACGGCAGCAAGCGCGGCGGCACGCCGCCCGACCTGATCTCCACGATGGCCTGGGGCGACGTCTGGGTCTCGAACGACTCGACCGAGTCGCTGGCGGGGGCGATGGGGCTGCGGCACATGCCCATGACCGCGCCGACGCCGCCCGCGCAGCCGATCCGCTACGCGACGCTCTCGACGATCGCGTCGCCGGTCACCGGCAACCTCCCGGGCGGCCGCACCGCCGCGTTCCTGGTGTGGAACCCGGCCGGTCACGCGTGTCTGCGCAAGCGCGTCGAGCAGCGCAACTTCCAGCCGGTCTTCCCGCCGGTCGTGGCCCAGAACCCGCCGGAGATCATCGCCGACACCCAGGGCGCGCCGATCCACGAGCTCCTCGGCGAGCTCCTGGCCGACTTCGCGGCCGCCCGCGTGCTCACGATCCGCGATCCGTACGCCGACTGACGGGGAGCGATCGCGACCCGTCAGGCTCCGGGTCCCGGCCGCTGCTGGTTTTTTTTGCGACCTCTCACGCAACCGGCGCCGGGGACGTGCCGATAGCGCGGGCATGTCGAACGCCCGCGCCCGGCACTCCCACCGGCTCCCGCTCACACCGCTCGCGCTCGCCGGGCTCGTCGCGCTCGTCGCGCTCGCGCTGCCCGCGACCCGGGCGGCCGCCGACGATCCGGAGCGCCTTCCCTCCCGCCACGTGGTCACGACCAATGCCGTCCTCACGGGGCCGCGCTGGTACTTCTGGTCGACCGCCGGCGGTCACGTGGGGCACGCGCAGGGCAGCGCGGTCACCGTGGTCTTCGGCCGCGACCTCTTCACCGCCGACGCGCGCTCGGCGTTCACGCTCGAGGCGTACGCCGGCACCGCGTTCGGCGGCCGCGGCCGCACGGCTCACGCCGGCGCGTCGATCGGCGTGAAGGCCCGCACCGCGCGCCGGCTCGAGCTCTCCGCTTCGTTCGCGCTCGTCGATCACGTCGATCCCTCGCGTCTCCGCAAGCTGACCATCGGCGGCGGCGCCATCGCCCAGCTCGCCTACGACCTCGACGACGCCCCCCCGTTCTCGACCCGCATCCTCGTGCGCGCCGAGCTCCAGCACCCGACGCCGTCGACGGTCACGCTCGACACCTTCGTCGGCCTGGGCACGCGCTGGCCGTGATCGACCCCCGGCGCTCCGCCGGCGACCTCGACCTCCTGTGCGTCGCTCCGATCGAGCAGGCGGCCGTTCTCGACTCCAGGCAGCAGTCAGCGGCCCGCGGTCAGGACCGGTCGGCTGCGTTCTGCGAGCCACGCGCCGGCGAGGTCGATACGCTCGGCGGGCTGCGAGGTGATGAGCGCGACCCCGACCTCGCGCAGCGTCTCCTGACGACCGCGCAGCTCGATCGACCGCGCGATCGCGGCGACGCGCACCGCCGGATCCGCATCGGTCACCGCGCGCGCGAGCGTGTCGGCATCGGTCGACGCCGCGATCGCGAGGGGGCGCAGCTCGGCGTCGAGCACGGCGCTCGCGGCGAGCCGCCGGCGCGCGCCCTCATCTCCCCTGACGAGGGCGCGGGTCGCCGCCGCGCGCACCGCCGGATCCTCGTGCGCGAGCAACGCCGAGAGCTTGTTCGAGGCGCCGACCACGCCCCAGACCTCGGCGAGACTGGCGAGGACCGGGACGCTGCGGTCCCGGGAGACCGCGTACAGCTGCTCGGCGCCTCGTTCGGGCGCCAGGTAGACGGTGGCGCGAACCGCGGCCGCGCGCACGATCGGCGCGCGGTCCTCGAGGAGCGCCACGGTCGCCCAGAACGAGCCACGGTCGCGCCCGCCGGCCGCCGCCGCCTCGGCGATCGCGTTCGCGCACGCGGCGCGCACGTCGGCGTCGCGGTCCTGCAGCCCTCGGCGCAGGCCCCTCCACGCCGCGCCGTCCTTCGCGGCGGCGCGGCCGAGGACGATGCACGCGGTCGCGCGCGCATGCGGATCGCCGTCCGCGACCTGGCGAAGGCCATCGGGCACCATGTACGCGATCGGCGCGTGTGAGGCGACGAGCCGCGCGTGTTCGGTGCGTCCGGCGGCGAGCCACGCGGCGGCGCGCTCATCGAGCGTCCCGCCCAGCGCGACGGTCGCGCGTGCGGCCGCCGCGACGAGCGCGGGGGCCTCGGCATCGAGCGCCGGCTCGATCGACGCGATCGCCTCGCGATCGCCGATCGCGGCGAGCGCCTCGATCGCGGCGGCGCGTGTCGCGGGATCCGTCGGTTCGGCGGCGAGCACGCGCAACGTCGGGAGCGCGTCGGCGATCCCCGCGCGCGCAGCGGCCGCGATGGCCGTGCGCTGGGTCGCGAGGTCCGGGCTCGCGAGGCCCCGCATCACGATCAGGGTCATCAGCTGGTCGGCCGCCTGCACCGCGTCGTCACGGCCCGCATCGGAGCCGAGCGTGGCGAGCCGCCGCGCGGCCTCGTCGAGCTCGCCCTCGGCGAGCAGCTTGGGCATCGCGAGCGCGATCGGCGACTGGACGCGACGGATCATCGCGCTCGCCGGTCCGGCCTGGCGCGTGTCGCGCGCGAAGAGCCAGATGAGCGTCAGCCGATCGTCGTCGGACAGCACCGCGCGGCTGGGCGCGGGCAGCGGCCCGGCGTCGGTCGCGACCTCGAGCGCCGCCTGATCGAACTGCGGGTTGCCGCTGCCGGCGATGACGTACACGGAGGTGATCCGTCCCTCACGATCGGCCTCGACGCCGACCGTGGTGGCGAGCTCACCACGGTTGAGGGCGTGCCCCGGCTCGAGGCGCAGCCGGCAGTCCTCGAGGAACTGCGCCCATGGCTCCTGGAACGCGGGAGCGACTTGCTCGAGATAGGAAGCGCCCAGGGACGTCGCATCGGCCTGGAGCGGTGGCCCGAGCGCTGGTGGCGGCTCGAACCCGTCCGGAAAGGGGACGGGCGCGGACGCGGTGACGGTGGTCGGGCTCGCCGGCGGGGGCGGGACGGTTTTCTTGACCGGTGCCGCGCATCCCGCGAGTGCGCCGAGGACCGACATCCGCATGATCATGGCGTGGGACATGGTCGCTAGCAGGGACATCGGCCGTTCCGGCGCCGAGTTTAGGGCCTGCTGCGTCCGGTTCGCGCACGCCTGGTTCCTGCGAGTCGCTGGCCTGACGCACGTGCTGTTCGTGATCGACCGGCGGGGGCGGTCAGTCGTTTGACAATCGCTTCAAACGATAATATAAGCCGATATCATGTCGCGCCGCGCGCCCCAGCTCGCCCTGGACCTCCCACCGCCGCGCAGGCACGGCGGCGCGCGACCTGGCGCGGTCCGTCCGCGCAAGCGCGAGCACCGCTCGCCGCACGAGCGCCGCCCCGACGTCTCGCGGCGCCATCCCGTACACGTCTCGCTCCGCGTCGTGCGTGACGTCGGCCGGCTCCGCCGCCCCGCGGCCTACGCGGCGATCCAGCGCGCCGTCGCCGTGTGCATCGGCCGTCCCGACTTCCGCATCGTCCACACCAGCATCCAGGACAATCACCTCCACCTCCTGGTCGAGGCCGACGACAAGCGCGCCCTCTCGAACGGCGTGCGGGCGTTCATGATCTCGGCCACCCGCCACCTCAACAACCTCCGCGGCCGCCGCGGCACCGTCTTCCCGACGCGCTACCACGCCGTCTCGCTCACGACGCCGCGCCAGGTCCGCGCGTGCCTCTGCTACGTCCTGAACAACTGGCGCCGCCACCGCGAGGATCTGGCGGGCGCCGAGGCGCGCCGCGCGAACGTCGATCCGTACTCGACCGGCATCCTCTTCGACGGCTGGCGCGACCTGCCGCGCCGCTTCGCCATCCCCGACGGCTACCAGCCGCTCCCCGTCACCGGCGCGCGCTCCTGGTTACTCACCGTCGGCTGGCGCAAGCATCATCCGCTCATCGGCCTGCGCGAGACCCCCGGCCCGGACCGCCACCTGCCCATCGCGTGACGCACCGTCGCTGGACGCCTCACGACGAACGTGGCACACGACCATCGATCGCGAACGGCACGAGCGCCAGGCACGTGGACGCGAGCATCGCCGCGTCGAAACGCATCGCGAGCTTCGGCGCCGCGAGCGTTCGCGCCCTGGCCTCCGAGATCCAGACGATCTGGCGCGCTGGCTCCAGCCCATTCCCGGCGTCGTCCGACCGGAAACCTTCGCCAACGAGCATGGCGTGCATGCGTGCGTCGATGGCGTACGCATCGCGCGCGAGTGCCAGGGCGATCCGGAAGCGATCCCACGCGCCGCGTGAGAGCGCTCGCTGACGGTAGCCCCAGCGCTGGACCCTCGCGCGCGCGCGGATCTCCTTCACGCGCCGCGCGTGATTCACGGTGCCTCCAGGCGCCCGAGAAGCTCGGCGATGGTGGCTCGATGTCCACTCGGATCGGGCATCGATGGACGCGCCTCGATGAGCGACAGGATCGAGAGGTTGGTTCGGACCTGGTGACGGAGCGCGGGGCGCAGCAGCGAGAGCGGTCCGAACACCATCAACGGCAAGCGATCGTCGGGCCGCTCGTAGGTGTCGATCGGATCGAGGATCGCGGGGTCGACGCCGATGAAGTTGACCTCGATCAAGTCGGCTCGCCCGGGCACCGGGACCCAGACGGACGGTTCGTCGCGTGACGGCGCGAGCTCGGTGATGCGATCGAGTCGCGCGCGGACGTCGGCGTGCGCGCTCACCGGGATCGCGAGATCGACGTCCTGCGATACGACGAGCGTCGACGCCGCGCCCACCTCGAGCAGGTTCGGGACCTCCGATCCGGCGACCAGCACACCGGGGACTTCGAGGATCGGCTCGACCGCCCGCAGCGTGGCGATCAGTCGGTCGCGGAAGCTCACCGACGAGAGTATAGCCGTCCTCGAAGCTGGCTCGGGCTGTGCGGCGCGCTGGACGCGCCCGTTCACCCTTGGACTCCGCGTAGTTAGCGGAATCTCTCAGTTCGTCGGCAACCGCGCCGCGCACCTCTCGATACGGGGCGGCATGAGTGACCACGAACCCGATCTGGTTGCGTTCGAGCTCGGCGATCAACGGTACGAGTTCGCCGATGCGGGGATGAAGCAGGTGGTGGCCGAGTTGACGCGCATGGCTCGGACCCTCCTGCCGATCCTCATCCTGGGCGAGACCGGCGTGGGCAAGGAGGTCGCGGCCCGCGCGGCGCATCAACTGTCGCCACGCCGCGTTGGTCCGTTCGTCGCCGTCAACTGCTCGGCGATCCCGGCGGGCCTCATGGAGAGCGAGCTCTTCGGCCACCAGAAGGGCGCCTTCTCGGGCGCGGCCGCCGCGCACGCCGGCTACTTCGAATGCGCGAGCGGCGGCACCCTCTTTCTGGACGAGATCGGCGAGCTCAACCTCGACGCGCAGGTCCGCCTGGTGACACGAGGCCTCGCCACATGATGGTCCCTGCCAAGCGTCGCGTGCTCGAGCTCTGGCGGCGCCTCATCGATGGCGACATCGAAGGACTGGAGCTCGAGCCCTGGCTGCCGGGCTATCAGTAGGTTTCCCCCCTGGTAGCTACCGCAGCAGCTTGAAGGCGTGGCTCCAGCCCTTGCCGGCGAAGCCGGGGATGCACCAGAGCTGGCAGAGGGGCTCGATGGCGCGGGCGGCGTGGACGGTGCCCATGTCCTCGGTGTGCCAGCCGAGTTGATCGAGGAGGGCGGTGACCTCGGCCTTGGCGGGGGCGTCGTTGCCGCAGATGAACATCGTGGGCGGGCCGCCCGCGAACTGCGGGTTGACCATGTGGGCGTTGCCGACGGAGTTGAAGGCCTTCACGAAGCGCGCGGCCGGGACGTGGGCCTGGAGGCGCTCCATGAGGGACTCGTTCGGGCCGGTGAAGTAGCGGACGACGCCGTGGTCGGGTGGGCCGTCGGCGATCGGGTTGGTGGGATCGATGATGATCTTGCCGGCGAGGTTGGCGTGGCCGCACTGATCGAGGGCTGACTCGGCGGCGGAGCCCTTCACCGCGAGGACGAGGATGTCGGCCCAGGCGGCGGTGTCGGCGAGGGTGCCGGTGGAGGCGCGATCGCCGGCGGCCGCGGCGGAGGAGACGGCGGCGGAGGTCGCGATGGCGAGCCACTCGTCGAGCTTGGCGGTGTCGCGCGAGGCGCGGCGGACGGCGTGGCCATGCTTGAGGAAGCCGTTGGCCAGGACGGTGCTGACCTGGCCGGTGCCGAGGACGCCGATCTGCTTGCTGGTCGTGGTCGACATGGGCGCAGCTTACTTGGCGGCCGCGATCGTGCAGCTGGCAAGCGACGGCTTGAGGGTCACCTCGCCCGAGCCCATCGAGGTCCACTCCTGGATCTGCATCGTGCCGGTGGCGACGACGTTCGTGCCCTGCTTGATATCCGGCGCGGCGGCGTTCTTCTCGAAGGCGCAGGCGAGCGGCTCTTCCTTGTCGTCGGCGCCGGCGGTGAGGCTGACGGTGACGTACTTGTCGGTGCCGGACGTCGTCGTCGAGACGCCGCCGAGCACCGCGGCGATGGCCACCTTCTGGTCCTTCCACTTCGAGCGGCCCGGGATGACGTTCTTGCGCACGTCGGCGAGCGGCACGGGGCTGCCGTCGGCGGGCGGGCCGGCCGCGTTCGGGTCCTCGGGCGGGCCGAGGTTCACGCCGGCGGCCTTGAGGCAGTCGTTGTGTCCGCCGTCGCCCTTCGCCGACTTCACCGGCGCCTGCACGGTGCCGACGATGATGCCCTCCATCTTGTAGTCGGCGCCGTTGTCCCTGGTGACGTAGAACCACGCGCAGCCGTCGCCCTCGACGACCGCCCAGGTGTGGCGCGCGCCCTCGACCCTCGACGGGGCGCCGACCAGCGCCTGCAGCCTGGCGAAGCCCTCGTCCCACGGATCGAACGGCTTGACGAGATCGCGCGCGCCCATGACGCGATCGATCGTGAGCGCGCCGGTGAACGGCTCGGGCGGCTTGGCGGTGGCGCCACCGGTGCCGGTGCCGCCGCCGCTGCCGGTGGACTCGTTCGACTTCTTCTTGCAGCCAGCGCCGGTCGCGGCGCACGCGAGGAGGACGATCGCGAGGTGCTTCATGCCCGCGAGGCTACGCCTGGGCGGCGCGCTTGCGGAAGAGGGCGAAGGCGGAGGTGTAGCCGTGGAGGAAGGTCTTGCCCGCGACCGGGCCCACCTCGCCGTTGCAGAAGAAGCCGCCGAGCGGGACGGCGCCGAGCGTGCGGCGGAAGACGTCGGAGTCGTGGTTGGGGCGGCCGTAGAGGAGCTGGCCGCGGCCGACGCAGGAGAAGAGGAGGGCGCCGGCCGACGGCGCGTGCGGCTCGCTCAGGAGCTCGGCCAGATCCTGGGCCGACGCCTCGGCGGTGCGCAGGTGGAACTGCAGGATCTGGCCGACGTGCACCGGCGCGCCCACCGCGAGCGCGCCCGCGGCGCGGTCGCAGCCGATGAGGTTGCGGATGAGCACGTCGCGGCGACGCACCTCGCGCGCCTGCGGCGCCGTGTCGGGCACCACGCCGACGAAGAGCGAGTGGCGGCAGAGCTTCTTCTCGTCGGGCGGCAGGGTCGCGTGCACGGCCTCGAGCGCGCGCAGGGCGGGCATGCCGTCGAGCTCGAGCACGACGTTGCCGAGGCCCTTGGTGACGACGAGGGGATCGCCGATCGGGCGGCAGCCCTGCGCGACGATCGTGTCGACCGCGACGTCGCCCGACATGGTGACGACCACCGCGCCCTCGCGGTGGCGCTCGTCGCCGGCGAAGAGCGTGTTGCCGGCGGGCCCGCGCGTGGTCATGCCGCCCGAGGCGAGGCCGCCCACCTTCACGGCCTGCGGCCAGCGCGCGTCGCACCACGCGAGCAGATCCTCGACCGGGCTCGAGAGCGGGCAGGGCAAGACGATGACCGCGGCGGCGTTCGCGGCGCCGGCGTCGGCCTCGATCTCGTCGACGTCGGGCCACTCCTCCGGGTTGGACGGCAGGTGCCACGCGCGCGCGCTGGCGCCCGGCAGGCTGGCCGCGACCAGCGACACCGCGGGTCGGTGCTCGACCTCGACGCCACCGCCGATCGCGCCGCCGGCGGTGCAGCCCGCGACCGCCGCGCCCGGGAAGCGACGCGCGATCTCCGACGACAGGCGCGCGAAGCCCGGCGCCAGGTGATCGGTGACGAACGCCATCACCAGATCGGCGCGCGTCGGGCCGAGCTGCGCCGAGATGCTCTCGACGACCTCCTCGATGGCCTCATCGGTATCGGTGGAGGTCGCGATGGAAGTCGCCCAACGCATCCAGTAGGCACCATGGTAGCCCGGCGATAACCGCTTGACCACAAGGCGTCGCGGCGCGATCGTCGAGCATGGTCACGGTTCGCGCCGACCTCGAAGCGAGCCTGGCTCGGCTGCGCGCCGAGTGCGACGATCCCCGCGCCGGGATCCACGGCCCCGGCAGCGCCGCGTGGCACCTCGAGCGCGACGCCGCGATCTTCATGGGCGGTGGGCGCGCGGTGCTGCTCCAGCTCGCGCACCCGTTCGTCGCGTACGCGATCGCGCAGCACTCGAAGACGCGCGAGGACGTGATGGGCCGCTTCCGGCGCACGTTCGACAACGTCTTCGCGATGTCGTTCGGTGACCTCGACCATGCGTTCACCGCCGCGCGCCGCGTGCACAACATCCACACGCGCATCACCGGCACGATCGACGAGGACGCCGGCGCGTTCCCCAAGGGCACCGTCTATCACGCCAACGACGCCGCGTCGCAGCTCTGGGTGTACGCGACGCTCATCGACACGGTCGTCACCGTGCACGAGCGGATCCGCGGCCCGCTCTCGCCGGCGCTCAAGGAGGCGTACTACCGGGACTCGTGGTCGTTCGCGCGGCTGTTCGCGATCCCGGACGAGGTGCTGCCGCCGTCGTGGGGCGCGTTCCGCGCCTACGTCGATCGGATGCTCGCGTCGAACGAGCTGACCGTGACGGCGCCGGCGCGCGAGATGGGCGGCTTCCTGTTCGGGGGCGCGCTCGGCGGCGCGGTCGCGGCGGTGACGGCGTCGCTCCTGCCGGCGCGGCTGCGTGGCGACTTCGGCCTGGCGTACGGCGCGCGCGAGCGGCTGGTCGCGCGCGGCATGTTCGCGGCGGCGCGGGCGGCGACGCTGGTGACTCCGCGGGCCGCGCGGGATCTCCCGGCGTATCGCGACGCGCAGCGGAGGATCCGCGGGCTGCCGCCGAGCAAGCTGTCGCGCTGGATCGATCAGCAGATGCAGGCGCTGGCGGCGCAGGTCAGCGGCCCGCCGGCGCGCTGATCACGCCGACAGGACGGTGCCGCCGACGATCAGGACGACGTCGAGGCCGCGGCGCTCGTTGCCGACGACCGGCATCGCGGGCGACACGCTCGACGGGTGCGCACCGTGGATCGTCACGAACACGTACTCGCCGGGAGGCAGCCCCACGAAGCTGAAGCGTCCGGCGCGATCGGTGCGCGCGCGGGGCGCCGGCTGGGCGCTGGCCTTGCCGCTGATGAAGCTCGGCGTCGCCACTACCGTGACGTCGGCGACGGCGTTGCCGAGCGCGTCGACCACGCGGCCGACCACGCTCGGGACCTCCACGCGGCGCACCTGCTCGATCGCGGGCTTCGCCTTGCGCGCGCGCGCGGCGGCGCCACCGCCGGTCGACGCCTCGGCGTGCTGTGGCTCGGACGTCAGCGTGCAGAGCGCGACGACGATCCCCGCGATGGTCATGGCTCGCCTCCGAAGCATGGCCCGTGCCTAGGAGACTCCGGGAGGGGCCACACGGTTGCACGGAGTTGGACGATCGTTCGACGCCGGTGCGACCGTCGCAGGACAGTCGCACCTGTCGCATGTGTCGCACTGTCGCAACAGTGCCTGTGCTCGCCGAGCAACTCAGCGGAACTGCGCGGGGTCGATCGCGAAGCGCTTGATCCAGCGCTGGATCTGCTTGCGGTCTTTGCCCATCGCCCGCGCGACCGCCGAGATGTTGCCGCGTTGCTCGCGCATCGCAGCGCACAGCGCCTCGCGCTGCTGTTCGTCGGCCGGCGACAGCGTCAGGGCGCGACCGGCGCCGGGCGGGCGGCCGGTCCTCACCGTGTCGGGGAGATGACTCACCAGCACCGGCTCCTTGCCGGCGAGCACCGCCGCGGTCGTGAGCGCCTGCTCGAGCTCGCGGACGTTGAGCGGCCACGGGTACCGGAACAGCAGTCGCGCCGCCTCGATCTCGAGGCCCGCGCCGTCGGCCGGGAAGTGGCGGTCGTACAGGTTGCCGATGAGCAGCCCCAGGTCCGGCTTGCGCTCGCACAGGGGCGGCACCTCGACCCGGAAGCCGGCGAGGCGCGCGAACAGGTCGCGGCGGAAGCCGCCGTCCGCGATCATGCCGTCGAGATCGCGGTGCGTCGCCGCGATGACGCGCACGTCGACCGCGACCGGGCGCGTGCCGCCGACCGGCATGACCTCGCGCTCCTGGAGCACGCGCAGGAGCGTCGCCTGCGACGCCGCCGGCAGGTCGCCGATCTCGTCGAGGAACAGGGTCCCGCCGTCGGCCGAGCGCACCAGGCCGGCGCGGTCCTCGTTGGCGCCCGAGAACGCGCCCTTCCGGTAGCCGAACAGCTCGCTTTCGACGAGGTTGGCCGGCAAGGCGCCGCAGTTCACCGCGATGAACTGGCCGCCGCGCCGGGAGATGGCGTGCACCGCGCGCGCGAGCACCTCCTTGCCAGTACCGCTCTCGCCCTCGATGAGGACGGGCACCGCGGACTCGGCGATCTGGCGCAGCCGGTTCAGCTCGCGCGCGTACTCCGGCGACATCGTCGCCAGGCCGGTGTGCTCGGCCGGCGTGCGCTCGAGATCGACGATCGGCGGCGCGTCGGGCGCCATCGCCAGCTTCTCGCAGAAGACGAGGATCGTGTGGCCCAGCTCGACGACGTCGCCGTCGGCGAGCACCGCGCGCTTGGTCGGCTGCCCGTTGACGAACGTGCCGTTCTTCGACTCCGTGTCGACGAGCACCCAGCGGCCGAAGCTCGGCTCGATGCGTGCGTGCCGCGACGACATCCAGCGGTCGGGCACCTTGATCAGCAGCTCGCCGGCGTTTCGCTCGCCGCGGCGCTCCGAGCCGCGACCGAGGACGACGGCGGAGACGCCCCCGAGATCGAAGCGCGCTGAGAGCGCGCGCGGTCGCGAGCACTCGAGCGCCAGGACGAGCGCGGGCCGCTCGACGGTCCCGTCGCTCTTGCCGGCCGCGTCGTCGGCAAGGCTGAGCGTGGCCCCCAGCGTGTCCACCATGGGCTCCATCTTACTCAGAAACCAACGCCGCGCCCGGGATCATCCCGGCCAGCTCACATCCCGTCGCACGTGATGAATCGGAGTATCAAGTCGGCCCGCTATGCGGACTTCTTCCGGGACTTCTTCTTCTCGGCCGCTGGCGCCGCCGGGGCCGCGGCGGCGTGTGTGGTCGGGAGCGCCGCGCCCGACATGCCCAGACTCGCCTTCAGCGCCTCCATCAGATCGATGATCTTCCCCTGCGGGGCCTCGGGCGCCGCGGTGATCTCCTGGCCGTCGACCTTGGCCTGGATGAGCTCGAGCATCCGCTTCTTGACCTCGTCCTCGTACTTCGCCGGATCGAAGGTCTCGTGGGTGATCTGCGCGATGAGCTGCTGCGCCAGCGCGAGCTCGGTCGGCTTGAGCTCCGGCAGGTCGGGGATGGGCACCTCGGCCCAGTCTTTCACCTCGTCCTTGTAGCGGAGCTGGTGGACGATGAGCCCGTTCTGGAACGGCCGCACCGCGACCACGTACTGCTTGCCGCGCGCCGAGTAGCTGGCGATGCCCATGAGGCCGCTCTGCACCATCGCCTCCGACAGCAGCTTGTAGGCGCGCTCGCCGCCCTTGTCGGGCCCGATGTAGTAGCTCTTCTCGAAGAGCAGCGGATCGACCGCCTTGACCGGCACGAACTCGGTCAGCTCGATCGAGTTGGTCGCCACCGCGTCGAGCGTCTTCAGCTCGTCGGCGGTGAACGTCACGTACTGGCCCTTGGAGAACTCGTAGCCCTTGATCGTGTGCTCGCGGTCGACGACCTCGCCGTCCTTGCTGCAGATGTACTGCTGCTTGAGCCGCGAGCCGCACGCGTCATGGAGCATGTTGAACGAGATGTCGGAGCCCGACTCGCTCGTCGTGTAGAGCTTCACCGGGATCGAGACGAGCCCGAACGAGATGGTCGCGGTACCGATGGCGCGTGCGGGCATGAAATAATTGTACCCAGGCCGATGAGCGAGCGCGAAGATCCACTGCAGAAGTACCGCGACAAGCGGGATGCAGGGTCCACGCCAGAGCCGGTCGGTTCCCGTCCGGTTCCCGGACGCGGCGGGCAGGGGGTGTTCGTCGTCCACGAGCACCACGCCACCCGTGATCACTGGGATCTGCGGCTCGAGATCGACGGGGTCCTGGCCTCGTGGGCGGTTCCGCACGGTCCCTCCATGACCCCGGAGGACAAGCGCCTGGCCGTGAAGGTCGAGGTCCACCCGCTCGAGTACGTCGACTTCGAGGCGGTCATCCCCGAGGGCAACTACGGCGCGGGGCCCATGGTGGTCTGGGACCGCGGCCGCTTCCTGCCCAAGGGCGATCCGGTCGACGGCATCCGCCAGGGCGAGGTCAAGTTCGAGCTCTACGGCTTCAAGCTGCGCGGCGAGTTCACGCTGGTGCGCACCGCCGGCCGCGGCCCGCGCGGCAGTCGCACCCCCAAGGGCGGCGACGAGTGGCTGCTCATCAAGAAGCGCGACGCGTGGAGCGAGGCCTTCGCCGCCGCCGGGCAGCCGCTCGCCAACACGAGCATCCTCTCCGGGCTCTCGGCCGAGGAGCTGGCGACCGGCGCCGAGCGCATCGTGCAGGCCCGCGCCGCCATCGCCGCCACCGGCGCGCCCAGGCAGGCGATCGCGCAGGCCGGCTTCGTGCCCATGCTGTGCGAGACCGCCGAGCAGCCGTTCTCGTCGAAGGACTGGATCTTCGAGCTCAAGTACGACGGCTTCCGCCTGACCGGGTGGGGCGGCGCCGGCGCGGCCACGCTCCGCTACCGCAGCGGCCAGGACGCGACCGCGCGCTACCCGGAGCTCGCCGCCAGCCTGCGCGCCTTGCCCATCCCCGGGCTCGTCCTCGACGGCGAGGTCGTCGTGCTCGACGCCCTTGGCAAGCCGTCGTTCCACGCGCTCGCCGAGCGCGCGCAGATGCCGCGCAAGTCCGACCTCGCGCGCGCGGCGGTGGCGTCGCCGGTCGCGTGGTTCGTCTTCGACCTGCTCGGCGCCGACGGCTTCGATCTGCGCGGCCTGCCCGTGGAGGAGCGCAAGGCGCTGCTCGCGCGCGTCGTGCCGCCCGTGGGCATGGTGAAGCTCGCCGAGCACATCCCCGAGATCGGGGAGGCGTTCCTCGCCGAGGTCGCGCGCCGCGGGCTCGAGGGGCTCGTCGGCAAGAAGCTCGGCTCGCGCTACCGCGCCAACACGCGCTCGAAGGACTGGCTCAAGCTCAAGCACGATCCCGAGGACGACTTCGCGGTGTGCGGCTACACCGCGCCCAAGGGCTCGCGCGCCGGGCTGGGCGCGCTCCACCTGTGCGTGCGCGACGGCGACGCCTGGCGCTACGCCGGCAAGGTCGGCTCCGGCTTCGACGACAAGACGCTCGTCGCCCTGCGCAAGGAGCTGGACGCGGCGCCGCGCTGGCAGCTGCCGTTCCCGCGCCCCGAGGCGTCGAGCGACGCGACCTGGGTCGAGCCGTCGCTCGCCGTGGCGGTGCGCTACCGCGAGTGGCCCGCCGACTCGACCCTGCGCTTCCCGGTGTTCCTGCGCCTGCGCCGCGACAAGCCGGCCCTCGAGTGCGCGATGCCGGCGCGGCACTCGGGCGAGGCGATCGAGCGCGCCGAGCGTGACGCCCGCAAGGACGACGCGCCCGTCGGCGAGGTGCCGCTCGAGGCCGACGTGCGCAAGCGCAACGTCCACCTGTCGAACCTGAAGAAGGTGTTCTGGCCGGACGAGGGCTACACCAAGGGCGACCTCGTCGACTACTACCGCGCGATCGCGCCGTGGATGCTGCCGTACCTCGCCGAGCGGCCGGTCGTGCTGACGCGCTACCCCGACGGCATCGACGGCAAGTGGTTCTACCAGAAGGATCTGCCCGACTGGGTCCCGCCGTGGTTGCGCACCGTGACCTTGTGGAGCGAGGGCAGCCAGCGCGAGATCCACTACCTGCTCGTCGACGACGCCGACGGGCTCGCGTTCCTCGCCAACCTCGGCTCGATCCCGATCCACGTCTGGGCCAGCCGCACCGTCGATCTCGGTCGCCCCGACTGGACGATCATCGATCTGGATCCGAAGGGCGCGCCGAGGGAGCACGTCGTCCCGCTCGCGCTGGCGATCCGCGAGCTGTGCGAGTCGATCGCCTTGCCCACGTACGTGAAGACCAGCGGGCAGACCGGCCTGCACGTGCTCATCCCGCTGGGCGGCCTGCTCACGTTCGAGCAGGCGCGGAATCTCGCCTACCTGCTCGGCATGGTCGTCGAGCGCCGCCACCCCGACATGGCGACGACGCATCGCAACCCGGCGAAGCGCGACGGCCGCGTCTACCTCGACTGGGGGCAGAACGCGCACGGCCAGCTGCTCGTCGCGCCGCTGTCGGTGCGGCCCGTCGCCGGCGCGCCGGTGTCGATGCCGCTCACCTGGGACGAGGTGAAGCCCGGCCTCGAGCCGTCGGCGTTCAACATCACGAACGCGAAGGCGCGGCTCGAGGCGATGGGCGAGGATCCGGTGCGGCCGGTGCTCACCGAGCGACCCGATCTGCTCGGCGCGCTGGCCCGGCTGCAGGCGATCGTCGGCGACGCCTGAGCGACGCCCGCGCTACGGCGCGCGCTCGACCATGTCCATGACGATCGTGTCGCCCTCGAGCCTGGCGTGGAGGAGCGTGGCGCCGTCGGGGTTGTTGTCGGTGGTGCCGGCGCCCATCGCGACGCGCACCAGCTCGCGCGGTCCGGCGGGGGCGTGACGCAGGGCGGCCAGCGCGGTCGGATCGTGGCGGCCGAGCGTCGCGGCGAACGCGCCGGCCTCGAGCACGATCGTCGACGGCAGGAAGCCGAGCGACACCGCGGTCGGCGAGCCGAGCGCGGGCGGGCGGGGCGGCAGCCCGAGCTGGGACGACATCCAGCTGTAGATCGCGTACGGGTCCGTGACGTCGGCGACCAGCTCGACCTGGAGCGGCATGTCCTCGGTCTCGGCGATCTCGTGGATGACGAAGGTCGCGCCGTTCACCGGCGCCAGCACCGGCGCCAGCGAGCGGATCGCCTCCCGCATCGTGGTCGGCGGCGGCGTGACGCCGCAGGCCGTCGCCGTGCCGGCCGCGGCGTCGACGTAGCCGGCCACGGCCTCGAGCGTGGCGAGCGGCGCCAGGCCGACGCCGTAGGTCGCCTCGCCCGCGCGGGCGTCGTCTCCGGGCCAGCGCGGGATCGGGCGGGCGAGCGCGGCCACGGTCTTCGCCAGCGCGGGTGAGGGTCCGATGACGAAGCGCGACTCGCGGGTCTTGCGGTTCGGCTCCGTCGTGGTCGCCGCGATCGGCGGGAACGAGCGCACCAGCGACGCGAGCGCGCGCGGGCACGCCGGCGGCAGCTCGGGCAGGAGCGCGCGTAGCTCGTCGCCACGCTCGACGAGCGCCGCGGCGCGCGCCGGGTCGATGAACAGCACCGGCTCGCCCTCGAGCTGCGGGTAGCGCGCGCGGATCGTCGCGAGCTCGAAGCCGCGCGCGGGGCGGCCGGCGGCGTCGCCGACGAGGTGGGGCAGCACCTTCTCCGCGCGGCGCGAGAACGCCATCACGAGCTGGTCGTCGAGCACGACCGCGACGAGCTGGAGCCCGCTGTCGAACGTCCACGTGCGGTACGTGTGCTCACCCCAGCGCAGCGCCGGGTCGTCGAGGCCCGCGTCCTTCAGCGCGCGCGCGACGAGGTCGCGCAGGAAGCGGCCGTCGAGCCGGAGGCGCATCACCGGCGTGAGCCCCCAGCCGTAGACGGCGAGCTCGACGCGGCTGGGATCGAGGCCGAGCCGGCCCAGGTCGGCGGCGCCGAGCGACGCGACGGCGCGCAGCGCGACGAAGAGGATGCGCTCGTTCGGCTCCATCGACGCGAGCATGTCGTCGCTCGTCATCTCGAGCACCGGCGAGAGCTCGGCGCGGAGCTCGTCGAGGATGTCGTGGAGCTGGGCGCCGGCGAAGGACGAGCCGGTCGACGACAGGAGGAACGGCGTGTCGGCGGGCACGTGGTCGAGGAGCGACGGCGCGCGCGCCGCTGCGGTCTCGGCGGGCGGCGTGGTCGGCGGACGGGACGACGACGAGCAGGCCACCGCGGCGACGAGGACGAGCGCGACGCCGAGCACGACGCCAGGAGCGACACGAGACCGGCTCATCGCCGCACTATCGTCGAGCCGGCGCCTGGAGGAAAGCGAGGAGTGCGCGGTTGAACGCCGCCGGGTCCTGCCACATCGCGAAGTGCGAGACGTCGGCGAGGACCACCAGCTCGGCGTCGGGCACGAGCGCGACCAGCTGCTCGACGTGCGTCCGCCGGATGATCTCGTCGTGCTCGCCGTGGAGGACGAGGAGCGGCGCGCCGATGCCGCCGAGCTGCGTCTCGGTGTACGCCGGCTCGCGCTTCCACATCGCGCGCAGCTCCTTGCGGAGGGCGGCGAGCTGCGTCGGGTCGGGCGCGAGGCGCTCGTACTCGGCGGCGCAGCGCGCGAAGTAGGCGGTGAACGGCGTGCCCTTGCCGGCGGGCTTCGTCCCGGCGCGCGTGTAGTTGGTGCCGGTGACCGCGAGGCGCGTGACCCGGCCGGGGTGGTGGATGGCGACGTCGAGCGCGACGATGCCGCCGTCGCTCCAGCCGACGAACGCGGCCTGCGCGAGCCCGAGGTGATCGAGCACCGCGATCGTGTCCTCCGCCATCCGGTGGTAGCCGAGGCGGCGCTTGCCACGCGTGCCGCGCGTGCTGCGGCCGTGGCCGCGGCTGTCGAGGACGACGACGCGGAAGGCCCTGGCCAGCGCCGGCACCTGTGCCGCGAAGTCGTCGGCCGAGCCCATACCGCCGTGGAGCAGGACGACCGGCGGCGCCCCTGCGTCGCCGTACGTCGCCCAGTAGATCGTGGCGCCGCCGTCGATCTCGACGCGGCCGCTCGTCGCCGGCGTGGGCATGGCCGGGGGAGGAGACAGCTGCCGCCAGCGCGGCGTGTCGGCGGCGGCCGGCGCCGGCGTCGCGGTCGTGCTCGCCGCCACGGCGAGCGCCAGGACCGCGAGCGCCCGGCTCACGCGAGCCCGGCCTCGAGCCGCTGCTGCCGCGACGTCTTGCGCGAGCCGTCGGGGCTCCACCCCGGCGGTCCGAACACGTACCTGAACGCGTCGCCCACCGAGCGCGCGTGGCGGACGTCGTGAGCGATCGCGCGCCACTCGTGGAACGCGATGTGGAACGGGTTGTACGTCGTCAGGTTGGTCGTGAGGCCGTAGCTCACCTTCTCGGTCTCCGGCTCGAACGTGCCGAACAGCTTGTCCCAGATGATGAGGATGCCACCGTGGTTGCGGTCGAGGTAGCGCGCGTTGGCGCCGTGGTGGACGCGGTGGTGGCTCGGCGTGTTGAAGATCCGCTCGAACCAGCCGAGCTTCCCGATCGCCTCGGTGTGGATCCAGTACTGGTAGAGGAGCGAGATGGCCTGCTGGAGCAGCACCATCCACGGCGCGAAGCCGAGGAGCGGCAGCGGCAGCCAGAACAGCGGGCCGGTGAACGGCGTGGTCCACGACTGGCGCAGCGCCGTCGAGAGGTTGTAGTGCTCGCTCGAGTGGTGGTTGATGTGCGCGGCCCAGAAGAAGCGGACCTCGTGCGAGGCGCGGTGGAAGGCGTAGTAGCAGAGGTCCTCGGCGAAGAAGAGGAGCACGAACGTCCACCACGCCGTGGGCAGCGTGAACAGGCGATGCTCGTAGAGCACGACCATGAGCGCCACGGTCACGAGCTTGGTGCCGGCCGCGATGATGACGTTGCCGAGGCCCATGGCCAGGCTGGCCAGCGTGTCGGGGCGCGTGTAGCCCTTCACCGCCGGATCGTCGCGGTGCCGCCTGGCCCACGCGCGCTCGATCGCGATGGTCAGGAGGAAGACGGGGATCGCGACGTAGATGAGGACGGACATGGCGCGTTACTCACTCCGGTGGCTGCGCGCGAGCTCGCGGCGGGCGAGGCGCTCGAGGAAGGCGAGGTGCGCGACCTCCTCCTCGGGATCCGGGCAGAAGAGGCCGACGGCGGCGCCCTGCATCGCGTAGACGATGGCGAGGACGGCGTCCTCCATCTCCGGGTTGGAGACGGCGGCGTCGGGGAAGAGCTGGCGCGCGCGCGTGAGGATCGTGGCCTGGTGGCGGTCGATCACCGGCTCGAGCCCCTCGGCGAGCGCCGTGTCGGTGCGCGCGGCGACGTAGATCTCGAGGACGACGCGCATCTCGGGCCGGCGGAAGACGCGCCAGAGCGCGGCGCACGCGGCCTTCACCGGATCGGGTCCTTCGACTCGCTTCGCTCGCTCAGGACGAACGGGCTTCTTCGTCTCCCCGGCGAGCTCCTCGCCGAAGCCGACGACGAGGTCGGCGAGGATCGCCTGGACGACGGCGACGAGCAGGTCGGTCTTCGTCGGGAAGTGACGGAAGACCGTGCCGTGGGACACGCCAGCGCGCTGCGCGACCACCGCCGTCGGCGTGTTGTGCAGCCCGAGCTCGACCAGCGCCGCGCGCGCCGCCGCGACGAGGCCCTCGCGGGTGCGGATGCTGCGGGCCTGCAGGACGGGCACGGACCGGAGATACCAGAAAGAAAGTGAGTAGTCACTCACTTTCTTTCTGGCGTCGTTTTGCTACCTTGCGTGGCGTGAAGGGCCTGGCACTCGCCGTCGCCCTGGTGGCCCTGAGCATCGGGGCAACCAGCGGTACCGCCTCCGCGCAGCCGCGCGGCTTCGATCCCGACGCCGTCTACGCGGTGCCGCTCGCCGACTCGGCGCGCCGTGGCCCCGACGACGCGCTCCTCACGATCGTCGAGTTCTCCGACTTCGGCTGCCGCTACTGCATCCGCGCGCAGCACACGCTCGAGCAGCTGGAGCGGCTCTACCCGGGGCAGGTGCGCTGGGTCTTCCGACACTTCCCGCTCGACGAGGACGAGGGCACGCTCGCCGCCGAGGCCGCGGTCGCCGCCACCAACCAGGGCAAGTTCTGGCCGATGCACGATCGCCTGTTCGCGGTGCGCGGGCAGGTCGATCGCGCCGCGGTCGAGCTCTACGCCGCCGAGCTCGGGCTCGACCTCACCCGCTTCCGCCACGATCTCGACAGCGGCGCCGCGCGCAAGGTCGTCCTCCGCGACTGGCAGGACGGCGTGCGGCTCGGCATCTCCGGCACGCCGGCGTTCTTCGTCAACGGCCGCGCCCTCCACGGCGCGCGGCCGCTCGCGGCGTTCTCGCGCGTCGTCATCCAGGAGCTGAAGCGTGCGCGCGATGCGGCGGCGGCCAGGCCGGCCGACCTCTACAGCGCGCTCGTCGCCGACGGGCGCACGACCGCGGACATCGAGGATCCCGAGCCCGAGCCGATCGAGCTCGACCCGATGCAGATCTATCGCATCGGCCTCGGCCTCCCCGGCCACGCCGCCGGGCCGGCCGACGCGCTCGTCAC
>DDTA01000186.1:73197-82978 GCA_002344285.1 Myxococcales bacterium UBA2376
CGCAAGGAGCGGCCCGACGTGCGCGTGGTCTACCGCCACATGCCGCTCACCAGCCACGACGGCGCCGATCTCGCGGCGGAGGCGGCCGTCGTCGCCGGGCGCGCCGGCAAGTTCTGGGCGTTCCACGATCAGATCTTCGCGAAGATGGGGACGCCGCTCACGCGCGCCGTGGTGCTCGACGCCGGCAAGGCCGTCGGCCTCGATCGCAAGGAGCTCGCCGCCGCGCTCGACGATCATCGCTACCGCGATCTCGTGCTCGCCGAGGCCGGGGCCGCGGGCGCGCTCGGCGCGTCGGGTACGCCGACCCTGTTCGTCAACGGGATGCCGATCGCGGGCGCGGTCCCGTACGAGCAGCTCTCGCTCGTCATCGACGCGCAGCTCGTGGCGGCTCGCGACCTCGTGGCGCGCGGCGTGCCGCAGGAGGACGTGTACGGCGTGATCGGCCTGGCCGCCGGCGCGTCCGAGACGGGCGATCCGCGCCGCCTGCCGCGCCCGACCAGCTTCGGCCACATCGAGATGGGCCCGGTCGAGCGCGAGGCGGCGATCGTCTCGGCATGCCGCGCCGGCGAGGGCGACGAGGCCAAGGCGCTGGCCCAGGCCGGCGGCGGCGCGCGCGCGCGCGCCGTGTGCGGCGATCTCGGCGTCGACCTGCCGGCGGCGCCGCCGCCGCGCGCGCCCCGGAAGACGCCAGCGCCGTCGCCGGACCCGGCGGGCACGCGATGACCCACGCGCAGGATCCGCGGTTCGACGTCGACCTCTTCGTGATCGGCGGCGGCTCGGGCGGCGTGCGCGCGGCGCGCATCGCCGCGACCCACGGGGCGCGCGTGGCGATCGCCGAGGCGAGCCGCTGGGGCGGCACGTGCGTCGTGCGCGGCTGCGTGCCCAAGAAGCTGCTCGTCTACGCCAGCGCCGCCGGCGCGCAGCTCGCCGACGCGCGCGCGATGGGCTGGGACGTCACCGTCGGCGGCCACGACTGGCCGGCGCTCGTCGCCGCCAAGGACACCGAGATCACGCGCCTGTCGAACGCGTACCTCAACAACCTGAAGAGGGCCGGCGTCGTCATCCACGACGGGCGCGCGCGCCTCGTCGACGCGCACACCGTCGACGTGGCCGGCCAGCGCGTGCGCGCGGCGTTCATCCTCGTCGCCACCGGCGGCGTGCCGCGCAAGCCGGACATCCCCGGCGGCGAGCTGATGATCACCTCCGACGAGGCCTTCCACCTGCCGGCCCTGCCGCGGCAGATCGCGGTCGTCGGCGCCGGCTACATCGGGGTCGAGTTCGCCCACATCTTCGCCGGCCTCGGCGCGCAGGTGACGCTCGTGCACCGCTACGAGCGCGTCTTGCCCGGCTTCGATGCCGACCTGCGCGCGTGCGTCGAGGACGGCCTGGTGCGCGCCGGCATCCGCGTCATCACCGACGACGAGCCGCGCGCGGTGGAACGCGCGGGCGACCAGCTCGCGATGACGCTGCGTGGCTCGACCGTCCTGGCGGACCTGGTGATGGCGGCGACCGGCCGCCGCCCCGCGACCGACGGCCTCGGCCTCGCCGAGCTCGGCGTCGCGCTCGACGCGCGCGGCGCGGTCGTCGTCGACGAGTGGTCGCGCACGAGCGTCGAGCACATCTTCGCCGTCGGCGACGTCAGCGGCCGCGTCGCGCTCACGCCGGTCGCCATCCGCGAGGGCCACGCCTTCGCCGACACCGTCTTCGGCGGCCGCCCCACGCCGGTGCCGCGCGACTGCATCCCGACCGCCGTCTTCTCGCAGCCGGCGTGCGCGTTCATCGGCCTCCCCGAGGATCTGGCGCGCGCCCGCGGCCTCGACATCACGGTCTACGCGACGCGCTTCAAGCCGATGCGCCACGCGCTCACCGGCCGCGACGACCGCACCTTCATCAAGATGGTCGTCGACACCGCCTCGCGCCGTGTCCTCGGCCTGCACATGGTCGGCGACGACGCGCCCGAGATCGTCCAGGCCGCCGCCGTCGCCGTCACCATGGGCGCGACCAAGGAAGACTTCGACCGCACCTTCGCGCTCCACCCCACCGTCGCCGAGGAGCTCGTCCTCCTCCGGTGACGCGTCAGCGCAGCCAGGCCTCGACGATGCGCACGGCGCGCGCGCTCGGGGCGTGCACGGGGCCGATGAGATCGACGTGATCCTCGGGGGCGCGCAGGGCGGGGCGGGCGAAGCCCGCGTCGGTGAGGCCGGCGGCGGCGGCGGGCTCGTCGGGGTAGTGGAAGTGGATGCGGCCGCGCACGAAGACGCCGAGGAGCCCGGCGAAGACGCGCTCGACCGGGCGGGCATGCTCGCCGAGGTGGAGGTCGGCGATGTAGAGGCCGTGCGGGAAGCGGCCGAGGGCGCGCGAGAAGCGGCCCCACATGCCGGCGACCGACGCGGCGTCGAAGTAGTTGAGCAGGCCCTCGGTGATGATCGCGGTGCCGCGCGCCGGGTCGAGGCCGGCGGCGATCGCGTCGACCGAGGTGTCGCCGGCGTCGGCGGTCGCGTCGATCTCGACCACGCGATGGTGGGCCGAGCCGCCACCGGCGCGCTCCAGGAGCTCGCGCTTCTTGGCGGCCATGGCCGGGAGGTCGGCCTCGATGTACGTGAGCGCGTCGCCGTGCGCCTTCGCGAAGCGATACCCGCGGGGCGAGAGCCCGCAGGCGACCTCGATCACCTGGCTCACCTGGCCGCGCTCGATCGCGCGGCGGAGCAGCGCGTCGATCAGATGATGGCGCGCGAGCAGGAACCCATCGAGCGTGCCCTGTCCCGTCGCGGCCATGGCCTTGTTGGCGGGGACGAGCGCCTGATAGAGGAAGCGGCCGGTCGGTGTGGCGAACGCGGGGTGCGAGAGCCCGTGTTGCAACCAGGTATAGCCCGTGTAGTGGGCCGTCGGGCTGATGCGAACCGAGCTGGATCGGATGGCCACCAACGCATCATAAGCGTTACGCTTTCTGGGAGTTAGTGAATGCCACGAGACGCGCACGGGGGGGCTGTGGTATACACTGAACATCAGACCAGTAGAGTAGACGAAGGTCATGCGAATCGCGTGCGTCTACATACCGTCGTTCCCGCTGCAGGCAGCGCTCGCCGGCTCTCCCGATCGGGAGAGCACCGGGTCGATCGCCATTGTCTCGCACCCGAACGCCGCCGGTTCGCCGGTCGTCGTCGCGTGCTCGCGCGCGGCGTGGCTCGCGGGCGTGCGTCCGGGAACGACGGCGACGGTCGCGCGCACGGCGGACCCGGACCTCCAGTGCCGGATGGCGGACGTCGCCGCCGAGCGGGCGCTCGTGCGCGCGGTCGGTGACGGTCTCCTCGGCCTGTCGCCGCGCGTCGAGCTCGGTGGGGAGCCGCGGGGGCAGCACCACGTGATGTACGCGGCGGTCCCGCCGGGGAAGCGCGGCTCGTGGTTCGGCAACCGGGTGCGCGAGCTCCTGACGCTGTTCGGGCTCCGTGGTCGCATCGGGATCGCCGACGATCGCTTCACGGCGATGGTCGCCGCATCGACGACGGCGAGCGAGGTCGAGGACGCGGTGGTGTGCGTGCCGCGCGGTGGCTCGGCGGCGTACCTCGCGCCGCAGCCGCTGTCGCTCCTGCAGCTCGGGCCCGAGGTGCTCCACATGCTCGAGGCGCTGGGCGTGAAGACGCTCGGCCAGTTCGCCGAGCTGCCGCCGCCGTCGGTCATGCGGCCGGACCGCGGCGGCTGGGACGCGGACTTCCAGGCGCTCGCGCGTGGTGATGGCGGTGCGGGGATGACGCCGTACACGCCGTCGGGCCCCATCTCGGAGCGGGTGGATCTGTCCGTGGCTCCTTCGGTGGGCGTCGCGGTCGAGCAGCTCGCGCGCCGGCTGGCGGCGCGGCTGGCCGGTCGCTGCGGGGACGGGACGGCGGTCGAGCTCATGGTCCGCCTCACGGGCGCCGCGGCGCTGCCGGCGATCCGCTCGGTGCTCGTGCCCGAGGCCGACGCCGAGGAGCTGGCCGACGCGATCGGCCGAGCGCTCGACGGGCAGGCGTGGACGACGATCGAGGCGATCGCGCGTCCGGAGGCCGCGGCCCCGGTGGTGACGCAGACGTCGACGGTGGTCGCCGAGCCAGCGCGACACGAGCTCGAGCCGGTCGCGCCGCTGGTCCTGCTGCCGAGTCCGGCGGCGTACAGCCGCTCCGGAGACGAGCGCATCGAGCACCGGCGCACGCGGCGTGGCAAGCAGCGGCCGCGCATCGGCGCCGGGCAAGCGCGCTTGTTTGCCGGCGACTGAACGTCGCCGGTGGTTGCCGGGGGACCGAGCGTGGTAAGCAGCCAGCCACCATGTCCGAGAACCTCGAGGCCCAGCTCCGGTCCCAGCTCACCACTGCCATGAAGGCGAAGGATCAGCGCACCGCCAACCTGGTGCGCATGATCAACACCAAGATCATGGAGCGGCGCACGGCGAAGGACTTCACCGGCCAGGTCGACGACAAGCTCGTCCTCGAGGTCATCCAGTCCTACAAGAAGCAGATGGAGAAGGCGCGCGCCGACTTCGTCGCCGCCGGTGACAAGGGCAAGGCGCAGGTCGAGGAGATCGACTTCGAGCTGGCGTGGTGCACCAAGATGCTGCCGGCCCAGGTCGGCGAGGACGAGCTCCGCGCCGCGGTCGCGTCGGCCGTCGCCGCGCTGCCCGCCAAGGATCCCAAGATGGCCGGTCGCATCATCGGCGCGATCAAGAAGCAGTACGGCGATCGCGCCGACGCGCAGCTGGTGAAGAAGCTCGCCGACGAGGCGCTGTCGGGCTGACCGGGCCGGCCGCCCGGTCGACGTTCAGACGGCGACGGGCAGGACGCGGCGGCGGACGAGCTTGATCGACAAGAGGCGGTACAGCATCTTGCTGACCTCGAAGCTGCCCATCCGCGACTTGCGGACGATGTCCTTCACGGTGTTCTTGCCGTTCACGAGCTCGAGGATCGCGAGCTCCTCGCGGGTCAGGCGGCCGCGGCCCATCTGCGCGACGGCGTCCTCGTTGCGCAGGAACACGAGGTCGAAGTCGTCGATCGCGCGCTCGATGAGGTGCCACTCGTCGACGCGGCGGAAGCCCTCCATGAGGATGGCCTCGACGTCGAGCTCGAGCGACGCCTCGACGACCGGCGCGGGCAGGTCGCGCCCCGCGGTGAACTCGAAGCGACCCCAGCGCCAGCGCAGCGTCTCGTAGACGAGCTCCGCGGTCTGGCGCGCGAGCGCGGTCTTGAGGTCGCTGGGGCCGAGGTAGCCGAGCCGCACGAGCTGGCCGCCGATGAGGCGGGTGCCGGCCGGGGTCTGCTGACGCGACCCGAGGAAGCCGTCGAAGTCCTGCCGGTTCATCAGCTCGGCATCGACGATGTAGCGGCCGAGGAGCAGGTCCTCGGGGATGCCCTCGCCGAGGGCCTGATCGATGCGGCCCTTGCGGAAGTAGAGGTCGATCCGGGCCGAGCCGCGCGTGACGTGCAGGACGCCCGACTGCTCCTGGTGATCGATGAGCTGGAGGACCTCGGCCAGCGGGACCACCCGCAGATCGCCGGTGAGCGACGGGCCGTCCGCGACGAGCGCGCCGAGATCGACCTGCGCGAGGATGTCGCCGAGGCTGCGATCGTCGAGCGCGGAGCGGGCGGCGTCGGCGATCGCCCCCGCGTCGGTGGGGATGCGACTCTCCTCGCCGCCGTGATCGGCGTGCGCGGCGTTGGCCAGGCCGAAGAGCGCCGCGACCCGCGCGCCCACCGCCTCGGCGAGCGCGGAGCGCAGGCGCGCCATGGTCGCCGCGCGCGCGCCGTCGTCGTCGGCGGCGAGCGCGCTGTCGCCGCCGTCCCCGGCCTCGCTGGCCTCGCCCGGCGGGCCGCCGTTGCCCTTGCCGTACTTGGTGATCGTGTGCTGCACCACCGCCGTGATCGCCTCGGGCGAGAACGGCTTGGTGATGTAGTCGACGATGCCCATCACCTTCACGAACCGCTCGCCGACCTGATCGCCCTTGGCGCTCATCAGGACCACCGGCACCTCGCGCAACGAGGCGTCGTTCGCGAGCTCGCGGCAGACCTGGTAGCCGTTCATCTTCGGCATCACGAAGTCGAGCAGGATGAGGGCGGGCACGTGCGCACGCGCGGCCTCGAGGCCGGCCTCGCCGTCGGGTGCGGCCACCACGTCGAAGCCAGCCTTGGTGAGGACCAGCTGCACCACCCGGACGATCGTCGGGCTGTCGTCGATGACGAGTACACGCTCCCCGGCCATGCGCGCGCGCATCGTAGAAGGGCACACACGTACGACGCAAGGGGCTCGGGACGCTTCACCGCCTGGGGGTGTAGGGAGGGTTCGCTCATCGACGCCGTGCGTCGCTGCCCACGCCTCGCACAATTGGTTCTGTCAGACGCCGCGTGGTAGTCTGGCGTCGCCTTCGACCATGGCGCCGCCAGGTCACAACCTCGACAAGTACCCGAGGAGGTTCGGTAAATACCACCTCCTCGGTCCCCTGGCGCAAGGCGGGATGGGAGCCCTTTACCTCGCGGTGACCGGGGATCGCGGGCTCGAGCGGTTGATGGTCATCAAGACCGTCCTGCCGCACCTTGCCGACAACGAGTACGTCGCCCGCTTCCGGGACGAGGCCAAGGTCGTCGTCAAGCTGTCGCACGGCAACCTGATCCCGGTGTTCGACGCGGGGCAGGTGGGCGGCGAGCTGTTCCTGGCCATGGACTTCGTCGAGGGCCGCGATCTGCGCGCGGTGTGGAACCGCTGCGCCAAGAAGCAGGTCGCGTTCCCCATCGACATCGCGGTCTACATCATCAAGGAGCTGTGCCGCGGCCTCGCGTACGCGCACGCGTTCCCCGATCTCGAGCTGGTGCACCGCGACGTCTCGCCCCCCAACGTGCTCATCTCGTACACGGGCGAGGTCAAGCTGACCGACTTCGGGCTGGCGTCGTCGACGCTCAAGCTGGAGAAGACCGCGCCCGGCATCATCTACGGCAAGGTCGCGTACATGTCGCCCGAGCAGGCGCGCGGCGAGCGCCTCGACGGGCGCAGCGATCAGTACGCCGCCGCGATCGTGCTCTGGGAGTTGCTCACCGGTCGCCAGCTGTTTCCCCCGGGCAAGGAGCAGCCGCAGGATCTCCTGGCGCGCGCGCGCAACCCCGAGGTGCTGAAGCCGAGCAAGCGCGCGCCGCGCGTGCCGACCGAGCTCGACGACATCGTGGTGCGAGGGCTCGCCGCCGCGCGCGCCGATCGCTACGGGACGTGCGACGAGATGCGGCAGGCGCTCCAGGGCTGGCTCGCGGCCAACGCGCCGACGACCGACTCGTCGCGCATGTCGGAGTTCATCCAGGAGCTGTTCGCGGAGGACATCGCCACCGATCGCGCCGAGCGCGAGGCGATGATGAACAACCTGCGCAAGCGCGCGATGACGCTGCCGCCCACCGACGAGCTGCGCCAGATCCTCGACAAGTCCGGCGACTACCAGGCCGCGGGGGCGGCCACGTCGACCGCGGCCACGGCGGTGCGGTCGCCCGACTCGGTCGGCCGGCGGGCTGCGGATCGCGGCGATCAGTCGCTCGATCGGCGGCAGCAGCCGGGTGAGCGGCGCGCGATGGGCAAGGCCCGACAGCACGCCGGCGGCGCGATCGCCGCGTCGGCGGCGCAGCAGCACGACGTCGAGCCCGACGACTCGCAACCGATCATCGGCCACATCATCGACGGCCGCTATCGCGTCGTCGAGCTGATCGGCGAGGGCGGCATGGGCAAGGTGTACCTCGCCGAGCACGTCGAGATCGGCAAGCGCGTCGCGCTCAAGGTCCTGCACCCGAGCTACAGCCGCATGCCGGATCTGGTCGAGCGCTTCCGCCGCGAGGCGCGCGCGGCGTCGAAGATCGGGCACCCCAACATCGTCGACGTGACCGACTCGGGTACGACGGCCGACGGCTCCGCGTACTTCGTGATGGAGTACCTCGAGGGCGTGGAGCTGGGCGGCGTGATCGAGCGCGAGGGTGCGCTCGAGCTGGCGCGCGCGATCCGCATCGCGCAGCAGATGTGCCGCGCGCTCGCCGGCGCGCACGCCGCCGGCATCATCCACCGCGATCTCAAGCCCGAGAACGTCTTCCTCACGATCCGCGACGGCAACGCCGACTTCGTGAAGGTGCTCGACTTCGGCATCGCCAAGACGACGGAGGCGGAGGACCTGCGCGAGCGCCGGCTGACCAGCCCGGGCATGGCGATGGGCACGCCCGAATACATGGCGCCCGAGCAGGCCGCGGGTCGCCAGGCCGACGCGCGCTGCGACGTCTACGCGCTCGGCGCGATCCTCTACGAGATGCTCACCGGCGTGCCGCCCTACCAGGGCGACAACTTCATGGAGATCCTCACCAAGAAGGCGACCGTCGATCCGGTGTCGCCCAGCCACCTGCGCTCGACGATCCCCGCGCAGGTGAGCCAGCTGGTGATGCAGGCGATGGCGCGCAACCCGGAGGATCGTCCGCCGTCGATGGAGGCGTTCGCGTACGAGCTGACCAAGTGTCTGTCGGGGCGCGGCGTGGCCGTGGCCAACGTCCTCGGCATGACCACCGACCAGCACCTCGTGGCGTCGCTCAACCCCGGCATGCCGGCGCGCGTGATCGACTCGGGCGCGGCGCGGTCGCACACGTCGTCGCCGGCGATCGGCCTGCCGCACGGCGGGCTCATGTCCTCGCCGCGCGGGTCCTCGAACCCTGCGATCACGGCGCCCATCGTCGCGTCCATGCCCGCGCCGGGGACGGTGATGCCGTCGCAGATCCCGGTGGCGACGCCGAGCGTGCCGATGATGGCGGCGCAGACCTCGCCCGGCATGTCGATCGACAGCCGCGACATCGCCTACGACGGGCTCTCGGTGCCGGTGCACCAGCGCTCCGGGCTCGCGACCTTCTTCTGGGTGCTCCTCGCCGGCGTCGTGCTCGGCGGCCTCGGCGTCGTCCTGTTCGTGGCCGCGGGTGAGCGCGGCAAGGACGGCGCGGCGGGATCGGCGGTCGCGGCCGAGCCGGTCGGCGTACCCGACGCGGGCGCGGAGACGCCGTCGCTCGACGCGGCGCCGGTGATCGATCGCGGCGGCGGCAGCGGCACCGGCAAGGCGAGCGGCGACGGCGGCAAGGGCTCGGGCGATCGTGACGGCCCGCGGACGGGGCGCGATCGCGACTCCACCGGCGGAGGCGGCGGCACGGCGAAGGCGTCGGGCAAGGGCTCGGGCTCGGGCTCGGCGTCCGCCTCCGGCGACGGGGGCGACGATGCGAAGGGGGGCGTGCCGAAGAACGAGAAGGAAGCGGCGGCGATGCTCGCCGTCGGCGACAAGGCGATGAAGGCGCTCGACTGGCCGGGCGCGATCGATGCCTACCAGAAGGTCATCCAGAGCAAGCACTACAGCGGGCAGGCGTACCTCGGCCTGGCCAAGGCGACCTGGCAGAACAAGAACGTCGACGGCGCGATCGTCGCGGCCGAGAAGGCGCTGCGCAACGGCGCCGGCGACGAGGCCCGCAAGATCCTCGGCCACCTGTACTTCCGCAAGCAGAACTACGAGCAGGCCAAGATCTACTACGAGCAGGTCCTCAAGAACGATCCGGACAACGAGGAGGTCCGGCGGACGCTCAACGCGACGCTGGAGAAGCTGGGACAGAAGCCGCGCTGAGCGAGCGCCGCGCGCGATGCGCGCTCCGCTCGCGGGCCTCGGGCCTCGGGCCTCGGGCCTCGGGCCTCAGCCGGAGGGCTTCAGGCCTACGAGAGCCGCCTCCGGAGCTCGTCCGACGATCTTTCACCTGACGCCCGACGCCTTCTTCCCGAG
>DDTA01000310.1 GCA_002344285.1 Myxococcales bacterium UBA2376
CCTCCCGCCGCCCCTGCTCCGCCATCCCGCGGGTCTCCGTGGCCTCGTCCGGCCGCTGACCCTTGAGATCCACGCGCGTCATGCCCTGAGCATGGCCGACGCGCGCGCCCGCCGCCACTCCCTCTCCCTCCCCGCCCTACCTCGCCATGATGTCGTCGATGATCTTCTTGAGCGTCCCCGTCATCACCTCGGCCGATGCCCCGCGCATCTGCGCCAGATCCAGCGCGACCGCGTCCTCGCGATCCCGCCCCTTCTTGTCGACCTGGATCGCGAGCTTCACCGTCGCCCCCAGATACTCCACGCCGATGTCGATGGCGTTGATGACGTTGCGGAACTGCGCCGGCGGCTGGAACTTCGCATCGAACCGCTGCGCGTGCGGCTTGGAGTCCCACTCGCTGAAGCGGTAGTCGAGCGCGCCCATCGCGTCGCGGATGCGCTCGAGATCGTGATTCCGCACCGTGATCGGCAGCTCGACGTCGACGTCCGACGCCCAGTTGATGTCGACCACCGCATGCAGGTACCAGTAGACCTCGCGCCCCGACGGCGCGACGCCGCTCGGCACGTCGAGGTCGAACGGCAGCGGCAGGACGTCGTTGTGCAGCGCCTTCCACGGCCCCTGGCGCACCAGGCAGCGATCCCAGACGTGCCCCTTGCCGGGGCCGTCGGCGTGCTTCTCGATCAGCTCGACGGTGATCGACGCGATCGTCTCGTTGTCGAGCGCCGTGAACTCGACGAAGCCCTCGAGCTTCGACCCCGACCACGCCGTGTCCTGCTTGAGCGCGAGCAGGACGACGCCGTTGCCGTTCGCGTCCTGCCGCCGGTAACTGTAGTCCTTGGGCAACGGCTGGCTGGCGAGCTGCGCCGGCGCCTGCGGCTGGGCCGCCTGCGCCTGCATCGCCTGCTGATGCTGCGCGACCTGCGCCGCGAACGCGGGCTGCGCGGGCGCCTGGGCGATCGCGCCACCCCCGTTCCAGCGCACGCCGAGCGGCACCGAGCCCAGGTACACCTGCATCCCGGGCTGCAGCACGACCGGGCTCGCGCCGACAGCCTGGCCGTTGACCCACGTGCCGTTCGCCGAGCCCAGGTCGCGGATCCAGAGCTGGCCGCTGGTCAGCCACACCTCCGCGTGACGGCGCGAGAGCCCGGCCTCGAGGTGCGCGAGCTGGGACGCCGCCGGATCGCGCCCGACGAAGACCCGGTTGTTGTAGACGTCGAGACCGACCTGCGAGGCCCCGAGCTGGAGGACGACCGCCGGATTGCTCATCACTTCGATTTTGACAGAGTCGCCACCCGCCGGGTGTGACCGCGACGCCCGAAACTCAGAGCCCGACCAGGGCGAAGAACCCCAGCTCCCGTTCCGCGACCAGGATGCCGAACGCAACCACAAGGCTCACCAATGTCATGACGGCCCCGTAGCGAACGAAGCGGAAGAACCCGATCTCGCCGCGCGGGCCGGCCGCCTCCATCACGATGACGTTGGCGACGGACCCCATGAGCGTGAGGTTCCCCGCGAGCGTCGAGGCCACCGCCAGCATGATCCAGCCCCACGTCGGATCGGGCATCGCGGGCACGCTGTCGGCCGCGAGCATGACGAACGGGACGTTCGACACCAGGTTCGAGCCGACGACGGTGAGCCCCACGAAGGCCGCGTCGCCCACCGCGTCGCCGCGGTGGATGACCGGCGCGATGGCGGCGAGCCCGTCGGCCAGCACGCCGGTCGCGCGCAGCCCCTCGACGACGACGAACAGCGCCGCGAAGAAGAGCAGGATCTGCCAGTCGACCAGCACCAGCGCGCGCCGCGGCTCGATGCGCGCGACGAGGACGAGGCCGGCCGCGGCCGCGATGGCCGCCCCCGCCAGCGACACGCCGGCGAGCGCGGCGACGGCGAAGGCGGCCAGCGCGAGCAGGCCCTTGGCGGCAAGGACCCGGTCGATGCCGGGGCGCGGCGGCGATCGCTCGGCGAGCGGGCCGCGCGGCAGCTCGCGGCGGAAGAGCCAGGTGAGCGTCGCCGCGTTGGCCGCCAGGCACGCGACGCCGACCGGCAGCGTGATCGCCAGGTACTGCGCGAAGCTCGGGTTCCCCGCGGCGGCGCGGCCGATGAGCATGTTCTGCGGGTTGCCGCTGAAGCTGACGACGCCGCCGAGGTTGGTCGCGCCGGCGAGCGCGAGCAGGTACGGCAGGACCGGCAGCTTCGCCTCGACGGCGACCATGACCACGAGCGGCGTGAGGACGAGACACACCGTGTCGTTGACCAGGAGCGCCGAGAGCCCACCCGACACGAACGTGAGGCCCCAGAGCAGCGCGCGCGCCGAGCCGGTGCGGGTGAGCACGAGGTACGCGACGTAGCGGAAGAGCCGCGCCTCCTGGAGGTATGCGGCGATGAGGAGCACGCCGAGCAAGAGCGTGAGGACGTGGAGGTCGATCGCCGCGAGGGCGGCGTCGAGGCCCAGGCCGCCGATGGCGACCATCGCCACCGCGCCCACCAGCGCACCGGCGGGCCGATCGAGCTTGAGGATCGTCAGCTGCCGGCTGGCGATCACCAGGTAGGTGAGGACGAAGACCACGACCGCGACGGTCACGGCGCGCGCACCACCGTCACGGCGCCCACGGCAAGACGAAGTCGTGCGCGGGCGACGTCTCGAAGTCGTCCAGGTACGGCGAGTACGTCCTCACCTCGATGCGATCCCAGTGGAACGTCAGGAGCCGCAGGTAGCCGTTGCCGCCCATGGGCCCCGACTGGAAGTTGGCGAGGAGCTGGTGCACCACCTTGCCGCCGGCCGCCTCCGACGACAGGCGGCCGACGCCGGCGTCGGGCACATGCCCCGAGACGACGAGGTCGACGTTGGCGCGCGGCGCGACGAGCTTCTGCCAGATCTCCTCGCCATCGTTGACCTCGGGCCACGCGACGCCGACGTAGTTGTGCGGGTTGTAGAGCTGCCGCTGGCCCTGCGTCGCCCAGTCGTACCGCTGGTTGTCGAGGTACGTGTAGGCGTGGGTGACGACGACGACGTGATGATCGGGATGGGCGTCGAGGACCGCGCCGGCCCAGTCGAGGACGACGTCGCGCGGTCCCCACTCGAGCCCGAGCACGAGCCACGGCTGACCGCGGATCTGCGTGACGACGTAGCTGTTGTCCGTGCGATCGGCCTGGAAGAGCCCGCCGAAGCTGGGGGTCGCGCGCAAGGCGTCGGGCGACCAGTACTGCGAGAGGCGCGAGACCCGCTCGACCGTGACGTCGTAGTCGTGGTTACCGGGCACGAGCACGAGCGGCGCCACCCCGTCGAGGTCGGCGAGGCCGCGCGCCACGACGTCCCACTCGCCGGGCGTGTTCCACTCGGTGATGTCGCCGACGTGCGCGACGAGCTGCACGTCGAGCTCGGCGGCGTGCTCGGCGATCCAGCGCGTCTGCGCGTACCAGACGTCGGGGTGGACGTACGTGTAGCCCTGCGTGTCGGGCAACACCACGAGCGTCCACGGGTCGTACGAGATCGGCGCCGCGTCGACCGGCGGCACCGACGTGTTGTCGCCACACGCGGCGCAGATCACGAGCGCAAGCGAGCCGAGGCGCACGCGTCGATTCTAACCCGTTCGTCCTGAGCGAGCCCTCGCCTAGCGAGGGCGAGTCGAAGGACGCGCAGCTTCCAGGAACGCCCGCACCTTCGCCGCATCCTTCACCCCCGGCGCGCTCTCCACGCCCGACGCGACGTCGACGGCGTACGGCCGCACCCGCGCCACGGCCTCGGCGACGTTGGCGGGCGTGAGCCCGCCCGCCAGCACCACGCGGTGCCCCGCCGCCACCGCCGCCTCGGCGAGCGCCCAGTCGAACGTCTTCCCCGAGCCACCGCGCCCCGGGCTCGGCGCGTCGAGCAGGTGGGCGTCCGCGGGCCACGCGGCGAGCCCGTCGATGTCCTCGGGGCCCATGACGGCGTGCGCCTTCCACACCCGCAGCCCGCGCGTCGTGAGCGCCGCGACCAGCGACGGAGGCTCGTCGCCGTGGAGCTGCACGAGGTCGAGCCCGACCGCGTTCGCGATGCCCGTGATCTCGCCCTCCGACTGATCGACGAACAGCCCGACGAGCTGGACCGTCGCCGACATCGCGCGCGCGGCGACGACCAGCGGCGCCGCGGTCTCCGGGGTCACCCGCCGCTTCGACCCGGGCCAGAAGTTGAGCCCGAGGAAGTCGGCGCCGTCGGCGGCCGCCTGATCGGCGTCCTCGACGCGCGTGATGCCGCAGATCTTGACCAGTGGCATGATCACGCCGCGCCCGCCGCCAGCCGCCGCAGCTCGTCGCCCGGGCTGGCCGCGCGCATGAGCGTCTCGCCCACGAGGATGGCGTGCGCACCCGCGGCCGCGAGCATCGCGACGTCGGCGGGCGTGCGGATGCCGCTCTCGGCGACCAGCACCGTGCCCGCCGGGACCGCAGGCGCGAGCCGCCCCGTGAGCCCGAGGTCCATCTGGAACGTGCGCAGGTCGCGGTGGTTGACCCCGATGAGGCGGGCGCCGGCGGCGACCGCGCGCGCGGCCTCGGCCTCGTCGTGGACCTCGACCAGCGCGTCCATGCCGTAGCGGGCGGCCTCGCTCATCAGGTCAGCGGCCAGGGCGTCGTCGATCATCGCCAGGATGACCAGGATGGCGTCGGCGCCTAGGGCGCGGCTCTCGGCCACCTGC